>NZ_JAUBOS010000001.1:0-221035 GCF_036700365.1 Microcoleus sp. w2-18bC1
ACACAATCATTCTGCCTATTCAGGACGGCGATGTCTGAGGGGTGAAACCCCTCAGACATTCGCCAACAGTCTCTTTCAACCGCCTGGTTTTTACCCCTTACAGATTTTGGGCCAGCGAACCGTTGATTCTGTTATTGTAGGCAGTAGCTAGATTATTTTGGGTTTGCGTCCATTTTTCACTACCAGGTTCGCGATTATTTAAAACCATTTGATAACCAGTAATGGCAATTTCAATATTATTCGCTCTATTCCCACTGGGAAAGTCACTAATATGAATACTCAAATTTTCAAGAAGACCGATAATTGAGCTAATTGTTTCTGAGTTTTCGCCGGCAATTAACTTCGGCGCCACTTGCTGTAAAGTCTCGGCAAAAGTAGCATTAAGGAGATGTTGTCGCCCTTCCAGCATAGGGTAAATTACTGCTATATCCCCGTTGCTATCTTGTTCGGCTTGCAATAATTCTAGGAAAAAATTTGCATACTCTTGGAAATTTTCACTGGCAGAGTTATTGCTATCTACGTCATCGTTCATATCTATGAGCGGCGCTAGGTAACTAGCTAGATGTCGGAGGAATTTAGCGCCATTTTCCCCTCCTTGTTCTGCCAAGGTTGATGCTACTAACTCGCACGTTTCCAGAAATCCGCGATCGAGTAATTCTGAGTTATCCTGTAATATTTGCGCTTCGTCTCCGTTGGGGGCATTCAGCAGGGTGTGAATTAATTGCAGATAGGCTTGGGCGCGGTTTTCGTCCATGGTGGGGAGTTGTGAATAACACCGGGATTTATTTTATCATGCTTGGGGTGGGTTTTCTGAGTTACTTCACTTGGGAATTTTAACCGCAGATGTCGGCGGATGTACGCTGATGGACGCAGATGAATTTCGTTTAGTCTGGGAGAGGTGGATGCGTCGAAACCGGGTTTTTATGGGAATACTTCGTTAGATTGGGATGAGATGGGAAAAGACCCGGTTTCTTGGGAATTGTAACCGCAGACTTTTCTTCCTGCTAACGCCTAGATAATGCTACCTTTGGCATTAATCTATCCACAATTTGCTCGATCGCAATTACTGTCCAATCGATATCAGCTTCTGTGGTTTCTCGTCCTAGAGTCAAGCGAATTCCACCCACTGCGCCGATTTCGTCATATCCCATTGCTAATAATATCGGACTGGGAGTTAGTTTGCCGCTGCTACAAGCAGAACCGGAACTAATGCCAATTCCTGCTAAATTTAGCTGCCGCACTAGAGTTTTGCCTGTGATTCGCCCTGTATCTCTCTGCTGGTAAGGGCGGGAGGAAGGGGAGATTATGCAAAAACTGACGTGGTGCGGCAGCCGACAATATCGATCACCAGTTGGTACTAAACTGGGTATGTGGGATAATCGGTCAAAAAGTTGATCGCGCAATCCAATTAACCTCGGTGTTTCCACATCTATTTCCTGCAATGCTAACTCCGCCGCCACCCCAAAACCGACGATTGCCGGCAGCGCTTGTGTCCCGGAACGCATTTTCAATTCTTGGCCACCACCGCTTAACATTGGCACTAATTCAACTCCCGGACGCACGTAAAGCGCCCCGGAACCTTGTGGCCCGTAAAGTTTGTGACTCGAAAGAGAAAGCAAGTCTACGGGCAGTTTCTGTACGTCAACTTGCAGCTTGCCGGCAACTTGAACTGCGTCGGTATGAAACATGATATTGCGATCGCGCGCAATTTGTCCTAATGCCTCAATTGGTTGCAGCGTGCCAACTTCGCTTTGTCCGTAAATGATTGAAATTAACACTGTATTCGATCGCAGCGACTCTTGCAAATCCAAAGGGTGAATTCGCCCAAATTTATCCACCGGTAGGCGCGTCACTTCCCATCCCAAATGTTCGAGTTGTCGCGCCGGTTCTGCTACTGCGGAATGCTCTACGCTGGAGATAATAATATGCTGCGGCTTTGTATAAAGACGGGCAATTCCCATAATTGCCAAATTGTCCGCTTCAGTGCCACCACTCGTAAAAATTATCGATTCCGGTAGCGCGTTAATCAAGCTAGCAACCTGCATTCTTGCTAATTCTAAAGCTGTCGCAGCCCTTTGTCCCCACTCGTGCAAGCTGGAAGGATTTCCCCACTGCTGAGTGAGAGCTTTTTGCATGGCTTGAATCGCTTCTGGGCGTGTCGGCGTTGTAGCACTATAGTCGAGATAAATTTGCATGGCTTTAATTAAATGACGAACTAATAATGAATGATTGACTACCTAATGAATAAGGCACTTATCCTAAAGGCATAAATGATTATTGACTCATGACTCATGATTGTTAAATTATGACTGATCGCAACCGCCAATTGCCAACTAATAACGGCCAAGCCAACTCACAACTGTCAAATCCTAACTCCCAACAGTCAACTCTCAACTCCCAACCCTTCTCTCTTGCAAGCTGTCAACTGTCAACTGCCAACTGTCAACTGACTAATGACTTCCTGGTTTGCAGACGTTGTAGTCTTCGTGGGACAATACTTTTTGGGGAATTAAGAAAGTGCCGCAATCTTCACACAGCATTCTGTAGTTGCGAGTTACAGGAATACTGATTATTAAACGGTTGTGACGCAGGCGTTTGCCGCCGAAATCTCTGTAATTCTTATTGTCGCCCAAAGCTGCTATAATTGACCGGGCTTTAGTAACTACGTGGTCGGGCAGGCCTCTGAGATCGATGATATCTCTAGCAAATGATGCTTCCCTCTCTTGTTTTTTGGTTTGTTTTTCTGCCAGCACTTCAACGTAATGCTGCTGCGCCACCAACTCTTGCGTGCAGCGATGGCACGCTTTACCATATCCTTTGTGACCGCACGGAAAAATTGTTTTTCTTTTAGCCATAAAGCAGCGGTATAGGGTTTGACCCACGCCCCTGAATGCTGCTACCCTACCAGTGATGCTTCCGGCATCGAGGCAGTTCTACAAGACGTAAAATCTGTTCCCTTGCATAAATTTAATAAGTTGTAACTTTACTTGATCCAATAACTTTGAACTTTGGTTCGGCTAATAACCTCTATTTTGTTTAAAATTTTGTGACTGTATTTTATTATCATTTACTCGGTTTGTGTTGTGCTGGGCTGGTGGCGATCAATCTGGCGGGCTGCGGACAAACAAAGCAAGACGTGCAGAATTTACCTCTCAGTCTGGCTCCATTGCCTCAAGACCCCTTGTTGCAAGTATACTTCAATCAGTCGATCGCTTCGAGTTATACAGAGCCTTACCGCCAGCAAACTAGACCTGGAGATGATTTGGAAAAATTGGTCGCTGTGGCGATCGCCAGTGCTAGATCGACGGTAGATGTAGCGGTTCAGGAGTTTCGCTTGCCCAGTATTGCGAGGGTTTTGGCCGATCGACAGCGATCGGGAATTAAAGTGAGATTAATTGTTGAACATATGTATAGTCGCCCTTGGAGCGATTTTAGAGGTCAGGAGTTAGCGAAATTACCGGAAAGAGAGCGCGATCGTTATAGCGAATTTGTCCAACTTGCCGATCGCAATAAAGACGGTAAATTGACTGCCGATGAAATCAAGCAAAATGATGCTTTGGTAATTGTCAAGGATTCGGGTATTCCTGTAATTGATGACACTGCTGACGGCAGTAAAGGCAGCGGTTTGATGCACCACAAATTTGTGGTAATTGATGGCAAAACCGTAATCGTCACTTCTGCTAATTTTACCACAAGTGATATACATGGCGATTTCAAGACACCAGCAAGTCGCGGCAATGCGAACAATTTGGTGAGAATTGAAAATGTTCAAATAGCGCAACTATTTACTCAAGAATTTAACCTCATGTGGGGCGACGGGCCCGGAGGAAAACCGGACAGCAAGTTTGGCATCAAAAAGCCGTTTCGTCAAGTGCAAAAAGTAAGAGTAGGGAATTCGACAATTGCGGTGCAATTTTCGCCGACCTCCCAGACTTTGCCTTGGGAAAAAAGCGTTAACAGTTTGATAAATCGAACTTTGGGTAGTGCGAAAAAGTCGGTCGATTTGGCATTGTTTGTATTTTCGGCTCAGCGGTTGTCAAATACTTTGGAAATTGAAGCTAGCCGGGGAGTTGCGGTGCGAGCTTTAATTGACTCTAATTTTATTTATCGCTCTTACAGTGAAGGGTTGGATATGATGGGGGCGACTTTGATGCAAGATTGCGGGTTAGAAACTGACAATCGCCCTTGGAGAAAGCCACTGACTACTGTGGGAGTCCCGCTGTTACCAATGGGCGATCGCCTGCACCACAAATTCGGCGTTGTGGACGGCAAAACGGTGCTTACAGGTTCTCACAACTGGAGTGAGGCTGCAAATCACGGGAATGACGAGACGCTGCTGGCGATCGAGAGTCCCGTAGTTGCAGCCCATTTTGAGCGGGAGTTCGATCGGCTTTACAAAGGTGCAACCTTGGGAATTCCCGCCCGAATCAAACAGAGAATTGACGCTAAGAAAAAAGAGTGCGATTCACTACAAGCAGCATCAAAATCGGCGACAGCTAAACCTCAAATTGCTGCGGGAAAAAAGTTAGTTAATTTGAATGCCGCGACTCAGGAAGAATTAGAAACTTTGCCTGGGGTTGGCCCGAAGTTAGCCGAGAGAATTATTGCAGCGCGCAAACAGCAACCTTTCACCTCTTTGGACGACGTGGCGCGGGTTCAGGGCATTGGGGACAAGCTTTTAGAGAGATGGCGCGATCGAGTAACTTGGTAGTTAAGTTCGTACTCAGGACTTCATTCCTGACTCCACAAAGTTCGCACGCACTCAGGAGTTCAGTTTTCCCTTTCGCAACTCAGGATCAAAGACTCAAGTCCTCACTAGAAACCTATTGGATCTACTTTGACAACACATCAGCTCTCAAGTTAAAATAACTTCTAAACAAAATGCTATCTATTCAACTGAGAGGTAGAGAGAGATGGAACACGCCAGATTTGTTACGGGGAGGCCACAAATCAAATTTCTAGCTATTTTTCTGGGGGCAATTTTTTTGGCGCTAGCAGCTTTCACAGTTAGCGCCCAGCAGACTAGCGAAGCACAATTTAGGGTCAAAAACGAAAACGCTTTTAATATTAATTTAATTCAATTTAAGCGCACTGAATATGTAGGTCCGTGTGCCGGTACTGTCTTCTCCCCTGATTCGCAAAGCGCTCGATTTGTCTCCAGCAAGACTCCTCCCGGTCCTAACAGAAGGGTAATGATTAAAAATGTGACTGATGGCATGGAAACTAATCCCTATCCTTACACAGACCGAGGTTACAATAAAGGTGAGTTCTCCGAGGATTTTGGATTTAAGTTGGGTAACAGTCACAAAACAAGAACTTTTTCGGTTTTAGAGGGAGAAAATAAGTTTCTCTATGAAATTAAAGAAAATGACCAAGTTATAGAACAGGGTGCGCTTACGGCTGAAGTTTCTATACAAAACTTAGGTACTTTTCCCCGTCAGCAAATTTGTCAAGATCAGGTAGAATGTCGGGATACTTCTGATTGTCGCGATCGTAAAGGCAGAAAAAGAAGTTGCAGACAAGAGTGTTTTCCTGTTCAACAATGTCGCTGTCCTTAACTACTTTCTGTCCAAAAATTATTTTATTTAATTCAGGCCAGAAGACAAAGAGGAATAACAAACCAGAAACAAGATAAGTTATTACTCGTTACCAGGCAGAGCCTAGGAACCAGTTAAGAAAATTAATTGAGTTTTTGTGGAACAGGTCGGAGTGCCTGTTCCACGAGAAATCAAGTAATGGGGTGAAAGTAAAATGCGGCTCCTAACACGATGTATGTTGCTAAAAGCAACACTCCTTCGAGCCAATTCGATCGCCCGTCAAGACTAATTAGATTAGCAATTGTCACGGCAATGGCAACTGCAACTACTTCAAAAGGATTGAAGTTTAAATCCATCGGCTGATGAATTATTAATCCGATAATTACTAACACCGGCGCTACCAGCAAAGCAACTAGCAAACTCGAACCCATTGCGACAGAAACTGACAAATCCATATTGTTTTTCATGGCAACTCCCACCGCAGTTACATACTCGGCCGCGCCGCCAACAATCGGCAACAGAATTACCCCTGTAAACAGTGGCGTCAATCCCAATCCTTTGGTAGTTTCTTCGACAACACCCACGAAAATTTCTGATTCAAAAGCAACAGCAACAGTTGAGGCAACTAGCACTCCTATCCACAACCACAAATTCGGTTTGTGTACAGTAGATTCCTCTTTGGTATTTTGAGGATTTTCTGACTCTAGTTCTAGTAAGCTCACATCGTAAAGATAGCTGTGAGTTTTTAAGGAAAATAGCAGAGTTAGAGCGTAAACTGCAATTAGGACGATCGCAGTTATTAAGGAAAGATTCTGAATGGCTGCGGGTTCGACTCCATTGGATGTGTAAATTACCATTGTCGGCAGCAGGATGGCAATCACTGCTAGAGTCATTGTCGAACCGTTCACTCGCGCGATAATTGGCTTAAATTCTTGTTCTTTGTAGCGAATTCCTCCTAACAGCATGGAAAATCCCATGACTAAGAGCAAGTTGCTGATAATTGTACCGGTTATGCTGGCTTTCACAATGTCAATTAAGCCAGCTTTCAAGGCAACTATTGCAATAATTAATTCCGTAGCATTGCCGAAGACTGCATTTAATAAGCCGCCTATGGAGGGGCCTGTAACGATCGCCACTTCTTCTGTTGCTGTGCTCAACCAAATCGCCAGAGGTATAATGCCTAAAGCGGATGTGATGAAAACTGCGAGGGAGCCCCAGTGCAAATACTCAGCGGCGATGGAAATGGGGATGAAAATTAACAGCGCTATGGAAAGAATCTTTTTGATTGACATAGGAACTCGGATGGTGTAAAGAAGGGTGAGGTCGAGTTGTCGGGGCGATCGCAAAGTTGATTTTACACTATTCAACTATTCTCTGACAATTCTGCTGGCGAGTGCGAGCGATAAATTGGGAATATTTAACCGCAAATGCACCCAGATCGAGGCAGATTGAATATAATAGAATTATATCGACATCGGTGAAAAGATATGTCTCAATCTGTAGTGCCAGTTGTTGAATCAAAGCAAATTGATACTTCACCCACCTTGACCTTTGAAGAATACCGATTTTATCAAACTGATTCCGATCTACAATATGAACTGTACAAAGGCAAATTAATTCCGATGCCAACCGCAACAGTTTTACATATCAAAATTTGCGAATACTTAGTTTACAAATTGCAGCGTTACCTAGCTGAACACAATCTTGACTTAGTAGCAAAAACAGGTCTGGGAGTAAGAACAGAAGAAGATACCTCTCGGATTCCTGATGTAGTTGTTTGCACTCAAAGTCTTTTGGAACAAGCTGCTGCTAGACCAGGTTCTGGTATCCTCGATTTTGAGGAAAAGCCCCTGTTAGTCATAGAAGTAGTGAGTCAAAATCGGCGCGCCGATTATGTGATTAAACGAGCTGAGTACGAACTAGCTAACGTACCTGAATATGTAATTATTGACCCTACACCTAACAAAGAATTGGTGCGAGTTTTAGCCTTTCCTGAAGGTGAAGATATCTATACCCAGACAGATTTTAGGGCGGGGCAACAAATGGTATCTGTAGTATTTCCCAATCTGACATTATCAGTGAATGAAATACTGTCTCCGCCATTAGTTGAAGGGTTGATTAAAGCAGAACAAGCTCGGTTCCAGGAACTTGAGCAGCAAGCTGCGGTGGAGCGCCAACGGGCTGATGAGCAGGGCCAACGGGCTGAAAGATTGGCGGCGAGGTTGCGAGAATTAGGAGTAGATCCCGATCGCATTTAGGAGCTTGGATGACCCAGAAGTCATAAGTTAATTGTTATTAGTTATATCAAATCCGCCCTGCATCGGAATTATTCAGATATCTATGCTTTTCATCTGCGTGAATCCGCGTCAATCCCTTGTCATCTGCGGTTGCAAAATTCTATTTTTTTGACCGCAGATACAGGCAGATAAACACAGATTAACGCAGATGAGTTAGATATATCGATCGCCCTTGATACTGTGCAACTATTCAACCCAACGCACCCGCACAAAATGAGCTTCGCGTCCCCAGAAGTCGTGACTTACAGTAATATCAACAACACTCAAATTAAACGGAATAGCAGTTGTAACGTACCGCTGAGCCAGAGCTCCCACATCAGGGGCTAACTGAGCCGCAGCAGCAGCCGCTGCACCCAAACCTAAAAGTTGCAGAATGGGCCCGCGAGGCAGGGCTAAATTGATGCCAACAGCAAGTCCTGCCGTTAGCAGCATTGCCACCGACAAATTCGTGCCACAGCGGGGATGTACAGCTAAATCCCACTCTCCGCTGGCAATCCGCTGCCAAGCCTCGCGCACTGCCTGACGCAACTGTGCAATGTTAACGTGGCCATACAGATAAAACCCTTGGTCTGTGGACATCCCGCCCAATAACTCATTATCGGTTCTTGCTGTCGTCGCACCAAACGATTGGCCCAGTACCCAAACAGTAGCGTGTTCCAGAGCATGAACTTGGCGCAAAGTCAAGACTTCCTTCAAACCGGGCACAAAATTGAGTTGTCGCAACAAATCAGCATCTTGAGTGGGCTGCGGGGCAAAGTCGAAGGGAAACTGGCCGGTGCGGCCGGAAGCAGAAGCAGTAGTTGTCATATCAAAACGCCTCCATTAATTCGATTAAGTGGATATTTAACATTAGCAATTCGGTTGAGAAAAAGCCGGTCATAAATTATCAATAGTTTTGACTTTAAAACCTAGCAATGGCAGGTTTTGTGCAAAAATTATTAGCCCTCAACCTGCCCTTACTAATAGATCGCACTTATTCCCAGTTTATTGCTCTTGCCGCTGGCCGTCGCGGAATACTCCCGGAATTCGCCGGCCTCTGGTATCGATAATTGTGCCTTTACCGTGAGGCAATCCCTTGCGTAACTCTCCCTCATAGCGGATACCGTTGGAGAACGAACAGTTACCCCTGCCATCAAGTTCTTGAGTATAGAACTGTCCCGAACACCGACTGCCGTCAGCGCGGGTGAACGCTCCTGTACCTAAAGGCTTGCCTCCTAAAAATTGACCCACAAAGCGATCGCCATTAGCAAAAATGAATTGGCCTTGTCCCGTGGGCACGCCTACTTTTTGATCAAGAGAAAACGACCCTATATAGCGATCGCCATTAGTAAAAATAGCGGTCCCGGAACTAACTTTGCCATCTCGGAATATGCCCTCGACGCGGGCGTCGTCCTTAAATATAAATTGTCCTCGACCATTTGGTTTGCCCAGACGGAACTGCCCCTCATAGCGATCGCCGTTGGAATATATGTATACCCCAGCGCCACTGGGCAAACCGTTAACGAACTGTCCGATGTAGCTATCACCGCTGTCATAATCGCACCTAACTCTACCTGTAGCGATAGCTGGCACGCAGCGGCCGGTTCTAGCTTCTGTTCCTTGCGCCATTGAGGGCAAAGGATAAGTCGCGTAACTACCAATTCCCAACACTGATGCAACTAATAAAGCGATTCCACTGGTCCAAGAACGGGAAATCATCAATCAACTTGCTCCTATGCGCTGTTAGATATTATCTTCTTCTGTCCTTTGTCTTTTATCCCATTTGTTGTCAAAAGTTAGCTGAAAACCTCAATCATTTATCCTTTACGAAACTCCGGGCTTGCCATTGCGAAATACCCCCGGAAAGCGCCTACCGCTAGCATCGATCATCGTCCCGACACCGTGAGGCACTCCCTTTCGCAATTCTCCTTCATAGCGCGTCCCGTTGGGGAAAGTGCAGGTGACACTAGCATCAAGTTCTTGATTAAAAAACCTGCCAGAACAGCGAGTGCCGTCTTTGCGTACTAATACCCCTGGGCCAAAGGGGGAACCTGCAAAGAATTGTCCTTCATAGCGATCGCCATTAGTATAAAAAAATTGACCCCGCCCTGCTGGTTGGCTGCTAATAACTTTAGTCTGAAGGTTCTGGACGACTCCGAAGTCTCCCACGTAGCGCTCACCGTTGGGGAAAACCACCGTCCCAGATCTCATCGTGCCGTCTTGGAACACGCCTATGTAGCGGCCATCATCTTTAAAAATGAATGTCCCTCTACCATTGGGCACTCCCCTCCGAAATTGTCCTTCGTAGCGATCGCCATTAGCGTACACGTAAACTCCGCTGCCGTCGGGGAGGCCGTTAACGAAGTTTCCCTCGTAGTTATCGCCTGTCTCGTAATTGCATTTCACTCTTCCCGTAGGAAGGCTGCCTTGGCAGAAGGGAGAGCGTTTTTCTTCTTCGGGTTTTGGATCAGGTGTTGCTTGAGCCATTGATGGCTGGGGATTGAAGAGATTAGTAGCGCTGCCGATAGAAGAAGCAACTAATATCACCATCCCTAATTTTTGAATTGAACCGAGCATGATCAATCTCCTTGAACTTCAATTACTAATAGGGATTTTCTAGAAGCTAATACTCACTGAAAAGTCGTCTATTTTTTAATCCCTGTACTAATTTTACCTTCAGGTTTGAGATCTGCCCTAAATGCAAAAAGGCAAAAACTCTAATTTTTGCCTTTAGCATTTTTCCTGCTTTACTGTCAATTTTCAGCGTCGCGTTGAGCTATTCGGATTTGGGAGACGGCTAATAACTGCATTGGCTGGTTGTGGTTGGCGACTGGCGGGTTTTTCGCCCACACCTTTGGCTACCTCAACGCCGTTTTCCTCCAGAATCACGATCGGATCTGCTCCTTGCTTGAGATCGACCCGTTTCACCAACACTTGCCCGTTAGACAGCCGCTGCCCGACTTTGACATATCGGCTGGTTGGTTCATTCGGTACTTTGACAATCACTTGCGTCTCGTTCCCGACTTTTACCACCCCACTGACTTCAGTGCCTGTAGCGAGGTCAGTAGAAGGCGGTGGCGGAACTACTGGGATCACGGGAGGCGGCGGGGGATTTGGGTCTACCCACTGGGGCGGGCGCTTGTCTACTGGCAGTTCCGGCAGATCCGGCACTCCTATGGGTCTCGCTGCTATTGGTTGGGGCGGGCGCGGGGGTGCTGGAGGGCGACGCTGCGGATTCCGCGCATCTTGGGCTCTACCTCCTATTGGCCCAGTAGTTCCAGGGGGACGGGTGCCAGGACCTCTTCTTACCCTGGCATTGGGGTCTCTCCATTGGGGGGGGCGCTTGTCTACTGGCAGTTCCGGCAGATCCGGCACTCCTATGGGTCTCGCTGCAATGGGTTCGAGTCCAGGCGGGGATGTACGATTACGACCTAACTGAGGAGCATCTAGCCCCGGAACTATGGGTGGCAAGCCAATTTGTCCCCCGGTGCTGCCTCCGGGTAAGGAACCATTTCTGCCACCGGCACCGCCACCTAACCGAGGAGCAGTTGGCCCTGGAACTATGGGACGCGAGTCAATTTGCGCCCCATCACCTTCCGGAAGTAAATTTCCCGATCCATCTCGTAGTTGCTGAGTGCGTCCTCGACGATCCGTGCGTGACATGGGGATAACCGTCTGATTAGGCCTGTTAAGTGGGGGGGGAGCCAATAACTCGGGAAGTTCGGGTAGCACGGCAACTTGTCGCTGTGGCAGTTTGGGGAGTTCTGAGGTAGTCCCACCCGCTCCGTTGGCTCCTGGAGGGATTTGTAATACGATCGGCGGCAGCGGCCCAAAGGGGTCTAACTGAGAAGGATTGGCTGTCACAGGGCCTTGGGGCACGGGCTGAAGCGGAAGCGTTGGATTCCTGTCCTTGTTGTCGCCGATATTTGTTTGAGCCTGTCTGGCCCGTTCGTCTGGGTTGGTCGATCGAATTAACCCTGGAGGCTGGGCGGCTACTACTGGGGACGGGAAAGCCTGAGCTGCTGGGGTGGGGCTGGCAGAGGCGGTCGGAGATGGAGAGGCTGCACTGGGGCTGGGGCTGGGGCTGGCTGTGTTGCTACCCTCGTCGCCACCGCATCCTCCGATCGAGAAAGCTAGTAGTCCTATAGTCGCAAAATATAAAAGTTTGTGCATTGCCGATCGCCCCCAAATGCTTAATTTCAAGATATCCAACAAGGCTCTGCAATTACAGCCTGTTGCCGTTTATCAGTTTATCTGTGTTTCGATGTTATGTGATCGCTTGAAAATTGCCAAGTTTTCCTCACGATCAGATCGGACTCTTCGGCCGCTGGGTTTTGTGGAGCAAGTTAGGATATCAATGGCGCTCGTTGTGGGAAATATTGAAGCAATTAAGGTATTTAAGATAATGGCAAAAGTGATTCTCCAGCGGATTTGGCGATCGGGCTTGGTTTGTGCGAGCGTTTTGGTTGGTCTGGGATCGGTGGGGGGCGAGGTACATTCTGATTCACATCAGCCAGAAACTCAGGTGATGACATTGCTGCCCGATGTGAGTTCCCAGCAGCACGCGCGGCGCAGCTATCCCGTTCCCCGCAGGGGTTCCCGAAGGGTAGGGAATCGGACTATAACGGGATCGGGATTCACAACTGGCCAATTGTACTCTCAGTTTTGGAACCCATCAAATGGTGGCGCTAAACCCCCAGCAAATCAACCCCCTAAGCCACGGGGGAATCCACAGGTATTTCAAGCTAAAATCAAGCGTCGCGCTGGCGGGACGCCGGTGATTGATGTGGTATTCAATGGCAACAAGACTTTTGAGATGATTCTCGATACCGGGGCGAGCGGCACTTTGATTTCTCAGCGGATGGCTACTGCACTGGGAGTGAGGCCGGTGCGTACCATCAGAGCGGGGATCGCTGACGGTAGCGTTGTCGAGTTCCCGATCGGTCTAGTGCGATCGATTCGGGTTGGGGGTGCTGTGATCCAAAATGTCGAAGTGGCGATCGCGAAACAAATGCCCATAGGTCTGCTCGGTCACGATTTCTTTGGCAATTACGATGTCAAAATTAAAAAAGATGTTGTAGAATTTTATGTTCGCTGAAAGTGAGCGGAGTAGGCAAGGAATTTTTGCTCAACTCGTTTCCTATAAAGTGATTCGCAGCCCGGTCAAGGCTTTTAAAATTATTGGTTGAGGCGGTAGCAAAATGTAACCAAATGTGGTATTGTTCTTAGTGTTTCAAGAGCCACCGACGGTTAAACTATCCGTGAAATCCGGCCAAAAAAGCACGGCTGCTGTTGGTGAGAACGGTAACAGTCTGCGACAACGATTCACAGTACAAGCCAAGGCAATCAATTAAACAATTCGCCAAGCCGGTCGAAATAAGTTCCCAAAATGCTGTGGCTGAGGGAATTTTGGTTGGCATTGTTCAGCCGGAGCCTAGAAAATATGTAAACTGATTAGCGGCAGATGTTCCGCAAAATCGGAAATCATGACGATCGAGAAATTAATTATTGTAAATAAGGTATTCACATGGCACAAGCGTCTGTATCTCCTGTAGTGCTGATTATTCTAGACGGCTGGGGTTATCGTGAAGAACAAGACGGAAATGCGATCGCCGCTGCGAAAACACCCGTGATGGACAGTCTCTGGGCTGCTTATCCCAGAACTCTGATTAAAACATCGGGCCGGGCGGTAGGGCTGCCAGACGGGCAAATGGGTAACTCAGAGGTTGGTCACTTGAATCTGGGCGCGGGCCGCGTCGTTCCTCAAGAGTTGGTGCGGATCTCGGATGCAGTGGAAGATGGTTCTTTGCTCGACAACCGGGCGCTGGTTGAGCTTTGCGAGAAAGTCCGCGTCACGGGCGGTAAGTTGCACCTAACTGGTCTTTGTTCTGAAGGTGGGGTTCATTCCCATCTCAGTCATATTAAGGGTTTGCTGCTATTAGCAAAGGCACAGGGAATTTCTGAGGTTTGCATTCACGCGATTACAGACGGCCGTGATACAACTCCGAAAGAGGGTGTCGAAGCTCTAGGCAAGATTGAAAGTTATATCGCAGAGGTAGGGGTCGGTCGGATTGCGACTATTAGCGGTCGCTACTACGCGATGGACAGGGACAAGCGCTGGGATCGGGTGCAGCGCGCTTACGAGGTGATGACGACTGAGGGTGCTCCTGACGGTCGATCGGCTGTGGATGTGTTGCAGGCCTCCTATGCTGAAGGAGTGACCGACGAGTTTGCAGTTCCGACTCGGATTTCGCGCGGGGCGGTGGCATCCGGGGATGGGGTAATTTTCTTTAATTTTCGCCCGGACAGGGCTAGAGAATTGACTCAGGCTTTTGTATCTCCCGATTTTAAGGGGTTTGAACGGCAGTTAATTGAGCCGCTGGCGTTTGCGACTTTTACTCAGTACGACCCGAAACTTTCGGTAATGGTGGCTTTTGAACCGCAGAATTTGAACAATATTCTGGGCGAGGTGATTTCTAAGCACGGTTTGCAGCAGTTGCGGACGGCGGAAACTGAAAAGTACGCTCATGTGACTTATTTTTTTAATGGGGGTCTGGAAGAGCCTTTTATCGGGGAACACCGGGAGTTGGTGCAGAGCCCGATGGTGGGGACTTACGATGAGGCGCCCCAGATGTCGGCGGACATGGTGACGGATGGGGTGGTGACGGCTTTGGAAAGAGGCATCTATTCGTTTATGGTGATTAACTACGCTAACCCGGATATGGTTGGTCATACGGGCATGATGGATGCGACGATAATTGCGATCGAAACTGTGGATAAATGTTTGGGGCGGCTGGTGAGCGCTATTAGTAAAGCTGGGGGAACGGCAATTATTATTGCTGATCACGGAAATGCTGAGCAGATGTTTGACGAGGACGGAAATCCCTGGACGGCTCACACTACTAATCCGGTGCCGTTTATTCTGGTAGAGGGTGAAGGTCGGAAGATTCCGGGTCACGGAACGGATGTTCCTCTGAGGGCGGACGGTTGTTTGGCGGATATTGCGCCGACGATTCTGGAGCTGTTGAGGTTGCCTCAGCCCCCGGAGATGACGGGACGCTCTATGATACGATCGCCTGAGTTTGAAGTTCGTGCCAATCGCACTCCGGTGCGAGTCCGACTCTAGTAGGGACGCAGGATGAGGGACAAAGGTTTTCGCCCTTCTTCGTGTCAATTTAACGTCAAACCCAGTCACAGGATGCTGTTTGACTATTAAGCCTAGATCCCCCCTAGCCAAGGGCGGGCACGGGGGCACCGCCCCTAGGATCGGGGGAAACCGGAAATGGATCAAAGTCCCCCTTTTTAAGGGGGATTTAGGGGGATCTGGACTCAGGTAAAAACGAGATTTATCAAGGCTTTCAGGTTTAAGTTGACACCTATGGACACAGCACTGTGTCCCTGCATAAATTGCGGGCGATCGACCAAATTTGATATGATAATAAATTACTGATTACTAATTACCAATTACTCCAGATTATGAATATTGTTTCTGTGTTACAAGTTATCTGGTCTTTGTCTGCTTTAGGACTGGTGGTTTTTGTGTTGCTGCACAGTCCTAAAGGCGATGGCATTGGAGGGATTGGCGGACAAGCTCAATTGTTTACCAGCGCCAAGAGTGCAGAAACAAGTCTGAACCGGATTACTTGGGGTCTGTCTATTGTTTTTATGGGTTTGACTGTGATTTTGAGTGCTGGTTGGTTGGCGCCTAAGTTATAAGATTTGGATTTTTAACCGCAGATGAACGCAGATAGACGCAGATAATCTCAAGTTCATCTGCGTTTATTTGTGTCTATCTGCGGTTGCAAAAATGCGGTTGTGGAAAGTTACGGTAAAATCTCGATTGCTGGCTGGTTTGGGATTGGCTTTATTTTGTTTTATCCTGATAATTTTTACTCAGGTTAATACTCCGGCGGCGAATCTTTCTTCTTTCCCTAATAGTTTGCCGAATCCACAGGTTCACCCTTTGCCGCCCACGCTGGCCAATTGGCAAGATTCGACGGATAGTGGTGATTATTTTGACCAGGTTAAGCCACCAAATTTCGGTCATTTGTTGTGGTCAAAGTTTCCGATTCAGGTTTATATTGAGCGTCCTGTTGATGCTAATAAGTCTGAAGAATGGGTGGCGGCTGTGTTGGATGTGGTGCGGGAATGGGGGGTTTATTTGCCTTTGGAAGTGGTGGATAGTTCGGAGGTGGCTGATATTAGGATTTTACGTCGGGCTCCGCCTTTGCGTCAAGGGGTTTTGCGATCGCGTTCTGGAGAGGCTACCTATGAATTGTACGCCCGTCGGGATGGGGATAAAACTGTGTTATCTCATCGGTTTTCGGTTTATTTGAATCCGACTCAAGTGGGTAAGTATATTCCGGCGACGGCGCGGCACGAGTTGGGTCACGCTTTGGGAATTTGGGGTCACAGTTTGATGGAAACTGATGTGCTTTATTTTTCTCAGGTGAGAAATCCTCCGCCTATTTCAGCGAGGGATGTTAATACTTTGAAGCGGGTTTACGAACAGCCGACTCGGTTGGGGTGGTAATATTAGTTTTGATATGTAAAATCGTGTCAGTAAAAAGATGAAAGATGAAGCTTTTGGCATTGTGCCAGTTTTTGCGACTGAAACTGATAGTTTGTTTTTGTTGATTCAACATCAAGCCGGACATTGGGCGTTTCCAAAAGGTCACGCGAATCCGGGAGAATCGGCGCTAGAAACTGCGAAGCGGGAGTTTGAGGAGGAAACTGGCATCCGCGATTGTGAAGTGCTTGAGGAGCCTAGTTTTGTGGAACGTTATTCCTTTGTTAAGGAAGGGAAGCCTAGTTCTGTGGAACATTATTCCTCTGCGAAGGAAGGGGAATCAATTGAAAAGACTGTTACTTACTTTTTGGCTTTTGTAAATTCAATGGAAGTTCAGTTGCAAGTAGAGGAAGTTCAAAATTCGGCCTGGAGTTCCTTTGAGGATGCAGTTAAGCTGATTACTTTTGATGGGAATCGGCAAGTTTTAAGGGAAGTCAAAGCATTTTTGGACGCGAGGAAGGAGTGTTAATCAGTCTTGGCTACACACACTTGTTTATGTAGAATGTGCATTATTCACTTTACGCTATAAGTAGCCTGTTAAAGCACTTTTGCGTCCGCGAATGTTAATATCTAGTCCGGTTATACGATCGCAATTAAGTTTGTAGTAAGGACTTTAGTGCTTAGTGACTGCAAGCTTTAAGAGAGAGTTCGATTCCTTACTACAAACAAATTATTTGGTTAGATACCCAACTTCTTCAATAAGTCGGGTATCTAGGTATTCGGTGTGATTATTTGTTGATTTTCTGAGCTTCGGCGTGGTGTTGCAAGCGAGAAAAAACGTTATAGGCGTCGGGGCCGGGAGTATTGTGTTCGACAGCGCCGTCCATGGGGCCGTCAATGGCTTTCCAAGCAGGAATTCCGCCTTTTAGTTCGGCTACTTTTCTAAAGCCTGCTGCACGGAGAAGATTGGCGGCTTCGGCGGTTTGTTCGTCGTTTTCGCCGTAAATGTAGATATCGCGGATGGGTTCTAAACTCGATTGTGCTCGGCCGACTAATTCGTCCATTGGCATCATTACCGCGCCGGTAATGTGGCTTTTGGTGAAGCTTTCAAAATCACGAGCGTCGATGATTGTGAGTCCGGGTTCGCCCCAATCTAAACGGGCTTTGAGGTCGTGGCTAGATGCTTGAGCTTTTAAACCGGGAGGTGTGGGAGTAAAGTCGGGAAGTTTGTCTTTGATGTTGGAAATTTGGTCGGGAATAGTTTTCATGGGTAAAATTTTGTTCAATGTTTTGATTGCCATTGCAATGTAACAAGATGTTTAACTTGAATTCGTCTTTCTAAAGGCAGAATCGAGCATTGAACTAAAGTCGCAGTTACGTTGGTTTCCGGGTTATTAGCTGCGGTTGGGATCGCTACATTTGTTGAGGTTGCTAGAGCCTAGCGGGCTGTGCTTAAAATTGTTTCGGTCGCATTTTGTGCAGAGAATTTGAAGAGTCAGCGCTTGTTTGATTCGCTATTTTATCAAACAATCACATTTTAGTCAATGCCTATTATTTTTAAATGAAATTTGCATAAGTTGTGCGTACCCTCGCGCGGATTTTTGGGAAAAAGTTTAAATGTTTCTCAGCAAGGTTTCTGGTAAAATTTAAAAGTAAAAACAAGTATTTAAAGGTATGGATATGTCTGAGAAAAGTGAAATTGCGGTGCCTATAACTTTGACACCGGAAGAGCAAGCGGTGTGGGATGCGAAGGCGAAAGTTCGGGTACTGCTGAATTTGTGGGATTTGAGCGGCGGGAAGATGAAGGTGAAAAAGGGGGAGTTGACTAAGCGGATTGTGCGGACTAATGAGACGAGTCAGAGATATGTGGAAGTGCTGGGCGAGTTGCAGGCAACTGGGGCGATCGAGTATTCGCTGGTAAATCGGGTGACGCTGGTGGAATTGACGGCGAAGGGGAAAGAAGTTTTAGCGGAAGGCTTGAAAAGTAAGGATTCTCTGTTTGAGTTTGATGGTTCTCAAATTGGTACTCGGCTGGGAAATTCTTTGTTGAAGTGGATTCGGCATCAGGATGGTGCGGCAAGTGTTCGGGTTGAGAAAGCGAAGGGGGATGTAGGGACGATCGCATCCTATGACGATTTTAAGGCTGTGGCGCTGGATGTGTATGACAGCTTGAACCGGGATTATAACTTAGACGATTTAGTGCCGATTTATCGGATGCGACGGACGATCGGCGAAAGGGTAGGGCGATCGGAGTTCAATGAGTGGCTGTTGGAAATGCAGGCTCAAGATATTTTTCAGTTGATCGGCGGTGAGATGAAAGATATCACGCCTGATAAAGCTGAAGATTCGATCAAAACTGAACTTGGTGCAATTCGTTATTATGCCAAACGGCTAAATTCCTAAAATTTGCCTAAATCCTTTTGTAAATTCGTTAACCTCACACAAAAAGCCATGACTAATTCTTCTGTTTCTTCCACTGAAGAGCTTAACGCTGCTCTCTTAAGTCAGAATCCTTTTGCTAAACCTCCTTATCTGAATGCTAGTGATGTTTGGGACAAGGAATTATTTGATTTTGAAACAATAAATTCCCATGCTTCTGATACAGTTTTTCAGGTACTTGAGCAAATTCGTGCAGGTCAATATTCAACAACTTCAATTGCTATAACGGCTCAGGATGGAACTGGCAAAACTCATATTATTAGCCGTATCCGCCATCGCCTACAGAAGGATGGAGGAGGGTTATTTGTCTACGCTAACCAATATGGTGACATACATAAAATCAAGCAAGGCTTTCAGCGAATATTAGCCGAGAGCCTTAGTAATATTGGCAGAGAAGGGGTGACACAGTGGCAAGAACTCGCCACGGCAATGGCTAACCATGCTTTAAAGGTTACCAAAGCAAATGCTAAAGTTTTTTCTACTCAAGAATTTTTGGAAAAATTCAAGGCAAACACACTCCAAAAAGTGAAAACATGGGTAAAAAATTTAACCAAACAATTCCGGCAAGCCAAAAATATTAACGATCCAGATATTGTCAAGGCAATTTTCTGGACGCTTTCAGACGAACAATCACCTTATGCAATCAAATGGTTACAGGGTCAAGAGCTTGCTCAATACAAAGCTAATGAGTTGGAATTACCGAGTCAATGCCAATCTTTTGAGGCGGTTCTACAAATTTTAGATTTGATTAGTGAGTACAATGAACTTGTAATTTGCTTTGACGAATTAGATCAAGAAATCTACGACGATATTAGTGGCTTACACATCAGCCAGATTGTTGCTGGACTAATCAAAGATTTATTTCAAAATCTCAGCAGAGGTTTGATACTGAGCGTAATGATGCCTGCTCAATGGAGCAATAGAATAAAACAACTACCTGGTGGAGTGTACGGTAAGGTTTCTGCTCATGGAAATCCAATTGACTTAAAGTACATGGATGGGGAATCAATTTTTAACTTTGTTACATTTTGGATGAATAAATATTATCAACTGCGAAACTTAGTGTCTCTTGATCCCACGTATCCATTTACTAAAAGTCAACTTAGTGAGCTTGGTAAGGGAAGACCAACTGTCAGAGAGGTTTTAAACTGGTGCAAAGATCATTGTAAGCCTCCTATGGTGAAGCCTGATGATACCACGAAAGAGGAAAGCATTTCTAATCCCGTTGAAATTGCTTTTACCAAAGAGCTAGAGGAAGAGATCACAAATTATTTAGAAGAAAATTTTGTGCTGGCGGATGCTTTATTCTTTGGGTTTCAGACATTAATTGGTCACACCCTTGAAAGGGTTACAGTTAACGAAGTCACGGATAAACTTAAGAAACGTGGAGGCAAAGATGATTACATCAATTTCAAAGTAATTGGTAAAGAGGATGGAAACGATATAAGTATTGGAGTAGCAGTCCTTCAGTATGATGGTGGCCAAGCATTGGGAGCGGGATTGAAAAGGTTAAATGACTACGAAACCTTTGGTATGACTCGCGGTTGTTTGGTTCGTTCGAGAGACAAAAAAATCAGTTCACACTTAGAGCAAAAGTATCTTATACCCCTCATTAAACAGCAAGGTGGAGAGTATGTAGAACTGAAAGAAAATGAAATTAAACCGCTGTTAGCTATTCGGGCTGTTTATCAAAAACGCCAAGTAGATTACGGAGTAAGTGAGGAGCAAATATTTCAGTTTATTTTTGACAAAGGTGCTGAGAAAATGCTGGGAGTTGATAACCCCCTGCTTAAAGAAATTCTTAGCGATCCTTCCTATCAGATGCCTACTGATATGATAGCAGATGATCCCGTAACCCTGGCGGACTTTATGATGGATGATTTATCGGAAGAAATGGAGGAGGCGTGCGACAATTTGCTTAGCGATTTTAATTGATTTTTCATAAACTATCAACTTGATATTCGATAACAGTAAATCCATGTCGCTAGTCAACATTGACAAAGCTATACGTTTACCTGCCCCAGACGTAGAAGCTTTAATCCAAGGGCGAATGATTGCAGCAATAGTTTGGCGAACGTTTAATCCGGGAGAACAATATGCACTTTATCCAACCGATAATTCTAATATGCCCTTGATGAAACCTAAGCAAATGAGCTTGTTTTCAGAGTCAGGGCAATTAGAACTCCCCCTGGTAGTTTTAGATAAAGTTTCGATCAAAGCTTGGGCTAGGTGCGAATTGTGCCAAATGGTGAATGAGCCTGAATCCTTAGAGGCTTTGTCGCGGTTAACAGTCTGGAAAACAGAGGCATTACAGCAAATTCTCCAGCAGCGTCCTTTTATTTTTGTAGCTTACCTGCGGGTTTATTTGCTACCTCAGCCGCTGGAAATGTCTGTGCATCCCAGCGGCAATTTTGTACCTTTGCCAAAATCCCTAAATGTTACTGATTCAACGCCTGTTTTGAGCGATACTATCTTTGCTAAACGCCGTCAAAAGCTGGAAAAACTAGAGCCTCCTGAACATCCAGAATTGGAAGAGTTGCAAAGTGCATTAGTGCATTTATCCACCACCAACCCAAAAGCCAAACAACTAGACGCAGAAATTAAAATGTTTCTAGGTTGGTCGGAAAAATTACCCACAACACAACCAGACCCGGATTTAGATTGGATTAAAACAATTGCACAAATTGGCAACTCTAGCGATGGTAATACATTTGAAAAGTTAGTCCGCAAAAGTTTGGTAAAGCTAGGTTTTGCCAATTCTAACACCAATCCGAAAGCTAGTCTCAATCCAGAATCAACAGGGGGCGCTGGTGGTTTAGACTTTTATTGCGAGACTCCTTATCCAGTAGCGGGAGAGTGCAAAGCTAGCAAACATGAAAGTGTACCTAATAGTGTCACCGCTCAATTGGTTCATTTAGGCTTAACTCATTTGGGTCAAGATAGGTTCGATCGATCGGTTAAAATTATTTTGGCGGCTGGGCCTTTAACTAATCCAGCTAATCAAGCAGCTATTGGTAGTAAAATGAATGTAATTCGCCCTGAAACATTGCAAAAGCTGGTTGAACTGAAAGCTAAGCAACCAGGTTCGATCGATTTATTACAGTTAAAACCTTGTTTGGAACAACAGCCGTTTGGTGAGGAAGCCGATGCTAAGGTTAATCGCTATATTGACGATGTGCGGGAAAAGCTTAAAGTGCGATCGCACCTTGTCAAAATCGTGAAAAATCGTCTAGAAATCAGAGGGGTTGAAAATGTTGGAGTTGATGCTATTGATGGGGCATATTATGCTAATCCAAATCCACCTCAGCCATTGAAGCTTAAAGAAATGCACGAAATTTTAATAGAGCTTTCCTCACCATTGACGGGTTACTTAGGGCGAATTCAAGGAGAGGAGTGGCGGAGCGATCGCTTTTATTTCCTGCGCGATTTATCGCTAGATGATTGAAGCTGAGAAAGGGCGATTCCCTGCGAGATATCTTCGCTTCACGTACTTCATCCAATTTCCTACACAGCATCAGGATCTACGCCCAACTCCCGCAACCTCGCGGCCAACCTTTCAGCACGCTGTTCGACTGTTTGTAGTTGCTGCAATTGAGCTTGTTCGGCTTTAATTAACCCTTCTACCAATGGCGGATCTAAAATTTCATTGACTGATAATCTCAGATTGGGAAATACTACAGATACCATTTCCTCACCCGGCAAGTAATCTACCTGTGTATAAACGTCATCACCTTCGGGAAATGCCATAACTCGCACCCGCTGTCTGTTTTGTGTCGGATCAACAATCACATATTCCGGCACGTTAGCCTGTTCGTATTCTGTTCGTTTAAGTACATAATCTGCTCGCCGATCTTGGCTCACTACTTCTACTACAAATAAAGGTGTTTCGCTCAAGTCTAAGATGCCAGAACCGGGTCTGGCAAGAACTTGTTGCCACAAACTTTCTGTGCAAACAACTACATCGGGAATGCGGGATGTAGCATCTTCTGTTCTGACTCCCACAGAAGTTTTTACGACTAAATCCAGATTATGTTCAGCTAGGTAACGCTGCAATTTATAAACCCAAAATTCGCAGATGCTTGTATGTAATGCGCTAGCCGTTGCCATCGGTATTAATTTGCCTTTGTACAATTCATATTGTACATCGTCATTGCTTTGATAAACTCTGTACTCTTCAAAAGTTAATGTCGGCGAAGTATCGAGCTGTTTTTCTTCGACTGCTGGCACAACAGATTGAGACATATATTTTTACCTATCTCGATAGTTTTCTATTATACTCAATTTTGATTTTAACACTCAAGGCATTGAGTACGAAAAGATCGATCGCCCTTATTGACAATCAAGCAATTTGATCCGGTTAAATATTTGGTTCAGTTCACCATTTGGGCGATCGCCTCAACAAGGCTGTAGCTGCCTCACTGTCGAGAGGTTTAGAGAAAAAGTATCCCTGACCGTACTCGCAGCCGATCGCCCGCATTTGAGCCAATTGGACGGCGGTTTCGACACCTTCTGCCACTACCTCCATCCCCAAACTGCGGGCCAGCATGACGATCGCCCGCACGATTTCCAAATTTTCACCCTTTTCTCCGATGCGACTGACAAAAGAGCGATCGACCTTCAAAATATTAATCGGGAACTTGTGCAAATAACTCAGAGACGAATAACCAGTGCCGAAATCATCAATACACAGCCCGATACCCAAGTCTCTTAACTGCGAAAGCATCGCCGCCGCCGCTTCCCCATCTTCCATCACCACACTCTCAGTAATCTCCAACTTCAAACACCGAGCGTCAACACCCGTTTCCTGCAAAACTTGTTTAATTTGCTCGATCGACTCGGGTTCCGCAAACTGCCTCCCGGAAAGATTTACTGCTACAGTCAGCCGCGAATTTCCCACAGGTAAATTCAAACTTTGCCACTGAATAATTTGGCGACAGCTTTCGTTCAAAACCCACAAACCCAAAGGCATAATTAACCCTGTTTCCTCCGCCATCGCAATAAATTCCATAGGGGAAACTAAACCCCGTTCCGGGTGCAGCCAGCGCACCAAAGACTCAAATCCGATAACATAGCCAGTTTTCAAACAAACGATCGGCTGATAATAAACAGTAAAAGGACATTCCAATTTTAAAGTAGGCAATTGCGGCTTCGGACGCTCCAATCTGCGATCAATTTCACTCATCGGCGAGTTTTCCGCCGCCGTCCCACAGGCAAAATCCACTATCGAATATTTCAAATTTAGTTCTTCAACCGACTCCCGTAAATCGTGTTCCAAGTGCATCAAAGCCACAGCCTGAGTGTGCATCGCACTGGTAAAAACTTCGTAGCGAGCTTTACCGAGAGCTTTGGCGCGGTACATTGCAATATCAGCATCGCGCAAAATATCTCCCGGCCACTGATATTTGTCGGTACTCAAAGCAATGCCAATGCTAGCAGTAATTAAAACTTTATTACCTTCCAAATAAAGCGGTCGTTCGATCGTTTTGAGAATTGCCTTTGCTTGGGCGATCGCCTCATCAACACCTTTAATTTCCTCAAGCAAAATCACAAACTCATCTCCCCCCAGACGAGCCACCGTATCCCCTGGGCGCAAACAAGTCAAGAGACGGCGAGCCACAGCCACCAACAGGCGATCGCCCGTGCGGTGTCCCTGACTGTCATTAATCACCTTAAACCTGTCCAAATCCAGAAACAGCACCGCAAACTGCTCACTCGGATGCCGTTGGGCACGGGCAAAAGCTTGCCCCAACCTGTCAGTCAACAAAGCACGGTTCGGCAACTCTGTCAGCGCATCGTGCAAAGCATCGTGCAACAGTTGTTCTTCAGCCATCTTGCGCTCAGTCACGTCGTGACAGTTGACCACAATTCCCCGCACCGAAGGTTCGTTGAGCAAATTCGTCGCCACCGCTTCCAACACGCACCAGGAACCGTCCTTGTGCTGTACTCGGTATTCCGCCATTCCCAGGCTAACTTTCGGCATTTGCATGACACCTTTGAAAACTTGATCCACTATCAGCAATTCGTCAGGGTGAATCAAGTCAAAGATAGACCGGCCGAGGATTTCCGCCGTCGGGTAGCCCAAAATCCGCTCTAGGGAAGGAGAGACATAGCGGCAAAAGCCTTTCTCGTCGAGAATCACAATAATGTCTCTAGCATTTTCAATCAACGATCGAAAGCGCTTCTCGCTTTGTCGCAGCTCTTGTTCCGTGCGCTTCTGGTCGGTAATATCGGTATTCATGTAAATCAGACCGACAATTTTCCCTGTGCGGTCTTTAATAGCATCGGCCCGCAGCAAAACTTGCAAAGTTTGACCGCTTTTAGTGCAGTTAGTAATTTCACCAAACCAAGAATAACCTTGGGCGATCGTGTCGAGTACCTCCCTGGCGACTGCGGGGTCAGCAAAAACCGCCGATATACCTCCGGCTAGTCTAAATTCCTCTGGGGTGTCCCATTCAAATAGCTGAGAAAACGCTTGATTTTGATAGATGTGAGTGCCGTTCGCATCGCTGATGCCGATCGCGTCACTCGAACTTTCCACCGCCTTGCGAGTCAGCACCAGAGCTTCTTCTGCCAGCTTGCGCTCGGTAATGTCTATCCCTACCAGACAAGCTGCTTTGCCCCGATCGTACTTTTGAGCCACAATCAAATAGTATCCCTCCGACTCTCCCCCGTCGGTTTGTAGCTTAACGTTGAGTTCTTTAACCGCTTCCGTAGCGTCGCCAGCAAAAAACTCCACCACAAAACAGTTAAAATCCGAGCTAGCGCCCAGAAAACCAATATCTTGACCAACAAAAGCCGACGGCGGCAAACCATGCAGTTTGGCTAAGTGCTGGTTAACCCCCAAATAGCGCAAATCCGAGCTAATCCAAGATACTGTTCCCGGAACTGCTTCCAAAATCGTTTGCAGTTGGTCGTTAGCTTGCTGCAATGCTTGCTGCACTTCACATATGGGTTCCGCCAAGTCAGATTGAACTCCTACGAAGTGAGTCAAATTAGCGTTGTCGTCTCGCACGGGAGATAGCGATAATTTGCTCCAAAAAGGAGTGCCGTCTTTGCGGTAATTTTTAATTGGTGTCTGGATTTCTCGACCTTGGCGCAAGGCCTCGCGGATTTTAGCTACGGTAGTTCGATCGGTATCCGGACCTTGCAAAAATCGGCAATTACGCCCCAAGATTTCACTGGCGCAGTAACCTGTCATCCGTTCAAAAGCCGGATTGCAATAAATTATGGGACAATCTGGTGCATTAGCGTCAGCAATGACAATGCCACTGCTAGTAGCTGCCAAAGCTCGATCGCGCAGCCACAGGGCTTCTGATGCAGTATGGCGATCGCCGACATCCCCCACTTCACCTAAATTAGAAATTGACTGGTTCTCCCGATCTCCCATCAGCCGAACTTTCAAGCAAACCTTTACAATTTCCGAGTTGTTTCTTACTCTAACGTTTTTCAGGACTCGCGCAACGCAAATTGTATCTCCACATTTAAGTAAGCGGGATTTCACCTTACTTAGTGGTTAGTTGTATTTTGTACCCTTGCTGTTCGGCATTTAAAAAAGCACATCTTCACTTCTGCAGTGACAAACCCTCCATTCTTCTCCCCCTCAGACTCTCTCCCCCTCTCCCCTTCTCCCCGCGCCCTGGCAATCATGATCTGCAGCAGCTTATTTAGCAGGACTTGTAGCTTGAGAAGTCGGCGGCGCAATATTAATTAATGGCAAAGTTCCGCCTCCTCCCATTACTGTCGGAAACTGGCCGTTCCATTTTTCAATTGCTTGCTGCTGCAAAATTTCGGCTGTTAATGTTTGCCGCTGCAAGCGTTGAGCTTCAGCTTTACCTTTAGCACGGTTAATTTCAGCTTGAGCATCTTGGGTTGCTTTTTGAACGGAAAATTCTGCTTGTTTAGCTTCTTGTTCGGCTATTTGTTTGGATTCAATGGCTTTGCTAAATTCTGGAGAAAAGCCAAAATTTATTAACGAAACATCTCTGACGATGACGCCGTAAGGTTCCAAACGTTTTTTGAGGCTGTTGTCGATTTCTGTTTTGAGTTCGGTGCGCTTAGTGATAATTTCTTCTGCGGTTTTTTTAGAAGTTGCTGCTTTGAGAACTTCCGAAATTGCCGGACTCAGAATGCTGGTCACAATTTGTTCTTCGTCTCCAACTTGTTGAAAAACTTGATTAACTTTGGCGGGGTCAACATTCCAGTTGACTGCCAAATCTGTAGTAATGCTTTGCAAATCTTTGGATGCTGCATCGGCTTTCAAATCTGTTTTTTGTACCCGCACGCTGATAGTTTTGACAGAAGTGACGATCGGTAAAATCGGGTGGATGCCTTCATCTAAAATCACGTCTTGAACTTTCCCGAAGCGCATCATGACGCCCCGTTCCCCTGGGCCGACGAGGGCAAAAGGTCTTAAAATTAAGGCGGCGATGATGAAGACGATGCCACCGACTAAGTAGAGAGCTAGGTTGTACTGAACACTTTGCACGGTTTTCATATGTTGATTCACCTATGTTGTATTACTTGATGTTAGTTTTATATTCGATATTATCTAAGATTATAACTTCATGTTAAGGGTGCAACGACTCATAAATTCATTAATTTTTTTTCACAAAAGTCATATATTTACTAGGGTGTGGGAATCTTTTAGCTCGATGAGCGGGGATGAAAAATGGCACTTGTATAGCAATCCTTGCAGGAGTCGTAAATTTTTACCCCACTCCAACCCTCCCTGCGGGTTCGGGGAGGGAGTAAGAAATTCACCAATGATTTAGGATTGCTATAGCTGGGTGAGATTATTGATGAATAAATGTTTCAATTATCTTGACAAAGTGGATTTTTTTAGATACAGCAGAAGTAGATAGATAGATAGCTCGATCGCTCTTCGACAAGCGATCAAATGGCGATCGGAAAGAGAAAGCTTTCTAGAAAGCGAAAAAATCAGAATTCAACTGCTACTTTTTGGGTAAATTTTAATGGTAAATGGCAGGTGCGTGCCACAAAAACCTTTGCGGGTTGCTGTAAGCCACGAAAGATAGAATTTCCCTCTCCGACCTACAGACTCTATTTGTAAAATTGGCATCTGCCCGACTTGCTCAACCCTCCTGAGTAGAAAAAAAGACTCCTTGGGCAAGTTAGGAATTTATAGCGAAAAACGATAAAAATCAGAGTTTAAAAATGCCCGAAAATAAGTTAAGCTTAGATGAGAACGGTTGAAGAAAAATCAAAATGTTGCAGCGACACCCTTGGCCGCAGACAGTTGAAGAGGCGATCGCCATTCAAGAACAGCTTCGGTCAGAGGTAATTACCGAAAATCAACTGGACACAGTTCGGTACGTCGCCGGTGTAGATGTCGGCTACGACAGTGCAAACGACCTATCGCGGGCCGCTGTAACAGTTCTGAGCTTTCCCGACTTGCAATTGCAGCAGCAAGCTGTGGTTCGCAGTCCTACAACTTTTCCTTATATTCCGGGTTTCCTGTCTTTTCGAGAAGTGCCTGCAGTTCTCGAAGCTTTAGAAAATATCAGTTTGAGGCCAGACTTGATATTGTGCGACGGTCAAGGACTAGCCCATCCCCGCAGGTTCGGTCTTGCCTGCCATTTGGGGGTTTTGACAGGGATTGCCACGATCGGAGTTGCCAAAAATCGATTTATTGGAGAACATTCAGAAGTCGGACTCGACCGGGGCAGTTGGCAACCCTTGCTGCTAGAGGGATCAACGATAGGCGCAGCGCTAAGGACGCAAACAGGGGTAAAGCCGATGTATGTTTCGATAGGTCATAAGGTAAACTTGATAAGTGCGATCGAGTACGTGCTGCGCTGCGCCCCAAAATATCGCTTACCAGAAACAACTCGATCGGCAGACCAACTAACATAGGGATCAGTGGCAAGCGCGGAATGCCTCAAAAAAAAGTAAAAAGACCAAAAAAGCATCCGTCTTTGGACTTTTAATTTTTGAGGGGGCGCGGTTAAGTCGAAAAATCCTCTGAGTCTACTGCCAATCAGCTTTCGGTTCCATCCTTCCAGCGAACTAAAGAATGACTATACCTGAGAAAGAGGTATAAAAGTTGGGGGGTTTATAGAATGATTGAAAGACAGTAACCAGCTTAAAAAATTGGCGGCTCTAACTATAGTGCCCGGGCGTGAACTATTTTTAGTTCACATTTGTAAGTTATGAAATATTCATTCTGCGAGTTAAACCAAAAGCTTAGATTCGTCTGATGAGGTTTCATAATTTACCGTCGGATATCTCACCACTGACTGGGAGTAACCACGACAGTGGGAGGCGAAGGCGCGATCGAGCTAAAAAATCAGAAAAAAACAAGGAGACAGTCATGGCTGAGAAAAGCAAACGCGGATTCGCTTCTATGGATGCAGAAAAACAGCGCGCAATTGCTAGCAAAGGCGGAAAAGCTGCACACGAGAAAGGAACTGCACACGAATTCACCTCTGAAGAAGCCAGACAAGCTGGTCAAAAAGGTGGCGAAGCTGTCAGCAGAAATCGTGAACATATGGCTCAAATTGGTCGCGAAGGCGGTCGGAAAAGCCGCAAGAGCGAAGCTTAAGTCTCTCAAGGCTGGCCTTGTAATGAAAGATTGCACAGTTGCAGCGTGAGAGATAGCACTAGGACAGTAAACGTTTGAGGATGTGGGGCGATCGAAGTTACCGAGGTAGTTCGATCGCCCCACATCCAAAAATTGTTACTAGCGCACCAAAGCTTCGCAAAGGTGAAAACCCCCCAGGAATTAGTTTTTAGCAATCGCTGGCAAATCTTGAACAGCAATTTTTTAACGAAGCTGCACTGCGGTCAATAATTTTGCTGGCAACAAAAGCTGACAAGCGCCATTAAGTCTCTCAAAAAAAGCCAATAGGAGCACTAAAAGCCCCGAAGTCAGGGCTTTTTTGTATAGGTGCACATAATATTTTTAGAAGTGCGATCGAGTCTGTGTCAATAATTCTGATTAAGTTTTTTGTTGAGAAATTCCGTCCTCAAAATAAATCAGTTAATATTTTTTTATATTTTTGAGCCAACCGATACAATCATGACAAACCAGCTCACTTTAGCATGGACAGAAGCTGGGGTGCGTCAAACTCAGACAATTGAAAACGGACAGCCGAGCAAAAATCCGGGAACCGTGAGGCTAGGGCGCGATCCGGCGAAGTGCGATATAGTATTTTCGCATCCCAGCGTATCGGGGCTGCACGTTGAAATATTTTTTAATCAGGAATTGCAGGAGTATGCAGTGCGGAATTTGCGCGAAAGCAATCCGCCCCTGGTAGATGGAAAAATTCTCGCCCAAGGCGAAGCAAAATTGAAATCGGGAAGTCACATCCATTTAGGCCAAGTGCAAATCGAGGTGGTGAATGTCACGGAGGTGCAGGTAGCCGCGCCCCAGACAGTTTTGCTGGGGCCTCCCGCACCTGGTAACTTTCAGCCGACGGGGTCTTCAAAATATGGTTTGCAGTGTCCCAAGTGCAGCCGAATTTCGCCTTACGCACAGTTGAATGCGGGGTGTCCGTGGTGCGGTACTTCTTTGGCGGCGGCGGCGAGTGTGGTTATCTCTCCGTGAAAGTTGGAAAAACAGAGATGTTGCACCATTCTCAACAACGGGCAAGATGCCCGTTCCACAAAGAGTGAATTTTCTTGTGGAACAGGCCGGAAAGCCTGTTCATAAAAGGCTAATTGACAATGGTGCAAGATTTAAGAAAAAGGGAAAATCACGGTATCCGCTAAACACTCTCAACTTCAAAAATCTTTTTTTGCAGAAAGCTCAAAGCCGACGGCTGATGTTTAAAAAATAATCATGAATTCTCAACCCTTGCGCCTGCGACTGACTTGGACAGATACAGCTACGGGGGATTGTCGATCCCCCATACTCGACTTACCCATCGCTTTGGGACGAATTTTTGAAGCTATGCCCGCCACTATCAACGGGAAACGAGTTTCTCGAATTGCCCTCAGCAGCAGTCAAGTTTCTCGCTTTCATGCAGTGATTGGCAGCGAAGGTAACAGTATTTTACTTACTGACACGGGTAGCCGCAACGGTACTTTTGTTAACGGCATTCGCCAAACCCGTTGCGTGCTGGCAAACGGGGATATGCTGCAAGTTGGGCCCTACGCGATCGGCATTTCTTTTGCTGTTAATTCCCCAGAAACGCCGTCTGTCAATTCTCACATTTTCTTTAATCCGCAGACCAATGGGCCAGACCCGGCATTGGGCCAGCAAATAATGTTGCAGCTTCCTCAAACAGCTAGTAGGGGAGAATTTCCGCCGATCGCATTTTTGCACGCTTCTCAAGTGTCAATGCGATCGCTCGAATCTATGGGACTCCCTGTAGCAGAAGTTGATTGGGCGGCCATTGGCGGCGGTTTGGGCAGCTTTATTTGGGTGGATTTGCTCAGAATTTGCGGCGTAAAAATCGATCGAATTGCAGTTTTGGGCATGGAAAACCAGCCTTACGCCCGCTATCTGCGTCTGTGCCTGAATTCTCAAATTCCGCTGCGGGAACGCCTACGATCGAATTCTGACTCTTGTCCAGACAACATTTGGGGGTGGCCTCCCTATGCTTTGCGGGAAGCTTGGCAGGAATTGCTTAAAGGGCGTTTAGGGATGTCGTTGAAGTTGATGTGGCAGGTGTTTGCTGAACCGACTTTTGCCGAAACTTATACGCCTCGCGCGGTGAATGTGTTTGATTCTATTGACAGGGAAGTCGATCGAATTGGGTGGAATCAGATGTTTCGCTACGGTAGAGTGCGGGGAATTCGCAAAACAGATGACGGCAGGTACGCGATCGCTTATTCTCGATCGAATGCGGATCACCGCGAACACGCTTTTTTAATCGCCAAATACGTACACTTAGCCACCGGCTATCCCGCCATTCAATTTCTGCCAGACTTGCAGGCTTATCGCGAAAAAACCCAGGATTTTGAGTCGGTTATCAACGCTTACGAAAAGCACGACGGCGTTTACGAAAAATTGGAGGCCAGCGGCGGCAGCGTGTTAATTAGAGGCCGGGGAATTGTGGCTTCCCGCGTTGTGCAGCGAATTTACGAAGCGCGACAGCGGAACGGCAACATTCAAGTATTGCATTTGATGCGATCGCCCAAACCTCAAGGTAACAAATTTAAACTCGCTGAGCGCAGCGTCGAAAATCACTACGAATTTCAACCTTTCAACTGGCCGAAAGCTTGCTGGGGCGGGGAACTCCGCGTACTTTTGGAACAAGCCGCCCCGGAATTGCGGCCGCAGTTGCTCACAGACTGGGGCGGAACTACTACAGCCCAGCGCAGCGACTGGCGGCGGATTGTCAAAGAAGGTTTAAGTCAAGGATGGTATCAAATTACCTTCGGTGAAGTCGAGCGAGTCGAGCGCGACAGTCAAAACCGCACGGTGACGTACATTCAGGAGAAGGAACTTAAAGGGCAAATTAAGTTAGAAGCTGATTTTATTATTGATGCTACGGGTTTGGACGCTAAGGTAAAAACCAGTCCCTTGTTAAACGATTTGGTAGATCAATATAATCTTCCCCTCAACGGTTTGGGCAGGCTGAGTGTTAACAACGATTTTGAAGTGCCCGAATTGCGGAATTCTTCTGCTAGCAACGGAGAAGGCCGGGTATACGCAGCCGGCGCGATTACTTTGGGAGGGCCTTACGCGCCCGTAGACAGTTTTCTGGGCTTGCAATACGCCGCCTTGCGATCGGTTGAAAGTCTGGCCGCCAACCGATCTCCGGGTGTGCGGAAATTGAGCGTTTGGCGATCGTTTGTGCAGTGGTTGAAGTGGATGTTAAATAAATCTCCAGATTGATTAAAAACAAAACCGTTTCGCATTCAATCTAAAATCCAAAATCTCAAATCTAAAATCGAATGACTCCCACCTTATTTGGTCGATGGCAAACTCGAATTTTATTATTTGCAACAGTCGGCGTTTTAGTAACACTGCCATTTTTTCTGGGTTTAATTACCGCCCAATCAGGCTCAATCTTTTTCTGGATTTTAGGGTATGTAGCGATTTTGGGCATCGGCTGGGATGCTTTATATATCTACATCCAGCAGTTCCGCTGGGATCGAGATTGGCCCGGCGCGTTTCAATTACTCGCTGGGATTTGGGAAGCACTTTTTGTGTTATTTTTAATCAAAATTATCGGTTTACCCGGAATACCTGCACAAAATTTTGACTTGGGAGCTTTTGCTTTGCATTATAGTTTAGTGTGGCTGGCTATTTATCTGGCGTCGCAAACACTGATGCGGATTTTGTTTCCCCACTGGCGTTTCCGAGGCGGCCAATGGTTGTAATAATACCTGTAGCGGCGCGTTTTACCAACAAGAATCGCCTCAAACCAATAATCTCATAAACCCGCTCCGGCGATTCTACCAATTCCCAATTCCCAATTTCCCATGCCCCATTCCCCATGCCCCATTCCCAATTCCCCATGCCCCATTCCCAATTCCCCATCCCCTGTATTTTCTCTTTTTTTTCAGGTTCAGGCTTCCTCGATTTGGGCTTTGAGTCGATCGGCTTTAATGTAGCGTATGTCAATGAAATTTTCCCACCTTTCATGCAAGCATACCGCTATTCTCGGCAGTGCATGAATTTGCCACTACCAGAATACGGATATTGCGAAGGAGAGGAAGCAGATGTAACTCGACTTGTAGGGGGAGAACCAGCTTTTCGGCTGCGGGAATTAATGCAGGATGCCCGCAAGCATCACGATATTGTGGGATTTATCGCGGGGCCGCCTTGTCCTGACTTTTCTATTGGTGGCAAAAATCGGGGTGGGGAAGGAGATAAAGGTCAACTTTCAGCTTCATACATTGAATTGATTTGTCAGCAGCAGCCAGATTTCTTTTTATTTGAAAATGTCAAAGGTTTGTGGAGGACCAAAAAACATAAAGCTTTTTACGACGCACTCAAAAATCAGTTGGCTGATTTGGGATACGTTTTTGCCGAACGTTTAATTAATGCGATAGAATACGGTGTCCCGCAAGATAGGGAGAGAATTATTTTGATTGGGATTAGAAAAAACCTTGTCAAAAATCTGGGCATTTCCCTAGAAGAAAAAAGCCAAATGTTATCCGAAAGTTTATTTCCTTGGGAAAGTCAGATATTATATCCCAAATCAGAAGTTTTTTCTCATCCTTGGCCTGAGAGAAATGCCTTTGCAGCCGATAACTTCTTGCCTTGTCCTGATGACCTGCCCCAAAATTTAACGGTAGAATTTTGGTTCCAAAAAAATGACGTTCTCAACCATCCCAATGCCCAACATTATTTTCAACCAAAAGCTGGCATTAAGCGATTTGCTTCCGTTGATGAAGGAGATGATTCAAAAAAATCTTTCAAGCGATTACACCGATGGCGTTATTCGCCAACAGCTTGTTACGGCAATAACGAAGTTCACTTGCACCCTTACAAACTTCGCCGGATTTCAGTTGCAGAAACATTGGCTATTCAGTCACTGCCAAAAAATTTTGCACTCCCGGCTAAAATGACGTTGACTAATATGTTTAAAACAGTTGGCAATGGGGTTCCTTATTTGGCTGCACAAGGTATTGCCAAAACTATTTTACAGTTTTTATCTCACTAAAAAAACAGAATAGCCAGATACCCGAATTCGCAGGTTTTGTCGGTATCTAAAACTATTTGTAGCGATAAATGGCGCATTGCACACCCTATAATTATTAAAATTCCCAATTACCAGACGTATGTCGTTTAACACAGAAGTGTTATAATAAAGTGTTAAGGTTGAAAACCTATATTTTTTATTTGCCTGCAATTCGCCATGACCGTTAAACCCCGCCGCTATCACATCACTACTTTCGGATGCCAGATGAATAAAGCCGACTCGGAACGGATGGCCGGCATTCTCGAAAATATGGGCTTTGAGTTCTCGGAAGACCCGAACGAAGCTAGCTTGATTCTCTACAATACTTGCACGATTCGCGATAATGCCGAACAAAGAGTTTATTCTAACCTCGGAAGGCAAGCTCATCGCAAGCGCCAAGAACCGGGTTTAACTTTAGTTGTAGCTGGATGCGTCGCGCAGCAGGAAGGTGAAGCGCTGCTGCGAAGAGTGCCGGAATTAGACTTAGTAATGGGGCCGCAACACGCTAACCGACTTGAAGATTTGCTGGAACAAGTTTTTGAGGGCAATCAAGTTGTGGCGACTGAAGCTGTTGAGATTATGGAGGATATTACTAAGCCACGCCGCGACAGCAAGGTGACTGCTTGGGTGAATGTAATTTACGGCTGCAATGAACGCTGCACTTATTGTGTTGTGCCGAATGTTCGCGGGGTTGAACAGTCGCGAATGCCGGAGGCAATTCGCGCGGAAATGGAGGATTTGGGCCGTCAAGGTTACAAAGAAGTAACTTTGTTGGGGCAAAATATTGATGCTTACGGACGCGATTTGCCGGGGACAAAACCGGACGGCAGCAACCAGCATACTTTGACGGATTTGCTTTATTTTGTGCAGGATGTGCCTGGTGTCGATCGCCTCAGATTTGCTACTAGCCACCCGCGCTATTTTACGGAAAGATTGATTAAGGCTTGTGCTGAATTACCGCAGGTTTGCGAGCATTTTCACATTCCTTTTCAGTCGGGAGATAATGATATTTTGAAGGCGATGTCGCGGGGTTATACTCAGGAAAAATATCGCCGGATTATTGATACAATTCGCCGTTATATGCCGGATGCTTCGATTACTGCGGATGCGATTGTCGGCTTTCCCGGTGAGACGGAAGCGCAGTTTGAGAAGACTCTGAAGTTGATCGAAGATGTTGGTTTCGATTTGGTGAATACTGCGGCTTATTCCCCTCGCCCTGGGACGCCGGCGGCTTTGTGGGAAAATCAGTTGACTGAGGAGGTGAAAGCCGATCGCCTGCAACGAATCAATCATGTAGTGACAACAACGGCGATGGAACGATCGCAGCGCTATTTCGGACGCACTGAAGAGGTTTTGGTGGAAGTCCAGAATCTCAAAGATCCAACTCAGGTGATGGGGCGCACTCGCGGCAATCGTCTCACATTTTTTAAGGGCGATATTGCTGAATTGGCGGGTAAAATTGTGCGGGTTAAAATTACAGATATTCGCGCTTTTAGTTTGACGGGGGAAATGCTTTAAATAGCACCGGAATGAGATTAGGGGACGGCTTACTTGTGAACTTTTCTAAGAAGATGTAATTTTTTTTACCGCAGAGAGCGCAGAGGACACAGAGGAAGAGTGGAAGGGAGGAGATAAGTAGTCTTAAAGCGGTTCGTATGTGCCTTAGTTGCGCTCTCTGCGTGTATATTTGTCAAAAAGTACCGGGAGTATTAAAAAATGACAACCATGCGGATCGGGCTATTGTTCGGGGGGCGATCGGGCGAACACGAAGTCTCAATTAGTTCGGCGCGGGCGATCGCCCGTGCCCTCGCTGCGGAGGAAAATGCCTCTAAATACGAAGTTCTGCCCTTTTACATCCAAAAAAACGGCCGCTGGCTGTCGGGAACATTACCTCAACAAGTCTTAGCCACCGGAAAACCTCTGGAAATAGAGGAACAAACAGCACAAAACGACTCGCCCGCTGGACAGTTTCCTAATTTTAATGCCGTAGATGTTTGGTTCCCTGTTTTGCACGGACCAAACGGTGAAGACGGTACGGTGCAAGGGTTACTGAAATTAATGCAAGTTCCTTTTGTCGGTTCCGGCGTTTTAGGTTCGGCGCTGGGAATGGATAAAATTGCCATGAAAATGGCTTTTGCTCAGGCTGGTTTGCCACAGGTAAAATACATCGCTGTCAACCGTTCCGAAATCTGGTCTAATCCTTGCGTTTTCCCCAAACTGTGCGACAAAATTGAAGCAAGTTTGGGCTATCCTTGCTTTGTCAAACCTGCGAATTTGGGATCGTCTGTGGGAATTTCTAAAGCTCGCTCGCGCGCTGAATTAGAAGCAGCACTCGACAGCGCCGCCAGCTACGACAGGCGGATAATTGTCGAAGCGGGTGTGGTTGCTAGAGAATTAGAATGTGCAGTTTTAGGCAACGATAATCCCCAAGCTTCAACGGTGGGAGAAATTACTTTTCAAAGCGATTTCTACGACTACGAAACAAAATATACCCAGGGACAAGCCGACTGCTCAATCCCGGCAAAAGTCAGCGGTGCGATTATCTCGCAAATCCAAGAAATGGCAGTGCAAGCATTTTTGGCTATAGACGCGGCAGGTTTAGCGCGAGTAGACTTTTTCTACATTGAATCAACCGGAGAAGTTTTGATTAACGAAATCAACACTTTCCCCGGCTTTACAGCTACCAGTATGTATCCGCAAATGTGGGCAGCGGACGGCATTTCTTTTCCGGAATTAGTAGACCGTTTAATTCAATTAGCTATTGAACGGCACGGGGAAAAAGGTTGAATTGCGCCCTGCCAACTGCTGCCTTGCCAACAGCAAAAAATATTTTTTTCGCAGGTGATATATCCATATCAGCGCAAACGGTATAACATGGTTGTGGCAGGCAGTGCCTGCCAGCAACCCAATTTCCGCTGCGGGTCGAGCAACTGGGAATTTTCAGCAGTCGGGTATAAATAAATGCACTATAAAATGGTTAACGGAGAACGGCAAATAGCAGTGTCCATCTCGCATCTTGCATCTCAAATTTTAACTCGGTTAACTTAGATGAGACGTTTCACTCAACTGCCGCAGTGGTGGACTTACGGACTGGTATTTCCCCTAGCGGTACTCAACTGCTGGTTAGCCCTCCTAGTCTTTGAATATTTTCGCGCCCTGATTACAGTTTTGGTAGTGGCTACAGTGCTGTCTTTTTTGCTAGATTATCCAGTGCGCTTTCTGCACAGATACGGCTTGAAGCGCGATCGAGCAGTTTTGTCGGTATTGTTTTTGACTTTACTGCTATTGGTGGTTTTAGGTCTCACTCTGGCCCCGATTCTCCTAAACCAAATCACTGATCTCGCCACCCGACTGCCGACTTGGATAGTTTCTGGAACAGAACAGATTGAAGCATTCCACAATTGGGCGGAAAATCGTAATCTCCGCATTGATGTCAGCGGTTTGACTACCCAATTGAGCGATCGACTTTCATTTCAATTGCAGTCTCTCACTGGCGAAATTCTCAGATTTGGTTTGGGTGCTGCAGACAGTCTGTTGAATTTCCTCCTCACAATAGTCGTGACATTCTACTTGCTCTTGCACGGCGATCGCGTATGGGAAGGATTGTTTAAATGGTTTCCTTCCAAGCTGAGCCTTCAATTGCGAGAGTTGCTGGCGCGAAGCTTCCACAACTACTTCGTCGGGCAAGCAACTTTGGCGGGTTTAATGGGACTGTCTATCACTGTTGCTTTTTTAATTATGCGAGTTCCCTTCGGACTTCTGTTCGGTTTGGGTGTGGGTGTAATGACTATGATTCCCTTCGGTGCACCTTTCAGTATTTGCATTGTCAGTTTGCTGATCACATTAAACAACTTTTGGCTCGGCGTCACAGTTTTAGCTGTCGCTACAGTAATTGAGCAAATAATTGAAAGCGGGGTTGCTCCTCGGTTATTAGGCGGTTTTATCGGCCTCAATCCTGTGTGGATTTTAGTGGCGCTGCTGGTGGGAGTTAAGGTGGCGGGAGTCGCAGGTTTGTTAGTGGCTGTGCCGATGGCTGGTTTTATTAAGAATACTGTTGATGTTTTGGAGAGTTCGAGGAACAAGTCGAGGGAAATCGATTCGGTTAGTTCCATTGAACCTATGGAGCAATAAAATTCCTCCATAGGTTCAAATTTTAGATTTTAAGAGGGTTTTTCGAGGCTATTTTGACTTAAGTTTAGTTGGTACTTTAGCTTGCGGCTTTAGAGGTTTTTTACTTCCTGCTTTTGGGTGAGGCTTTCGGGTGCTTTAGCTGCTATCCTTCCTGGATGCAGGCCGGGTCAAAAATCCAGTTTCTACGTTAACGTCGATCGCTCACAACCAAGATTTTTCCGAGAATCCTGGTTTTTTTGAGTGCAGGATTGTTGTTGACTTCGGATATCAATCCTGTGAAAACTTTACGGGAAATGCGGAATATGCAAGCTTGCTACCGTAGTTTGTATTATCGCACTCAGACAGTAATTCGCCAGTGCAGACCCAGTTCGATCGCACTCAAAAGCTGGAATCAACACTTTGCTTACTACTGTCCGGTTTATACCCCACCTGGTAGGGTAAACCCCACCAGTCAAACAGACATCACAAATGCTTGAATTAAAATTAAAGCTCCTTTACTTCTAACTTAATTACAGTAGGTGCTAAAAATGCAAAACCATAATTATAACTCTCGCTCTAACTGCCATCAAATCAATACTATGTCAACCAAAAATATGCCTGCTACCACTGTGACTTCTCGCCGTTTTGCTTTACCGAAAAAACTGGCTTTTTTATCCCTTATTTTACTCGGCTCCACCGCAACTGTTGGGTGCAACGCCCTAACTTCTCAAGTTCCTGGAAGTTCTAACGCCATTCAAGCTGAACCTTCAAGTACAGCGCCTATCTCAGCATTGCCTGCGAATATATTACCCTCTCAAGACTCTAATTTTGTCACTAAAGTTGTTCAGGAAGTCGGCCCGGCAGTGGTGCGGATCAATTCGTCTCGCACGGTGACGAACCCAGTTCCAGATGAGATACCCGAGCAATTCCGCCGCTTCTTCGGTTCAGAATCTCCTATTCAACCGGGAAATCGGGTAGAACGGGGTTCCGGTTCGGGTTTTGTTTTTGGTTCTGATGGCCGCATTTTGACTAACGCTCACGTCGTTAACGGGGCGGATACGGTGACGGTAAAACTGAAGGATGGCCGCGAATTTGTCGGCAAAGTTTTAGGCGTAGATACAGTTACTGATGTGGCTGTTGTTAAAATAGAAGCTAACAATTTGCCTGTGGTGAGTTTGGGCAAATCTGAAGAGTTACAGCCGGGAGAATGGGCGATCGCGATCGGTAATCCCCTCGGTTTGGACAATACTGTGACTGTGGGAATTATTAGCGCTACAGGCCGTTCTAGCGCCGATGTCGGCGTTCCCGACAAGCGCGTCAGCTTTATTCAAACCGACGCTGCGATCAATCCCGGCAATTCCGGCGGCCCGCTGCTGAACCAGCGCGGTCAAGTTATCGGCATGAATACGGCGATTATTCAAGGCGCTCAAGGATTGGGTTTTGCTATTCCGATCGATCGAGCACAACAAATTGCCGACCAATTAGTAACAGCAGGAAAAGCCGAACATCCTTATCTCGGCGTTCGGATGTTAAGCATTACTCCGGAAATCAAGAGAGAATTTAATCAAAATCCCAACACCAAATTGAGGCTGACTGAAGATAAAGGCGTGTTAGTTTTGGGGGTTGCGAAAAATTCTCCCGCGGCACAAGCTGGAGTTCGCCTTGCCGATGTCATCAAGAAAATCAACGGTAAAGAAGTCAGCGATGCTGGCAGCGTACAAGAAATTGTTGAGAAAAGTACAGTGGGCAGCGATCTGCAGCTTGAATTAAGCCGCGGCGGACAACCTGTCACTGTGGCGGTGAAAGCGGGTGCTTTTCCAGCGAATCAGCAGCAGTAGAATTGTTGATTGAAACTTATATCTTGCACGCAGAAGCAAGAGTCCGGCAGGGCTTTAAACCCCTGCCTCAAAGTATCAGTCCTATGAAAGAGGACTGATACTAAGCTACTGTCAATAAATACGGAGTAATTATTAGTCGGTTTTAACCGGATTTTGCTGTAATACGGTTTAAACCCCCGTCGGGATGTCGGGGGTACTCGTTATTGTAAGTTACCATAATTTATATGGGTTATTAAGAGGTAGAAAAATGGCTAACATTAATCGGAGGCGTACTGAAAATATTAACGGTAACTTTTATGTAGACAGTACCTGCATTGATTGTGATACTTGTCGGTGGATGGCATCTGAAGTATTTGGTCAAGCGGGAGAACAGTCTGCGGTTTACCACCAGCCAACTAATGAAACTGAAGAAATGCGATCGCTCGCGGCTCTTTTGTCTTGTCCCACAAGTTCGATCGGCACTGTAGAAAAACCCAAAAGCATCAAACAAGCCCAGCAACTTTTACCCGCACTTGTAGCAGAAAATGTCTACCACTGCGGCTATCATTCAGAGAAATCCTACGCTGCAGCTAGCTATTTAATTGTCCGTCCCGATGGCAATATTTTAGTTGATTCTCCCCGTTTTGTGCCGCCGCTAGTCAAAAACATAGAAGCAATGGGCGGCATTCGCTATATGTACTTGACTCACCGCGACGATGTGGCAGATCATCAACAATACCGCGATCATTTTGCGTGCGATCGCATCCTTCATTCGGACGAAATTAACGCGGGTACTCGCAGTGTAGAAATTCAATTGTCGGGCAGCGAACCGTATCAATTAGCCGATGATGTGTTGATTATATCTGTGCCAGGTCACACGAAAGGTCACACAGTTTTGCTTTACAATAACAAGTTTTTGTTCACCGGTGATCATCTTGCTTGGTCAGAAAGTTTGCAGCAGCTAGTTGGCTTTCGCGAAGTCTGTTGGTATTCTTGGCCAGAACAAATAAAATCTATGCAGAGTTTGGCTAATTACTCGTTTGAATGGGTGTTGCCGGGACACGGCCGCAGGTATTATGCCGATCGGCAAACAATGAGCAATCAAATGCAAAAGTGTATTGCTTGGATGCTCGATGCTTAATGCGATCGGGTTCATAACTCCGACTCAGCCAGATTCATTTGACCCCGGTAGCCTGTGAAAATCCGACTGCCATCTTTGAGAATATGAATCTCCATCTGATCGCTCGCCCAAGTGAGTTGATCCTGAAAAGCAGGATTGAAAAGATGTACGCGCTGGTTGCTGGAAGAAACGAGAGAATCGGGTGAGTGGACTGCTAAAGACTGCACATAAGCACCATCGATTAAAATATCGAGTTGTTCCAGCAACTCCTCAACACCGGCGGGCCCCTGTTGCGATCGCAATTGTTCTAACGTAAAGCCAGTAAACGACATGACATTTAATCCTGCTGCTTTGACTTGGCGTGCCAAATCTGCCAAAGCTGGAGCTTGCCAGAAGGGTTCTCCGCCGGAAAAGGTGACACCCTGGTTGCGAGGGTGACTGAGAATCTGCTGGGCAAGGGTATCAACGCTGATTAGTTGATTGAGCTCAAAAGACCATGAAGCCGGATTAAAGCAACCTGGACACTCCCGCAGGCATCCTTGCACCCAGATCACGGCTCGACAACCGGGCCCATTCACTTCCGACTCGTCTACATATCCCATGATGTTGAGATAGCCTGGGGGAATGTCTAAAAGCTGAAAATATGGGTTTGTTTTCTGAGGTTTCATTGCTTCTGTGCCTCTGGTTTTAATAATGGGTAACGCACTGGAATTCCTATAGCGCGTTCAATGCGATCGCCAAAAACCTTTAGCACTTCAGGATGGACTTGCTTGAGTTGCCTTGTCGGATATAAACAGCCATTGGGCGGATCATTCCCTCGTGCTTCTAGCTGATGCGTTAGGGGGCAAAGTCGCGTCGGCGTGTTGAGTTGGATTTCGTCTGGCAGTAATGCTTGCATCCGCCGGATGTACTCTGCCCGATCCTGTTCGTTCCACTCGGTGAGTAGCATCGTCTGAATTGCCAGGTGTCCTGAATAGAGTTGGCGAAATTGAAGTAAACCGGCCCAAATTTCCTGGAGGTTGATGGTTGGCATGGGGCGATTGATGCGACAGAATGATTCAGCAGCAATGGCATCAACTTTGACAGCTACCCAATCGGCGATCGCCAGTTCGTCACACACCGCGCGATCGCCCAGCAAACTGCCGTTGGTTAATACGCCAACGGGCTTCCCGGTCATTTGCTTCGCCATAACCAGAATTTCGGCTAAATTCAGCGCCAGAGTTGGCTCACCGCTACCGCTGAGGGTGATGGTGTTCACATCGCCGACAGGGAAGGATTGCAGATCCTGTTGAATTTTCTGAGTCGGGACAAAAATCTGGCGGTTGCAACTCTGGTGCTCAATTTCACCTAACTGGCAATACACACAGTTAAATGAGCAAGTAGAATCTGGCCCGATCGGATCAATTCCTAGCGATCGTCCAAAGCGCCAGGATTGCACTGGGCCGTAAACAGAAGTGAAGGGTTTAGTGAAAGTAGACATGGCTTCAGGTCGATCTCCAATTTTATGAAGCTGTACCATTTTGAGCCGGTGGCATCACCACTTTTCTGGCGAGACCCAATTTCTTTAACAGCCAAATTGCCCACCAAGTCGGATCGTACTCCCACCAGCGCCAGCCTGCTTTTGCAACGTTAGGATGGGCGTGGTGGTTATTGTGCCAACCTTCGCCATAGGTGAGAATAGCCGCCCACCAAAGATTGCGGGAGTTATCGTTTGTCTCAAAAGTACGGTATCCCCACAGGTGAGTGACCGAGTTAATAAACCAGGTGCTATGCCAGAGTAAAACAGATCGGACAAACATACCCCAGATCACAAATGACCATCCCCCCAGTGCATACAGCAGTAGCCCCAAGGGGATTTGCAGCAGCAAAAAGTTGCGATTCAGCCAGCAATAAAATCGATCGCGTGTCAGATCGGGGGCAAACCGCTGGTACTGTTCATAATCGAAGAATTCTGAATGGGGATAGAAAATCCACAACATATGGCTCCACCAGAACCCCCGCCGGGCTGAGTAAGGATCTTTATCGATATCCTCGGTATAGGCGTGGTGTAGCCGATGACCCGCCACCCAGAAAATTGGCCCTCCTTGTAGAGCAAAGGTACCGATCAGGGCGATCGCATATTCCAGCCCTTTAGGAACCTGAAAACTGCGATGGCTCAATAGGCGGTGATAGCCCAAACAAATGCCAATACTGCCAAATAACCAGTGCAAAAAGAGAGTCATACCCAAGGCAGACCAGGAGAAGAACCAGGGTGCTAAAAGTGCGAGAGCATGAATTGTGGTGAAAAAGAATACCGCAGTCCAATCCAGTGGATATCGAGTCGGATTTGTTGGCAACAGTTTAGCGGTCATCAATTACCTCACAACACAAAAAAATTGGGAATAAACATTAGAAAAAGCAATCACAGTTACCAGTCAAATAAATGCGCGCGTCTGATTGAACACTAATTGAATTAGGACTTACTCAAAAAACGCGGTTTACGAGAAAAAATCATTGATATCTCCCAGAGATATTGACGCAGAAACCGGGTTTTTGACCCCGCGTGCGTAAGTAAGTCCCACTCAGCTCAAGCAAGCTGCTAGATCGGCATCAGGGGTGGTAATGGCCTGTAAGTTATATTTCTCCGACAGAAGCTTGAATACATTGGGAGAAATAAACGCCGGTAATGTCGGCCCTAGACGAATGTTTTTAATCCCCAAATGCAAGAGAGTTAGCAAGACGGCTACTGCCTTTTGTTCATACCACGACAGAATCATGGAAAGGGGTATATCGTTGACACCTACCTCAAAGGCATTGGCTAGGGCTACAGCAATCTGAATCGCGGAGTAGGCATCGTTGCACTGACCAACATCCATCAGGCGGGGTAGTCCGTCAATGTCACCCATTTGTCGATCGAAGAAGCGAAACTTACCGCAAGCTAGGGTTAGCACCACACAATCATCAGGCACTTTTTCTACGAACTCGGTGTAGTAGTTGCGATCGGGTTTGGCTCCATCACAGCCCCCCACCAGGAAGAAATGGCGGATTTTACGCTGTTTCACAGCCTCAATGATTTTATCTGCCACCCCTAGGACTGTATTGTGGGCAAAACCAACTGTGACTTCCCTGGCGGGTGCATCTTCAGTGAAGCCGGGAAGTGCCAGTGCTTTCTCAATAACGGGAGTAAAATCGGGTGTGCCATTGTCGATCGCACTCAAGTTAATCAGACCCGGATAGCCGACGGGGCCAACGCTAAAGAGTTTATTTTCATAATAGGAATGGGTTGGCATTAAGCAGTTGGTCGTAATCACGATCGCACCGGGGAACTTGCCAAAATCCTTGGTTTGGTTCTGCCAAGCAGTGCCGTAGTGACCGTAGAGATGGGGGTACTGCTGTTTTAGTTTGGGATAGCCGTGGGCTGGTAGAAGTTCGCCGTGGGTGTAAACAGTAATTCCAGTGTCTGCTGTTTGCTTGAGTAAGCCTTCGAGTTGTTTGATGTCATGTCCTGAAACCAGAATCGCCTTCCCTTGCCGTGGATTGAGGGGAACAGGCGTGGGAATTGGGTGCCCATAGCTACCGGTATGTCCGGCATCCAAGAGTTCCATAGAGCGCAGATTGATGGCTCCCACCTCAAGAGCAAGATTCACCCACTCCTGCAAGCCCAAGGTCTGGTTATCGAGGGCGACAAGTGCCTCATAAATGAAACGATACACCCGCTCGTCTTCCTGTCCCACTTCGTAGGCGTGGAAGGTGTAGGAGGCAAGACCCTTAACCCCATATAACACTGTGAGTTTGAGTGAGAAAATATCCACATTCCAGGCAGACTGACTCATGAACTGGATGGAAATCAGCTCACCCTGCTCAACCAGGCTCTCCTCAAAGTTGGGTTCAAAGTCGGAAATTGCAGCCCACGTGGGTGGAGTGTCTGTTGCTTGCTGCACTTGAGCCTTGAGGTTGGCGCGATGGGCGATCGCTTCCTGGAGATACTCAACAAACCGCTTTTCGGAAAAGTTGACATTCGTCATCGTGGCAAAGATCGTTTCGCAGGTGAAGACATCCACTGCATGAGTATCAATGCCTAACTCCTTTGCTTTCAGGGCAATCGGAGCCAACCCGCGCAGATAATAAATCAGCAGATCTTGGATAGCATTCACCTGGGGACTTTTCCCACAAGCACCAAACTGATGGCATCCTTGTCCGCTTGCTGTTTGTTCGCATTGTTCACAGAACATTGATTTTTCCTTTTTGAATTGGTTAGAATTTAAGCAACAACTCAGTTATGAAAGTATTTATCCATCCCTGACTACTTTAACAAATCTGAGTTGACAAGTCTGACAAGCGAATTTCCAAGGTGGTACCCGCCACGTGATTTATCCGTGGAATCAATCCCAAATCTCAAATCTCAAATCCTCAAGAAAGAGCATTTATCTCGCGCAAGTCAATCGAAAATCTAAAATCTAAAATCTAAAATCGATTGACGATGATTCATAGGGACTTGGAAAACCGTTTGCTTGAGTGGGGGATGAGATAGCTATCAAACACGGATGCAATATTGCGAATTAGCAAGCGCCCGATCGCCGTTACTTCAATGCCATCGCCCCAACGTTTAATTAATCCATCGGTTTCTAAGGCATCAAGTTGTGGCAAAACATGAGCAAAATAGTCATTGAAGTCGAGATCGAAGCCGAGATGGTATTTTTGTTCCAAATCTTGCACCGACAGTTGGAATTGACACATTAATTCCATGATTACTGTGCGCCGAATCATATCGTCCTGATTGAGTCTAACGCCTTTTTCGATCGGTAATTCACCCGCATCGATCGCCCCATAAAAGTCTTTTAGTCCCTTGTGGTTTTGGGTATACACATCCTGCAACATACTGATGGAAGTCATGCCAAAGCCCAACAGATCAGATTCGGGCTTAGTGGTATAACCCTGAAAATTACGATGTAGTTGCCCCGCTTGTTGCGCGATCGCCAGTTCATCATTGGGCTTAGCAAAGTGATCCATGCCAATAAATACATAGCCATTTTGCGTCAGTTGAGCGATCGTACTTTGCAGAATTTTCAGCTTTTCACCCGCAGTCGGCAATGCAGATTCCGGCATCCGTTTCTGAATCGGTTTGATCCAGGGAACATAGGCAAAATTAAAGACGGCAATGCGATCGGGATTTAATTGCAAGGTCTTCTGTACCGTTTCCTGGAACGTTGCTTGTGTCTGGAAAGGTAAGCCGTAAATCAAATCTACATTTACACTTTCAAACCCTGCTTCCCGCATCCAATCCATCACATCAAACAACATCGCTTCCGGCTGCACCCGATTGATTGCTTCCTGCACGGTGGGATTAAAGTCTTGAATGCCAAAGCTAATCCGATTGAATCCTAATTGTCGCAAAAAGAGAATATATTCGCGATCGATATAGCTAGGATTGACTTCGATCGATATTTCTGCAGCGTCATCGAACCGAAAATATCGATTTAACTGGTTCCAGAGACACTCTACCTGACTGCGATCGAGATAGTTGGGCGTGCCGCCGCCCCAGTGCAACTGATGCACCAGCCGATCGGCATCCACCAAACTGGCAACTTGGCGAATTTGGCGATCGAGATAGCCTAAATAGGGTTCTACCACCTCCTTGCGCTGGGTAATGATGGTATTGCAGCCGCAGAAATAACAGGGCGTTGCACAAAAGGGGATGTGGCAGTAAAACGATAAGGGGGTTTGTTTGTGATTGCCGACGGCGATCGCGGTTTTAAATGCGTGGCGATCGAAATCAGTGCTTAATTCTGTGGCGGGTGGATAGCTGGTATAGCGAGGTAAAGGCTGGTTGTATTTATTCAACAATGCAGCATCAAATTCAACCGTTTGTGATAACTGTTTCATTAACCGATTTATCCTTCTGTTGTTGTGTAAATTCAGAACCCCGGCATATTTTAGAGATACGATCGATCTTGTTTTCGTGGGGCGAGTTATTTCGCGACAGATTCTCGCTTGGCATGAGGGCTGCGGCCTTCTGTGCTACCGGGGCGATCTTGCCGAGTCAGCAAATCAAAGGTATGGTCTCCAATCGCCGCTTTTACATCGGCTTCGAGTTCGTGCATTACATCCTGGTTAAGGGTAAATGCCGTATTTGCTTCGGCGACAATTCGCTCGATCGTGTCAGCATCCACCGGAAACTCATCAAAGGTTTGGCGATAGCGTTCCTTAAATACTCGCCTTGCTTCTGGTGTTGAGATTTGGGAAAATTCATAGAAATTTGTTCCCTGATCCGGCGGCAGAGACAACGCCGATCGAATCACGTTTTTCAAGCTTTGTCCGCCGGATAAATCACCCATGTAGCGGGTGTAGGCATGGGCAATCAGCAGGACTGGATCGGTTTTTGAGAGGGTTTGAATGCGATCGCGATACACAGAACCCGCTGGCGAAGCCGTAATTTGCTCCCGCCAATTTTCACCGTAATAAAAAGCTAGATCGCCAGCCAGATTCTCAGTGCGATTTAACTCAGGGAAATAGAGGGTTCCGATAATCGGGTGGTTGACATGGCTCTGCAAAGCCGTTTCTAAGGCGCTGTAAACAAAGTACAAATCGGCAAATAGTTTACGCAAAGGTTCCCGTTCCACAATGCCTTTGATAAAGCATTTCATAAATGCCGTATTTTCGGCTGTGGTGTGGGATTGCATCGTGCCTTCTCGGAGGCGTGTGGATAGATTAGTCATGGTAATATCTCCTAATTAATCGCGGTTCTGGACGATTCAGCATTAATCGAGGGCAGTAAATAAAGGCGCAACAACTGCCAGAAAATCACAGCAATCCAGGGTAGTTTTTGGCAAAATTGGATGGCGGCAGGGCGCTGGTTAGTTGAGATTTCTGCTAGCTTCTGATTGGCGATCGCACATCGATCCAAACGGGGAAAGAATTCTGGATGGTGAGTATCTAAAATACTGGGAAACGCCCGTTTTGCTGTTTCATTGGTGTGATGAATCACCTGCTTGTTATATTCATCGGGGTCGATCCCGATCGAGTCATAAAATGTGGAGCGTTCCAACACCGTCATTGTGTGGGTGGCAAACACCGTCAGTAGGAAAAAGCGCGCCCAGAGTCTTGCCTTCCAGTTATTCCAAAGCTTAGGCTGCGATCGCAACAAAGCCTTAAAGAAATCCCCATGCCGATTTTCGTCCTGGCACCAATTCTCGAAGTAGCGAAACAGGGGATAAATTTGATGTTCGGGATGTTGTTCGAGATGGCGATACACCAAAATATAGCGCCAGTAGCCAATTTTTTCCGACAGATAAACAGTATAAATTACCCATTCTGGAGGGAAGAATGTGTAGGTACGATTTTTTGTTAAATAGCCCAGATCGAGAGACAACCCAAAATCTGCCATCGCCTTATTCAAGAAACCGGCATGACGCGCTTCATCCCGTGCCAGTAAGCTAAAGGCTTCCGATAACAACGGTTGGCGATTCTTAAGTTTGCGGGAGAGTTCTTTGAACAACAGAAAACCCGAAAATTCTGAGGTACAGGAGCGCTCTAGAAAGTCAATAAATGCCTTTCGCGTTTCGCCATCAATCTTGTCCCAGCATTGCTCAAACTCTTGATTGCGGACAAAATGGTGGCGGTTATAGTCCGCGCGCAATTCTGCTACAACTGATTCTAATTCCGCTTGTTGCCCTGACAGATCCATTTCGGCAACGGCATCAAAATTGGTGGTGTAAAAGCGGGGTGTTAACAGGGTTTCTTGAACAGGTGCTTTAATGCCAGATGGCAGACCAGCAGACTCCGATTTACTAATTGAACTAACCATAGGAGTGGAGAGTGGATTTTTCGGAATTGATGACTGTGAACCACATTGCCTTAATCCACGATCGCCCACAAGTCAGTTACCAGTGGTATCCTATAGTTACTTGAGGTAAAGCATTGAAGCCAATCGGACGTTTGAGCCATTTCTAAAGAAATATGGAAATTATCGTGAAGGCAACTGTGAAGGGAGTTTATGGTGGAAGCAAGTCAGTGCGTAGAGGTTAAATGTCCGATTCAGTTTGTGCTGGATTTGTTGGACAATAAATGGTCAATTTTGGTTCTACGCGAACTGTTTGGAGGCGCGAGGCGTACCCACGAATTACTCGCGGCACTTCCTGGCATCAGCACCAAAACCCTCACCCAACGCCTCCGAGAGTTGGAATCTCAAGGGCTAGTCGATCGCCGTGTTTATGCCGAGATTCCGCCCCGTGTAGAATATTCCCTCACGCCCAAGGGTCGCCAAATTCAACCGGTGATGGCAGCCTTGCATCAAGTAGGATCGCAGTGGCTGGGACAGGAGAGTTGTATTTGTCCCCTAACACACTCGGATGCTAAGGACGATCGCATGAACGCTTCAGGTCTAATTTCAGATTAAAAATGTCAGAATTATTTATCTCTCTCTTCTCTTCCTCAGTGTCCTCTGCGTCCTCTGCGGTTTAATTATTTCGGTTCTGGGAGGTGAATTCCGTGGGTTAAGTTAACTCCCCCTAAGAACTAGCCTTGGGAATAGCCACCAAAGTCATAGAATTAGCCGGGTAAGTTGCCCTAAAACCATATTTATATACTCTCAAGTCGCAGTTCCAAGTGCTAATTTTATTTACACCGTAGATGTCGGGGCTGATTGAATGGCGATCGGCTGTAAGATTAACAGATAAAGCCAGGCCGATAGTTTGCGCGATCGCCATTTTGATGTAGGCTTTTGTTGCCACTACCCCCAAAGCAGCCAAAAAACCTAACAATAATAGGGTAATCCAACGCGGTTTATTTTCGTGAGTAAGCCACAAAAAGCGTCTATTCATTTTTTATTTTCCCTGGTAAAGGTGGATTATTTTATTACATTATTTGCGGGCAATTTATCGAGATTAATCAGCCGTTCTACATTTAAATTTAATATCGTTTCCGGTTGGATGGGAATGATAAAGTCAAGGTCAATAATTCTACATTCCCCCACTCCCCACTCCCCATCATGTATGAGTGTAACCGGAATTGATATAACTTTTGGGGCGGGCTAGAAGCCCAACCCCTACTCCTCACAATAGTGTGTGTGTAAGATTCCCATTGTGTACCCGGAGAGACTTATTTAACCTTGACTGTAAGCCTCCATTGGCAAACAAGAACAGACAAAATTGCGATCGCCAAACGCATTATCTATCCGGCCCACTGCCGGCCAAAACTTATATTCGCGAGTCCAAGGTGCCGGATAAGCCGCTTGCGCGCGAGTATAAGGACGATTCCACTCATCAACCATCAGAGATTCTGCAGTGTGCGGCGCATTTTTCAAGACGTTATTTTCCGCATCAACATTACCTTTTTCAATCTCCGCAATTTCCGCTCGAATCGCAATCATCGCATCGCAAAAACGGTCTAATTCCTGCTTCGATTCGCTTTCGGTAGGTTCCACCATTACCGTACCAGCAACCGGCCAAGAAACTGTCGGCGCGTGATAGCCGTAATCCATCAACCGTTTAGCAATATCTTCGACTTCAATAGCCGCAGATTTTTTGAGTAATCGCAAATCTAGAATACACTCATGCGCCACCAAACCAGCTTTCCCTTTGTACAAAACCGGATAATAAGATTCTAAGCGTTTGGCCATGTAATTAGCATTAAGAATTGCTACTTTTGTTGCCTCAGTTAAACCCACTCCTCCCATCATCCGAATGTACATCCAAGAAATAGGCAAAATGCTAGCACTTCCCCAAGGCGCGGCGGAAACAGCACCAACTGATATTTGTTGACTGTTGACTGTTGACTGTTGACTGTTAAGAATAGAATGACTGGGCAAAAATTCTACTAAATGAGACATTACCCCAATTGGGCCCATTCCCGGCCCGCCGCCGCCGTGGGGAATACAGAAAGTTTTGTGCAGATTCAAGTGACAAACATCAGCACCAAAATCACCGGGGCGGCACAAACCAACTTGAGCATTCATATTTGCGCCGTCCATATAAACTTGTCCGCCGCAGTTGTGGACAATCTCGCAAATCTCTTTAATTTCTTCCTCAAAAACGCCGTGGGTTGATGGATATGTCACCATCAAAGCCGCCAGTTCATTTTTGTGTTTTTCTGCTTTTTTATGTAAGTCAGCAACATCAATATTGCCTTGAGAATCGCACTCTACTGGAACTACTTTCATCCCCGCCATCACCGCGCTAGCCGGATTTGTACCGTGGGCTGACTGGGGAATTAAACAGAGATTTCGGTGAGATTCGCCTCGGTGTTCGTGGTATTGACGAATAACTAACAAACCCGCGTATTCGCCTTGGGAACCTGCGTTGGGCTGCAAAGAAATTCCCGCGAAACCGGTAATTTCTGCTAGCCACTGTTCTAGTTGCACGAACATCATTTGATACCCGCGAGTTTGATCGGGGGGTGCAAAGGGATGTATCTTGCCAAATTCCGCCCAAGTCACCGGCATCATCTCTGCTGTTGCATTCAATTTCATTGTGCAAGAGCCCAAGGGAATCATCGATGTATTTAGCGATAAATCCTTGGCTTCTAAACGGTGCAAATAGCGCAAAAGTTCAGTTTCCGAATGGTAGCTGTTGAAAACTGGATGGGCGAGATAGCTGCTGGTGCGATCGCAAAAATCTGGTAATGTCAAATAGGAACTCAATGCGTCGGCATCCAGCGGAATGTTGAGAGCATTCTGCCCGTCTGCCCTGATATAATCTTTATTCTGTGCAAAAATTTCCCATAACTCTTGCACATCTTCAACGCTGACAGTTTCATCTAAAGTGATTCCCACTGTCGAATCATCGAAAACTCGGAGATTAATTTTGCGAACTTTAGTAGCTTCTAGAAGTTCTGACAGCGGTTTGTCTCCCAATTCTACCCGCAAAGTATCGAAGAAAGGTTGAGAACCAATTTTGTATCCGAAACTTCTTAAACCAGATGCCAAAAGTGCTGTTAAACTCCATACTTTCTCAGCAATGTCTTTGAGTCCAGACGGGCCATGATAAACAGCATACATACTCGCCATCACTGCCAGCAAAACTTGAGCAGTACAAATATTGCTAGTAGCTTTTTCGCGGCGGATGTGCTGTTCGCGAGTTTGCAATGCCAAACGTAAAGCAGATTTGCCGTTGGCATCTTTAGAAACGCCGACGATTCTCCCCGGAACTTGGCGTTTAAACTCTTCTCGAGTGGCGAAATAGGCTGCGTGGGGCCCTCCGAATCCCATCGGCACTCCGAAGCGCTGAGTGCTTCCTACGGCTATATCCGCGCCGAATTCGCCGGGGGGTGTGAGCAAGCAAAGGCTCAAAATGTCGGCGGCGACTGTGACTAATGCGCCGACTTCGTGTGCCGATCGAATAAAATCGGTATAGTCGTAAATTGCGCCGTCTGTGGCGGGGTATTGCAGGAGAGCGCCGAAAATTGTACGATCGAACTCAAAGCTTTGATGGTCGCCGACAATTACCTCAATTCCCAGCGGCTTAGCGCGAGTTTGCACCACTTCCACAGTTTGAGGGTGGCAATCTTGGGAAACAAAAAACGCTTTTGCCTTATTTTTACTCGCGCCGTAACTTACCGCCATCGCTTCCGCCGCCGCAGTCCCTTCATCCAGCAAAGAAGCGTTGGCAATTTCCAAACCCGTGAGGTCAATTATCATGGTTTGGAAGTTCAGTAAAGCTTCCAATCGCCCTTGAGCAATTTCGGCTTGGTAGGGTGTGTAAGCTGTATACCAGCCGGGATTTTCTAGGATATTCCGCTGGATGACGGGGGGAGTTATGCAATCGTGATATCCTGTGCCGATGTACGATCGAAATACCTGATTTTTTGCAGCAATTTCTTTCAATTCTGCCAAAGCGCTGTACTCGCTTTGCGCTGCGGGAAGTTGTAAGGGTTGAGAAATACGAATCGTCGCAGGAACCGTTTTGTCAATCAACTCATCGAGGCTGGAAAGGCCCAAAACATTGAGCATTTGCTGGATTTCGCTGGGTGTCGGGCCAATGTGCCGGCCCGCAAAACCATTTATGGGGGAAAGGTTTTGCTGCTGACTGGGTTCAAGTTGAGGGCTGTAGAGTACCAAGGCGGATTCTCCTGAATTGACTTTTGCTTCTTTGTTTGTAACATTTTGCTAAGAAAACAAGGAAGATTTTCTGCGTCTATCAAAGTCCGAGAGTCCGACAGCGGTTTCAACCCCTGTCTCATAGCTAAAGTCGTCTGAAGACGACTAAGCAAGATTTTTTGCGTGTATCAAAGTCCGACAGCGGTTTCAACCCCTGTCTCATAGCTAAAGTCGTCTGAAGACGACTTTAGATTAAGGTCGATGGTTGAAACCGCTGTCGAGAGTCAAACGAAGTCTGCCTTAGCGGACAAGCGAGATAAAGGGGGTATTTAAGCCGGATTTGGTATCAGTCGTCTAAAGACGACTTGTGCTAAAAGCCCCGTGGGTTTCAACCCCTGGCGGATTGTGGAATTATCAACAAGCCCTATGCCCCATGCCCTATGCCCCATGCCCTATGCCCTATTCCCCTTCGACCATTTTTCGATACTCTGGGGCCGAGAAAGCGTCGTCTGCTTCGCTGGGATTGTCAACGCGCACTTTCAGCAGCCACCCAGCGCCATAGGGGTCTTCCGCCAAATTTTCGGGAGACTCTATAATTTCATCATTGCGTTCTACAACTGTACCGGTAACTGGTGCTTTCAAGTCTTCAACCGCTTTCACTGACTCGACTGTACCGAAAGCTTCGCCTTTTTCCAACCCTGCACCGACTTCGGGCAAATCTAGAAACACGATATCGCCGAGTTGGTCAACTGCAAAAGCACTAATGCCGATGGTGGCAATTTCGCCTTCGAGTCGGATGTATTCGTGGGTGTCTAGGTATTTCAAGTCATCGGGGTATTTTAGTGCCATATCTTTTCTCACAATAAACAAAGTATCAAGTAAATCTTAGTGAACTATGGGCATTTATTGATGACTAAGTGGAACAAAAAAAATTTTAAACGCTTGCTTTTTGGAGAATTTTCTATCAAACGACTGATGCGCTCTATAATTTTTATTTACGCATTTCTATGTTTTTACGGTTTCTTTTTTTCAGAACGGCTAATTTTTCAACCTCCCCCATCTAGCCAGAGTGATAGCAGGGAAGTTATCAAAGTTAGCTCAGCTAATGGCGTGAAAATTTCTACTGTTCATTTACCTAACCCGCAAGCTAAATATACCATACTTTACAGTCACGGGAATGCGGAAGACTTGGGCGGGATTTTGTGGCTACTCAGAGAGATTCGAGATAACGGTTTTGCTGTGTTTGCCTATGATTATCAAGGTTACGGCACGAGTCAGGGAAATCCTTCTGAGGATAATACTTATCGTGATATTGATGCAGTTTACAATTATTTAACCCAACATTTGGGAATACCTGCCAAGCAAATTATTCTTTACGGGCGTTCTGTGGGGGGTGGGCCGGCAATTGATTTGGCTTCCCGGCAGAAAGTCGGCGGTTTGGTGGTTGAAAGTTCCTTTGTTTCGGCTTTTCGGGTGTTGACGCGGATTCCGCTTTTACCCTTTGACAAGTTTGTGAATATTGATAAGATTGGCAAAGTTCGATCGCCTGTTTTGGTGATTCATGGTAAAGCTGATGAGGTGGTGCATTTTTGGCATGGAGAGAAGTTGTTTGCAGCGGCGAAGCAGCCGAAATTAAATTTTTGGGTTGATGGGGCCGGTCATAATGATTTGATGGATGTGGCGGGCGATCGCTATGCTGCAACTTTGCGAAATTTTGCTAAGCTAGTAGATGAATCTTCTCGACCAAGATGAGCAACGGGCTAGAAGCCCGTTCCACAAGAACACATACACTTACACTTTATAGCCTTTCTCAGTAACATGAGGTGCACGCTTGATAAGCGGGCATAGGGCATAGGGCATAGGGCATACCTCACCAAGATTGAGAACTGCTGTACCTAATTTAACAGGGGCGATTTTGCGATTTATAAAATGGTTTTTTCACCACATTAGCCGGATAGTTTTTCCCGCGAATTTCGACTTCTAATTGCTGACCGATTTTAGCTAATTTTGCCGGAACAAATGCGAGGGCAACTGCACGATTCAAAGTAGGCGATAATGTACCGCTAGTAACTTCTCCTACTTTTTCGCCTTCAAATATTACCGGATAGCCGTGGCGCGCAATGTGCCGCCCCTGCATTTCTAGCCCTACCAACCGCTTCGATACTCCACTCGCTTTTTGCTGTTCCAAAACCTCACGGCCAATAAAATCGCCTTTGGTGTCGAGGTGAACTACCCAACCCAATCCAGCTTCTAAAGGCGTGATATTGTCGTCGATATCTTGACCGTAAAGAGCCATTGCTGCTTCTAAACGCAAGGTATCTCTCGCACCCAATCCGCAGGGAACAACGCCAGCAGCTAACAATTTTTGCCACAGTTCTTTTCCAACTTCGGCATCCACCATGATTTCAAACCCATCTTCGCCGGTGTAACCAGTTCTGGCGATAAAACTAGGTTGTCCCAACAGGTTTGTTTCTAAGTGACCAAATGCCTTAATTGGTGTGAGGCTGTCTTCCACAAAAGGCTGGAGATAGTTAACAGCTTCTGGCCCTTGAATGGCAATTAAAACTTTATCTTCGGAGATGTCTGTAAAACACAGTTCGCTCAATTCTAAGTGAGTGGTGATCCATGCTTTGTCGGCGATGCGAGTGGCGGCGTTGACAATGATTACTGCACGTTCTTCGCTAGTGATGGGGTCTGGTTCTTGGCAGTAGAAAATAATGTCGTCTAAGATGCAGCCTTGGGCATTTAGCAAGACTGTATATTGAGCTTGACCGGGTTGCAAGCGGCTCAAGTCTGAGGGTACTAAGGGTTGAAATTTTTCTCTTACTTGTTTCCCTCTCAAACCAAATTTTCCCATGTGGGAAATGTCGAACATTCCTGCTTGCTGGCGTACTGCTTGGTGTTCGCTGCTGATGCCTGCGTACTGTACTGCCATCTCCCACCCGGAAAAGGGCACCATTCGGGCTTTGAGTTCTAATGATAGGTCGTACAGAGGCGTGCGGGCAAGTTGGCTCGGACTCTCTGGATTGTTGGGTTCAGTTGACTTTGCCACAGGTAGCGCTTTGGTTGCGGGTAGACTGTTTTGATTTTAGGGGAAAATTGGTTTTCGCGGTGTGTGGCACGATCGAATTTAAGGACACGGCTATGGTGTTTCGGTACAAGTCGCGATCGAATTTAAGCACGCGGTGGTAATGTTTCGGTAAAAATTAGGACACACCAGTGATGTATCCCTAATTTTAATTTATGGAGAATAGCGGGCTCGAACCGCTGACCCCTACAATGCCATTGTAGTGCTCTACCAACTGAGCTAATTCCCCTTTCTTTTCGCGCTCTCAATCATGCCTTAACTGACCAATATTTGTCAAGCTTTTTGGGGAAATTAGTTTTGAGCCTTCGGCTGGCAAGGCTTTCGGCTTTTTTTTCACAAAACTCTCCTCGCTTCTGGACAATGGTCAATCGCCTACTATCATTTAGTAAGTGTGTTGGGATATTTCGCTCAAATGGCTCAAACAAGACCCCATGAGGAAGTAGACGACTAGCAGAGCGGCGGCTGATACCGCAACTAGGGTGCCGGCTAGCATTAGTGAAAATTCCCGTTGCGCGATCGCCTCTTGCATTAAGTGCAAAGACCAGGCAACGAGGGCAACGTCAATTATTAAAATAGGAACCAGCATAAGTTACGATTTGTAACAGCTTACCTATTGTAACAAAACTTTTCACTTCGTGCAGATCGGCTCACCTGTATTTAACTTTTGCTGTAAAACCCGAAGGGAGCAGCGGAAAGCTACTGAGAAAAAATGATAGCTTTTCTTAATAATTACAATATGCAAAGTAAATGAGAGCTAGCTCAGCTTTAGATGTGGCGCTTTTGACTCTTGAGCGAACGCTCACGCTTTTTTGAGGGGGTAGGGTGCGTTAGCGAAGCCCGCCCCTACGGGGGCTACGCCAACGAAGAGGATCGACCTTGGACTATAACTGATTTGATAGCAGTGCGATCGCACCCTGACCCGATTCAAATTTGGTAAAATAGGTGTACTTTTAATTAAAATAAAATGAACGGCTGTTGAGGATATAAACTATGTTAACCCAAACTCAAAAACTCTACTCGCCAGAGGAATATTTGGCACTAGAGGAAGTGGCCGAGTCTAAAAGTGAATATATTGATGGCGAGATAGTTCCTATGACTGGTGGTACTCCAAATCATAATGATATTGCGGGCAATTTTTATGCTCATTTAAAATTTGCGCTCCGGGGGCAAAACTATAAGGCTTTTATCGGTGACTTACGGTTGTCGATACCGCGCTATCATCTCTATACTTATCCAGATGTGATGGTGGTTCAAGGCGAACCAGTGCTTTTAGACGATCGCACAGATACAATAATTAATCCTTTGATGATTGTTGAAGTTTTGTCAAAAAGTACGAAAAATTACGATCAAGGGGATAAGTTTGATTATTATCGCTCGATTCCTGAGTTTCGAGAATATATTTTAATCGATCAGTATAAATTTTATGTCGAGCAGTTTGTCAAGACTTCGGAAAATAAGTGGCTTTTAAGTGAATACGAATCGGCAGATGCAGTGCTGGCTTTGTCTTCGCTGCCGTTTCAAATTCAATTGGGCGAAATTTATGAAGGGATTAGATTTGAAACGACTGGCGCTAGTTAGGATTTCACAACCGCTTTTTTGCTGTAAAATTAAATCGATCGCCTTTTCAACTTTATGACAAATCGCTCTACTCGCGCCCTTTTTCACAGCAAAACACTCAACACTGCTTTGCGTGCTTTTAGCTTTCCGCAAGATATGGAACAGCGCCGCCAAAAATTGGGAAGGTGGATTGCTGCACTTAAAACGGGTACGTTAGACGAAGTTAAAGAAGTTTCGCTGCACGGCAGTTTTATTAATGATATTTTTCAGGATATTTTGGGATATTGCTCGGTAATTCAAGGTGGGGGGAAAGCTTGGGAAATTAACGCGGAACAAACGATATCTGATGGCGGCGGTTCTGCTGACGGGGCGATCGGCTTTTTTACTGCTGCTGGCAATCCTAAAGGCACAGCCGTTTCCCTGCAAGGTAAAGTGATTGCTCCGATCGAACTCAAGGGAGCGAAAAATGATTTAGACCGTCCCGCATCCGGGCGATCGGAATCAGCAGTTGACCAAGGTTGGCGCTACGCTAATTATACACCCGATTGTCGCTGGATTATTGTCTCGAATTATCGAGAGTTGCGACTTTATCATACCAATAAAACTCCTGCTTATTACGAACAATTTTTTCTGGCTGACTTGGCGGATATGGAAGCTTTTAAGCGGTTTTACTTTCTGCTGTGTCGCCGCAATTTTTTGCCTAAAAACCAAGATCAAACAGGTTCTGTTATAGACAGACTGTTAAAAGACTCTGACGAAGCTCAAGAGGAAATCACCAATAAATTATATCAAGAGTACAAAGCAATTCGACTCGCTCTCGTCAAGCATTTTCGCTTTTCTGGGCCGCAGGATATCCCCAACCGCGATCGCGTACTCATCGAAAAAGCTCAAAAAACTTTAGACCGCGTTTTATTCATTGCTTTTTGTGAAGATAAAGGGTTGCTGCCGCGAAACACCCTCAGCAACGCTCACGACCACACAGACCAATACAATCCTAGATTAATTTGGGAAAATTATCAATCTGTATTTCGCTGGGTAGATGTGGGAAATGATGACCCTCCTGTACCGGGATACAACGGCGGTTTATTTAAATTCGATCCGGTTTTAGACGCACAATTGACTGTGCCAAATCCCTTATGCAGTCTGCTTAATAAGCTGACCAGATTTGATTTTGATACCGAAGTTTCTGTTGATATTTTGGGGCATATTTTCGAGCAGTCTGTTACAGATTTGGAAGAATTAAATGCTGAAACTACCGGACAGGAATACAATCAGAAAAAAGGCAAGCGGAAAACTCAAGGTGTGTTTTACACGCCAGCTTTTATTACTCAGTATATTGTCGAGGTTTCTCTCGGTGGCTATTTGCAGCGGCGAGAGCAAGAATTGCGCGATTTCTTCCTAATGGGCGAAGTTGCTGAAGTGTCGGTGCAGCCAGCAAAGAAAACTGCAATTAAGTTTTGGAAAACATATCGAGACGAGGTGCTGCAAAAAACGCGCGTTATCGATCCGGCGTGCGGTTCGGGAGCTTTTTTGATTGCGGCTTTTGATTATTTGATGCAGCAGTACGAAAGAGTCGATCGCGAATTGAATGCTTTGGGATGTCAGCCAAAAGACGGCAACTCGCTGGAATTTGACCGAAGCATTTTAAGTAACAACCTGTACGGCGTAGATTTGCTGCCGGAATCGGCGGAAATCACTAAACTTTCTCTGTGGTTGAAGACGGCCGAACCTGGTAAAACCCTGACGTATTTGGATGATAATATTAAAGCGGGAAACTCGATCGTCGCTGACAGTAATGTAGCAGATACAGCGTTTGATTGGCAAGCTGAATTTTCCCAGATTTTTGCTGATGGCGGTTTTGATGTTGTGATTGGCAATCCGCCTTACGTGCGGCAGGAGTTGCTATCTCCAATTAAACCATACTTGCAAGCAAATTATGAATCATATAACGGCGTAGCAGACCTTTATACTTACTTTTATGAACTCGGATTAAAGATTCTCAAACCGGGGGGAGTGCTTTCGTATATTGTCACAAATAAATGGCTGCGGTCGGGATACGGCGAACCTCTACGCAAGTTCTTTGCCAGTCAAGGTTTACTAGAGCAAATTATTGATTTCGGACACGCGCCAATTTTTGAGGATGCTGATACTTTTCCCTGTATTGTCGCAGTTAGAAAACCTAACGCTTCTCTATGTATCTCTGAAACTGAAAGCGAGAGTGAGCAAGGTAAATTTGAACCTAATTCGTCTGTGATTGTTTGTCCGGTTCCGCGCGAGGAACTTGCTAATATCAACCTTACACAATACGTTCAACAACACGGCTATCAAATTTCGCGAGATCGTTTTACTGCGAATGCTTGGAGTTTGGAACCTCCTGCTGTTGATGATTTGATGCAAAAAATTCAACGAGTGGGTGTTCCGCTTAAAGATTTTGCAGGGGTTAAGCCTTATCGAGGTATTTTAACAGGATTGAATGAAGCTTTTTTAATTGATGAAGCTACTAAAAACAGTCTAGTGCAAGCAGACCCTAAATCCGCTGAAATCATCAAGCCATTATTGCGAGGTCAGAACCTTAAACGCTGGAGTCCAGAGTGGGAAAATCTTTGGATTATTCTGCTGAAGTCTAGCAGCGATAGTGTATGGCCGTGGAGTACCGCAAACGATAAAGCAGAGGAAGTATTTTCACAAACATTTCCATCGGTATATAAGTATATGAAGCCGATGCAAGAAAAACTGTCTAAGCGTTCCGACCAAGGGCGTTACTGGTGGGAACTGCGATCGTGTGCCTACTATAACGTTTTTCAAGAACCAAAAATTATCACTCAAGATTTGGCTACTTATTCTTGGTTTTGCTTCGTCTCTCAAGAGATATACCCAGTGAATACTTGCTATCTATGGCCAACAGGAAATTTTTATATGCTTGGGTGGCTGTGTTCGCCAATAACTTGGTGGATTTGTCACCACACTTTGCAAAAAGGAATCAATGACACACTGCGAATGTTTAGAGAACAGGTAGAAGCTTTACCCATCGCACCACCAACTGACTTAATTCGTGCCGAAGTAGAACCAATTGTCAGCCGTTTAATTGAAATCGCCAAAACTAATCAAGAAACTCACCGAGATGTCTTGCAATGGCTGGAAATCACTTATTTAATTGATAAAGTCGGACAAAAACTCGAAGATTTTTCTGCCCTTTCTTTGGCAGAGTTTGTAGCAGAAATCAGAAAGCGGATGCCGAAAACTAAATCCTCCGATCCTCTCGGCGTTGCTGGACTAAAAGCAGTCCGCGAAACTTATAATGAATATGCACCGGCCATTCAATCTCGCAAAGCTGAGGCGTTGAGACTCGAACACCGTTTATCCGACTTAGTTAATCAAGCTTACGGATTGACACCGGAAGAAATAGATTTGATGTGGAAAACAGCACCTCCGCGAATGCCGATCACCCGACAGATTTGATCTAATATTAGAGCCGTGTTTGTCTTCGTCTGGAATGTTGGGATAACAATTTTTGCCGCCGACCAATTATGCAATTTGTGCGGGATTTAAAGGTTAATTCTTGACCTTTGAGGTAATTTTTAATCTCCTGTCATCTTGCTCCCCCCTTAGCAAGGGGGGTAAAACACCTAATGCTCTCAGCGATTTAATCCCCTGTTATCCCATCTTGCTCCCCCCCTTAGCAAGGGGGGGCTGGGGGGGGTTAAAAAGCCAAGCAACAACGAAAAAACCCTCTTGCTCTCCCCCTTAGCAAGGGGGTAAAACACCTAATGCTCTCAGCGATTTAATCCCCTGTTATCCCATCTTTCTCCCCCCCTTAGTAAGGGGGGGCTGGGGGGGGTTAAAACACCTAATGTTCTCAGCGATTTAATCCCATCTACAATCACATCTAGAACCCCATCCAAATTATGATAAACATTATCATTTGTAAACCTCAAAAAATTAATTCTTGCTGATTCAATAAATTATTGCCTTTCCGCATCATATTCTACAGCACCTTCTTGAAAATGACTATCACCGTCAACTTCTAGTGCTAACTTGATTTCCGGTGAGTAGAAATCAATCACAAATTCTGCTACGCTGTACTGTCTGCGAAATTTACAATTCTCAAGCTGTCTGTTTTTGATTTTGTCCCAGAGACGTTTTTCAGCTTTTGTCATTTCTCTGCGAAGCCGCTGTCGCTTGAGTTTTTCTGAGGTTTTGTTGTAAAGTTTTGTCATTTTTTTATTGGGGTCTTTTCGTTGCTTGCTTGGCTTTTTTTACCCCCCCCAGCCCCCCCTTGCTAAGGGGGGGAGCAAGAGGGTTTTTCATTGCTTGCTTGGCTTTTCTTACCCCCCCCAGCCCCCCCTTAGCAAGGGGGGGAGCAAGAGAGTTTTTTCGTTGCTTGGCTTTTTTTACCCCCGTTGCTAAGGGGGGGAGCAAGAGGGTTTTTCGTTCTTGCTTGGCTTTTTTTACCCCCGTTGCTAAGGAGGAGCAAGAGGGTTTTTTGAGGTTTTGTGAACTATCCGTGTAAGTCCGGTAGATGAAAAAAAGGGGCAACTCGCGTCGCCCCTCTTCTATTTAATCAACTGGAAAATTACGCTTCCACAGCAATCTTTTGTTCCGAAGCCTCCGGCGAATTCGCTTCGCTTGGCGGCACAACTTGCCAGAACTTAGGCAAATATTCCGACCAATTTGCTAAAATATTCTCAGCTTTCTTGCTGCCGGTTCGATCGCACTGAGCCTCAATCAACTCCTTCAATTGCGCCTCCCCAGCCGCCGTACAAACGCGCTGCATTTTCACAATCTCCCCGTTGACGTGAGCCGGAAAAGTCCCATCTTCATCGAGGAAATAAGCCAAGCCACCAGTCATTCCAGCGCCGACGTTGCGGCCGACTTTTCCTAACACGACAATCACGCCGCCAGTCATGTACTCGCAGCAGTGATCGCCCGCACCTTCAATGACTGCTTTCGCCATCGAGTTACGCACCGCAAACCGTTCGCCAGCTTTACCCGCAGCTAACAGAGTTCCCCCCGTCGCACCGTACAAACAAGTGTTACCGACGATCGCATTTTCGGAAGCATTATAAGTCGCACCAGCCGGCGGTGCGATCGCGATTTCGCCCCCGTGCATCCCTTTACCAACGTAGTCATTGGCTTGGCCTGACAGTACCAGCGTCATCCCCGGCAAATTGAACGCGCCGAAGCTTTGGCCCGCGCTACCAGTGAAGTTGAGGGTGATTTGACCGCTAAAACCAGTGTTACCGTGTTGCTGTGCGATCGCACCTGCTAAACGTGCGCCTACAGTGCGATCGGTATTCACCAATTTTACACTCTTGCTAACAGTGCCGTGATTGGCGATCGCACTTTGAATCTCAGCATCCGCCAGCAAATCGTCATCTAACACAGGCCCGTTAGTGTGTACATCGCCGTGGATCAAGAAAGATCGATCGCTCTTAGTATCAGGTAACTTGGTCAAACAATCCAAATTAATCGCTTGAGTTTTAGTTAGTTGCACCCCCTCGCGCATTTTCAGCAAATCCGCGCGGCCGATGATATCTGCGATCGACTTATAACCCAATTTCGCCAGCAAACTCCGCACTTCTTGTGCTACGAAATAGAAGAAATTAACAACGTGTTCCGGCGTTCCGGGGAACCGTTTCCGCAAGTGTTCTTGTTGAGTTGTCACGCCCACCGGACAACTATTCATGTGGCAAACGCGAGCCATAATACAGCCTTCTGCAATCATTGCCACCGTGCCAAAACCGTACTCTTCGCCGCCCATCAAAGCGCCTACAATCACGTCCCAGCCACTTTTAAAGCCACCGTCAACGCGCAGTAAAACTCGATCGCGCAATTTATTTTCCATCAGCACCCGGTGAACTTCAGTCAATCCGAGTTCCCACGGAGAACCTGCGTGCTTAATCGAACTCAGTGGCGAAGCACCGGTGCCGCCATCGTGGCCGGAAATTTGAATCACATCAGCATTTGCCTTAGCGACACCGGCGGCTACAGTCCCGATGCCGACTTCCGACACCAACTTCACCGAAACTCCTGCTTTCGGATTGATTTGGTGCAAGTCAAAAATCAACTGCGCCAAATCCTCGATCGAATAAATGTCGTGGTGAGGAGGAGGCGAAATCAGCGTGACACCCGGTTTCGATCGGCGCAAATAAGCAATGTACTCGCTCACTTTCGGCCCCGGCAATTGACCGCCTTCACCCGGTTTTGCACCTTGTGCGATTTTAATTTCGATTTGTTGGGCGTTCATCAGGTACTCAGGAGTCACCCCGAAACGCCCGGAAGCTACCTGTTTGATGGATGAAGAAGCTGTATCGCCGTTCTGCAAACCTTTCAAGTGAGGTAGCGTTTGTGAGAAACCCGCCGCGCTCACATCGTTTAGCACTTTGTAGCGCACCGGATCTTCGCCACCTTCGCCGGAGTTCGATTTGCCGCCGATGCGGTTCATGGCAATCGCGAGAGTTTCGTGGGCTTCTGGGGACAAGGCGCCCAGGGACATACCGCCGGTGGCGAACCGCTTGACAATATCTGCTACAGATTCTACGTCTTCAATGGCAATGGAAGGGCGATCGCTCACAAAATCCAGCAAATCCCGCAAAGCCGTTACCGGGCGATTTTCGAGCTGTTTCTTGTAAACCTCGTAATGGTCGTAGGCACTTTCACCATTTTTGTCACCAATTGGTGTCATTTTTGGTTCGGCCCCATTGCCGTTACCGTTGCTTCCTTCTTCCTTCTTCCTAACATCCGTTACATCCGTTACATCCGTTACAGAATCCGTTGCCGAACTTCCTTCTTCCTTCTTCCTTCTTCCTTCGTTAAAAGTAGTCACAGCCTTGTGCAAAGCCTTCGCCATTTCCGGGCTGTTCATGTGATATTCACCGCCCCGGCGGTACTGCACAAAGCCGTAATTTTCCAGCTTTTTGAGGTGCAATTCTGGGAAAGCCTGACTGTGGAAAGACATTACCTCGTTAGCCAGTTCCGCCACACTCAAACCGCCGATCCGAGAAACAGTGCCTTTGAAACCCAAATCGAGCAAATCACCGCCAATGCCGATCGCCTCAAAGATTTGCGCCCCCTGATAGCTAGCCAGCAGTGAAATCCCCATTTTCGACATAATCTTCAGCAAGCCGTTTTCCACCGCTGTGCGGTATCTAGCTTGAGCCTGTTCCACGGTAATATTGGGAACTTTGCCGTGCTGCATCAAGTTTTGAGTCTTGCTGTCAGACCACCAGGCGCGCACGCTTTCCAATGCCAAGTAAGGGCAAACAGCCACCGCCCCGTAACCAATCAAACAAGCGAAGTGGTGAGTGCTCCAACATTGCGCGGTATCCACAACCAGCGAAGTTTGCATCCGCAGGCCGACGCTAATTAAGTGGTGGTGAACCGCACCAACTGCCAGGAATGGCGGAATATAAGTACATTCAGCACTCAATCCAACACTAGATAAATCTCCCTCTTCCTTCTCCCCTCTTCCTTCTTCCTTCTTCCTTCTTCCTTCTTCCTTCGATAGTCGATCGCTCAAAATCAGAATTCTCGAACCCTCGCGCACCGAAGCAGCCGCCTTTTGACAAAGTTGCTCGACTGCTGTTTTCAAACCAGAAGGTCCAGCAGAAATTTTGTAAAGAGTTGACAATTCCGTAGCTGGGAAAGACTTTTGATCTTTCAAGAAAGACAGTTCAGCGTCGTTGAGTACGGGAGAATCAATTTTCAGCCGCTTGGCATTTTCCGGCACTGCTTGCAGTAAATTGCCCCGCAGGCCCACATTCATCGTCAGCGACATCACCATCCCCTCGCGCAGGGGGTCGATCGGCGGATTTGTGACTTGAGCGAACCGCTGTTTGAAATAGTTGTACAGCAACTGAGGCTTTTCTGACAATACAGCTAAGGGAGCGTCGTCGCCCATGCAGAAAGTCGGTTCTTTCCCAGAACTCGCCATCTCGACGATTACCATGTCCAAATCTTCGGCTGTGTAGCCGAAAGCAGTTTGGGTTGCCAACAGCGTTTGCGAGTCTAGGGTTGCTGTTTCGGCAAAAGGCTGCGGTTCCAAGGTTTCGCGGTGTTTTTCCAGCCATTCGCCGTAGGGATGCCGCTTAGCAATTCGCTGCTTGAGTTGCCAATTTTTGAGAATTTCTTGAGTTTGGAGGTCAACGGCAATCATTTGTCCGGGTCCCAAACGGCCTTTTTCGACAATATCTGCTTCGGGAATATCGACAACTCCGGCTTCGGAGGCCACAATTACCAAACCGTCTTTAGTAATGCAGTAGCGGGCCGGCCGCAAACCGTTGCGATCAAGCGTAGCACCTACTTGTTTCCCGTCGCTGAACACCAGCAGTGCCGGGCCGTCCCAAGGTTCTTGAATGCCGCTGTAATATTCGTAAAAATCGACAATTTCTGGATAGGGAGCCAAATCCGGCTGATTTTTGTAGGCTTCAGGTACCAGAATTGTCAGGGATTCTAGGGGGGTGCGGCCGGAGTGCACCAACAACTCCATCACGTTGTCTAAGTTTGCCGAATCGCTGCTTTCGGGATTGACAATTGGGTTGAACGTGTCGATATCAGCTTGAGTCCAATTCGGGTGAGCTAAATTGGCTTGCCGCGCCTTCATCCAGGTAATATTGCCCAACAGCGTGTTAATTTCGCCGTTGTGTCCCAGCAAGCGCATCGGCTGGGCTAAGTGCCAGCGGGGCATGGTGTTGGTGCTGAAGCGCCGGTGATAGACGGCAAAAGAGCTTTTATAAGCGGGATTTTTCAGGTCTGGGTAAAATTCTGCTAGTACAGCCGATCGCACCATGCCTTTATAGACGATCGTGCGGCAGGAAAAAGAGCAAGTATAAAAGTCTTGGCGGGTGAAGTTGGGGCGATTTGACAGCGCGTGTCCGATCGTGCGGCGCGCCAAAAATAGATGTTTGTCGAGTTCGTCTCCGGCTAAGTGCGGTGAACTGACAATTACTTGTTCGATTTGAGGTTGATTTTCTAGCGCTTGCTCGCCCAAAACCGATGGTACAATGGGAACTTTGCGCCATCCCAAAAGTTTCAGCCCGCGATCGGTCAGAACTTGCTCAACCACCTGCCGCGCTATAGTCGCTTGAAATTTATCTTGAGACAGAAACAGCATTCCCACGCCGCAGTTTTCCCGCGCCGGAGGCACAATTCCCTGTTCGGCAAACCAAGCATCCAGCAATTCCCAAGGAATCGCGGTCATCAAACCCGCACCGTCGCCGGAATCCGAGTCAGCGCTGCAACCGCCGCGATGTTCCAGACAAGTTAAAGCTGGAAGCGCTTTTTCAATAATCGAGTGCGTAGCTTCGCCGCTTTGGTTGGCAATAAACCCCACACCGCAGGCATCTCTTTCTTCCACTAACCAGCTTTGGCCGGCGAATGGAGTTCCTCGCTCTGTTTGATGCACGTTTCTGTTTGGATCGATCGTGTTACCCATGTTGATTGAATGTTATTTCCGTGATTGTGTGTTGATGCGTTTTTATAGCTCGGAGAGAGAAGGCTGCCGAGCGGTGGGAGCCTAGTAAACTTTAAGACAGCACATTGGAAGCTGATTTGATTAAAAATTTACGTCTATGCGGCCTGTACCTAGCACTGAAACCCTGTTTGCAGATTTTAAATTATCTCGCTCGCATCGCCTCAGAGATGTCTCCTAGAATACCCTGCTGTTAAAAAGCAGTGATTCTTTGGGCGATCGCCGCCCTGCAACTAGATACATTGCAGCCGATCTAGTTTTTTGTGTGGGTTTTTCCTGAGTCCGCAAGGGTAGCCTTGCAGCGAACACAGGTAGATAGTAACTTTAGCGTTATTTTGCTTGCTGCGCTGTTGAGTTGCTTTCGTCAGCGCCCGCAGACACAAAAGCAACCTGCCCGCTCAGTCGGTAGGTGCAATGTAGCAGCGCGGTTCACAACTGGTGAAACCTGTCTTATTGTGAAGTCAACTCTCAAGCCGCGAACATCAAGTTTATCAAAAAATTGATAAAATTTCACCCATTAGACTTAGAGTTTGCGTGCAAGTCTTGTCAGCGATCGTCCAGAACTCACGCTAAGATGCCTAGCCGAAAAAGGTTGACAGTTTTCCATAACTCTAATTGAGATTTTTTTACCCACAAAGTTTTGTCATCTCAAATCCGTTGGCATCGGAATTATTGATCTCTCTCTTCCCTTTCTCTGTATCCTCTGCGTCCTCTGCGGTTTAATCATTCCGATACAACGGGAATGGATATCACTCATCAATGCAGGATATTTCAAGGATTTCTAACACATTAGGAGCATCTGGTAGAGCCTGCGCCGCCTTTTGGAACACGCGCCCAAATGGATACTTGCTTGCTGACAAGATTCGGGGAGAGGCAAAAATTTTAGACCACTGTCCAAGCTGCCAGATTCATTGAAGTAAATCTCAAATCTCAAACTCAACTCGACTAACGCTCACAAGATTGTCCTTGGTAATTTTGTTTAGCTCAACCGTGAGCGTTTTTACAGATTTGATTGGCATGGGGAATATTTCATGCCTATCTTTTATAAAAGAAAGGTTAGTTAGGGGAAATCGTAAGACTGGTAAAATGTGCAGATGGTGATTACGCTCAATTCTGCATACAGGTAGACCGAAGCCCAGTGATATAAATCATGGTAATCCTATTATATGAGAGAAATAATTAAAATAACTTGACACTGATTAAAATAGCAGAGCGCTTGAGAATTCACGCTTTTTTCGTAAGGAAGAGGTTGGCTTAAATTAACCCCGCACACTTGTATCAATGCGTGTTAATGACTCAGAAAATCAGCCAAAAGCTAAAGTAATTTTAGGTCAACGCTATCTCAAAAAAAGTATACAACCAAAAACAACCAAAATATTAAGTCTGGCTTTAAAAAAGCGCTTTCATAATTTGAGCGACAAAGTAGATTAAACTAAATATAGTTAATCAATAGCACGGCCGATAGAGCGAAAATAGTAGATAGTAACTCTAAAAAGCTTCAGGCTTGACAGAAGCAGTAGGAGTAGGTAGGTAGGTATGGCTAGCATAACAAATATTTTTCGAGGGTATCAAATCAACGAGCAAATATACGCAGGCAATCGAACTCTAGTTTATCGTGGCCGTCGGTCTTCAGATCAGCAGCCCGTCGTGATCAAACTGCTGCGAAATGACTTTCCCCGCTTCAACGAACTGGTTCACTTCCGCAATCAGTTTGTCATTACTAAAAACTTAGAGATCCCCGGCACTGTCAAGGCATACAGCCTGGAGACTTACCATAACCACTATGGTCTGGTGATGGAAGACTTTGGGGGAATTTCCTTAAGTAGTTACCTCGCTAGTCTGGTATTCGCCAGCAAGGAACCTCTGGAAGGCTTGCCCATTAACGAGTTTCTTCCCATTGCAATTCAAATTTCCAACTCGCTTGACGGACTTTATCGCCACCACATCATCCATAAAGACCTCAAACCTGCCAACATTCTAATTAACCCTGTCAGCAAACAAGTTAAGCTGATTGACTTCAGCATCGCTTCCCTGTTGCCGCGCCAAACCCAAGAAATTCAAAATCCCAACCTCCTCGAAGGCACTTTACCTTACATATCTCCCGAACAAACTGGGCGAATGAACCGAGGCATTGACTACCGCACGGATTTCTACTCTCTGGGAGTCACATTCTACGAACTGCTGACGAGACAGTTGCCTTTCCAAAGCGAAGATCCGATCGAGTTAGTACACTGTCACCTTGCCAAGCAGCCTATCCCAGTTCATCACCTCAACAATAACGTTCCATTGGTGCTGTCTGAAATTGTTAGCAAACTGATGGCGAAGAATGCTGAAGATAGGTATCAAAGTGCGATCGGACTCAAGTTTGATTTGGAAACTTGTTTGTACGAATGGGAAGATACAGGTCAAATTACTTCCTTTAAATTGGGAACGCGAGATTTGTGCGATCGCTTCATCATTCCCGAAAAATTATACGGTAGAGAGAACGAAGTATTCTCCCTACTAGCAGCCTTCGATCGCGTGAGTGCAGGAAGCGCGGAAATGATGCTGGTGGCTGGCTTCTCAGGCATTGGCAAAACCGCTGTTGTCAACGAAGTTCACAAACCGATTGTCGCAGCTAGAGGTTACTTCATCAAAGGCAAATTCGACCAATTTGGGCGCAGCCAACCCTTCTCAGCTTTTGTACAAGCTTTTCGCGATTTAATGAACCAATTGCTGAGCGAAACAGATGCTAAAGTTGAACAGTGGAAGACTCAAATCCTAGCAGCATTGGGCGAGAATGCTCAGGTAATTGTTGAGGTAATTCCCGAACTAGAGCGGATTATCGGAGAGCAACCACCCGCACCAGAACTTTCGGGCAGTGCTGCCCAAAATCGCTTCAATCGGTTATTAGAGAACTTCATTCAACTCTTCGCCACCCAAGAACATCCCCTCGTCATCTTCTTAGACGACTTGCAATGGGCCGACTCAGCCTCATTGAAGTTGATTCAACTTCTGATGAGCGATCGCGATCGGCACTATCTCTTATTAATTGGAGCGTATCGAGATAACGAAGTCAGTCCCGTACACCCTTTATTACTGACATTATCCGAAATTCAACAGACGGGAGCTACAGTCAACACCATTACCCTCACGCCGCTGGATTGCGTCAATTTGAATTGTTTGATTGCCGATACTTTAGTTTGTTCTAGAGCGTTGGCTATGCCCTTAACAGAACTGGTCGATCAAAAAACCCAAGGCAATCCATTTTTCAGCACACAATTCCTCAAATCATTGCATGAAGATGGGCTAATTACCTTTAATTTTGATGAGCGGTATTGGCAGTGCGATATCGCGACTGTGCGAACCTTAGCCCTGACTGATGATGTTGTCGAGTTCATGGCGATTCAACTGCAAAAGTTGCCATCCCAGACTCAAGAAGTTTTAAAGTTAGCTGCCTGTATTGGCAACGAATTTGATATAGAAACGCTGGCGGTAGTGTGTGAAAAATCTTCTTCAGATACGGCAGCCAACTTGTGGCCAGCTTTGCAAGCAGGGTTGATTCTCCCACTAACTGAAGTTTATAAGTTTTTCACTTCAGAGGAGTTGGAATTCACAAATCAGAATTCAGAAGAAGAAAGCGATACTTCTGACTCGTGGTTCCAGAATCCAGAATCCTGTTATTACAAATTTCTGCACGATCGCGTACAGCAAGCAGCTTACGTTTTGATTCCCGAATCCCAGAAACAATCCACTCACCTCAATATTGGTCAACTTTTGTTGATTAATACTCCCACAACAGAAAGGGAAGAGAAAATTTTTAATATAGTCAACCAGTTGAATTATGGTGTTGATTTAATTACCGAGTCAACCGAGCGTTACCAACTGGCTGAGTTGAATTTAATCGCTGGACGCAAGGCGAAGAATTCTACTGCTTATGCTGCAGCCCGCAAATATTTAAGTTTTGGCAGGCAAATTCTAGCTCCCGATAGCTGGCACACTCACTATGAAACAGTTCTCGAACTGCACGTATTAGGGGCAGAAACCGCATACCTGAGCTATGATTTTCAGGACATGGAGGAATTAGCAGCTTTAGTCCTGCACAATGCCAGAACGCTGCTGGATAAGGTGAAAGTTTATGAAATCGAGCTATCTGCTTGTACGGCGCAAGTCAAACCTCAACAAGCAGTTGAAATGGGGTTAGCAGTTCTCAAACTCTTGGGAATCTGCTTTCCAGAAAATCCAACACCGGCAGATATCCAGCAGGGACTAGAACAAACCGCATCACTTTTTGCTGGGAAAAAAATTGCAGACTTTATAGATTTGCCAGAAATGGAAAATCTCCAAAAGCAAGCAGCCTTGCGAATTTTATCAGCTATAGTTTCTCCAGCCTACATCACTGCTCCACTTCTCCTGCCACTGGTTATTGTCGAAATGGTTCAGTTGTCGGTTAGTTATGGGAATGCTCCCTTATCTGCTTTTGCTTACGGCTTGTATGGATTGGTATTAAGCGGTGTACTTCAAGACATTGAAACTGGGTTTGAATTTGGGCAATTGGCGTTAAATATTGTTGATTTATTTAATGCTAATTACCTCAAAACCAAAGTCTATTATACAGTCGGCGTTCACATCATACATGGTAAACATCATGTTAAAGAAACCATCCCTCTTTTAAAAGAGGGTTACGCCAGAGGACTGGAAACAGGAGAGCTAGAATTAGGATATTCAGCCAAAGAAATTTCTCAATATTCATATTTAATCGGTCGGGACATTGCAGGGCTCGAAGAGGAGGTAGCGACCTACTGCAATGCGCTGGTTCAATTTAAACAAGAAGCAGCGTTAAATTATACTCAAATCGTTCATCAGGCTTTATTAAATCTGCTGGGGCGATCGGAAAATCCCTGTCAATTTGTGGGAGATGCCTACAATGAACAAACAATGCTCCCATTTCACATCCAAGCAAACGATCGCAACGGACTCCACTATTTTTATTTCCATAAACTGCTTGTGTGTTACCTGTTTGGAGAAACCGAGCAAGCTTTAGAAAATGCTCGGCAAGCCGAACAGTATTTAGACGCGGTGACGGGTATGCTCAATGTGCCGATGTTCTACTTTTATGACTCTCTAGCACGGCTGGGAGTGTGTAGGGATGGGGGTTCATCGGAAGAGAAAGAAGAACATCTGCAAAAAGTGAGAAGCAACCAGGAAACCCTTCATAAATGGGCACATCACGCCCCCATGAATTTCTCGCACAAATGTTATCTAGTGGAAGCCGAACGGTTCCGAGTGCTGGGTGAATATGTGCAGGCGATGGAGAGTTACGATCGCGCCATTTTTCTTGCTAAAGAAAACGATTATCTCAACGAAGAGGCTCTGGCGCATGAATTGGCTGCTAAATTCTACCTGGCATGGGGGAAAGAAAAAGTTGGTCAGGTATATCTAATAGATGCTTACTATGCTTATGCTCGTTGGGGAGCGAAAGCAAAAATCGACGATCTAGAGCAACGCTATCCCGAACTTCTCGCTCCTATCTTCAAACAGGAAAATGCTCGTTCATTCGAGGAAGCTACTACCTCCCATGAGACTTCATTGATTTCTAGTCATCGCCAAACAATTGCTGGAAGTACGAGCACCGCAGTAATAGATTTACCAACTGTTATCAAAGCTTATCAAGCTCTGTCTAGCGAAATTAAGCTGGAACAATTGCTCACTACCCTTATGGAAGTAGCGATTCAGAATGCAGGCGCTCAAACAGGAGTATTAATTTTGAAAGAAGAGGACAACTGGACAATCGCCGTCCACTGTAGCGATCGCCAAGGCTGTCTTCTGCAAGAAACTATTGGGATCGAGAAGAGCGAATCTATTCCCCAGACTGTGATTAATTACGTCAAACGCACCAAGAAAACCCTAGTTTTCGATGATGTCAAAACTGAATTAATATTTACTTCTGACCCGTATATACAGCAGCAGCAACCTAAGAGCATCCTCTGTAGTCCGATTATCCATCAAGGCAAAATGATGGCAATTCTGTATTTGGAAAATAATCTGACGACAGGGGCATTCACTCACGATCGCGTGGCCCTCCTCAACATCCTCTGCTCCCAAGCTGCCATCTCGCTGGAGAACGCCCGCTTGTATCAGCAATCTCAACAGCTTTATCAACAATCTCAGGATTATGCTCAAAAACTGGAGCAGTCTATCCAGGATCTCAAACAGATGCAACTGCAATTGGTGCAGGGTGAAAAAATGTCGGCTCTGGGAAATTTAGTCGCAGGTGTAGCCCACGAAATTAACAATCCCGTAGGCTTTATAGCAGGCAATTTGCAACCCGCTCAAGAATACGTGGGGGATTTATTCAATTTGATTGATTTGTATCAAGAAAAATTTCCCAATCCGGGAGTGGAAATTGAAGCAGAAATAGAGGATATGGACTTGGAGTATTTGCGAGAAGATTTGCCCAAATTGATTGGTTCGATGCAGGAAGGAGTCGATCGCATCCGCAATATCAGTACGAGTTTGAGAACGTTTTCCAGGGCAGATAGCGATCGACCAGTTGCTTTCAATATTCACGATGGACTTGAAAGCACTGTGCTAATTCTCAAGCACCGTTTAAAAGCCAGCGAGTTTCGCCCTGCCATTGAAATTGTGAGAGAGTATGGTAACTTGCCCCTAGTGAAATGCTTTCCGGGACAGTTAAACCAGGTATTTATGAATGTGCTGGCTAATGCTATTGACGCTCTGGAGGAGTCCAATAAGGGGCGGAGTTTTAGTGAAATTAAAACCCTACCTAATCAAATCACAGTTCAAACAGCTCTGAGCGAAGACAATAATCAGGTTGTGATTCGCATTAAAGATAATGGAGTGGGGATGTCGCCCGAAGTCAAGGAAAACATCTTTAACCACTTATTTACAACCAAGGCTGTGGGTCAAGGAACTGGATTAGGATTGTCGATCGCCCATCAAATTGTTGTAGAAAAACATGGAGGTACGTTACTGGTGAATTCTTCTTTGGGGGAGGGTTCGGAGCTGGTGATTTCTATTCCGGGGTGAGCCTTTTGTAGTAGGGCTTGAGGGCAATTAGTGCGATCGGCTAAAAATATCGGATTTAGTAAGAAGAAACATACGGATCTTCCGGGTTTCTAAATCCCCATGCGTTTAGAAGTGAAATTGTGAGTTGTAAGCTGTGAAACGTAATTTTTTCTATTGGCGTCTAATATTGTCAGTCTCGATTTTACCCGTACTGGCGATCGTCCCGTCTTTAGTGTGGAATCAACCCGCCAGAGCACAAGAGGGGGAGAGGGCTGGGTTGATTTATTATGCTTCGAGAGCCCGCCAGGGAATGAATTCCCTGGCTGATAGCGAAAGTCGGTTAAAACCGACTGAAATATTCACCGATAGTTCTCTTGAGAGAACTTCAGTTATGAGACAGGGGTGGAAACCCCTGTCGGACTATAAGTTTTTGGCTCAATCTGTACCGCCATCTTCGATAATTAGACAAGGCAGCCAAGTGTCTCTAAACGGCCGCATTCTCCCCCTAACTTGGACTCAGCAGCCGGCAAACAGCACTTCTGGGAATTTCCGAACTTGGATTGCTGATGTTGGATTGATGCAAAGTGCGGGAGTGGATTTGCTTAGCAGCGCCGACAGTGCCAAACAACCGGTGCAGTGGTTTTCGGTATCTTTAACCGGCGCTCAAAGCTTAGCAGCGCGGGCAACAGGCCCGTATCGTTACTTAGATGTTACCGATTTTGCTAGACTTGCGGGCTGGGAGATATCTGCTGATGGGAATATTCTAAAAATTACTTCTCAAAGTGCAAGTGTTACCGGAATTCGGCAAGCAGAAATAGAATCGGGCGATCGCATTGTAGTAGATCTCGATCGACCCGCCCCCTGGCAAATCAACTTTGTCAATAAACCAATCCCGTCGCCGACACCCACACCCAACCCCCCGGACGACCCCACAAAGCCCGCTATCCCACTGCCAAACCTCCGCACAGCGCCAAACCTCGAAACACCAGACGACCCGACCAAACCCGCTCTCCCGCTGCCAATAACGCCCGCAGCGCCGATCGCCGGTCAAGAATGGTCGATCGCGATCGATGCCAAAGCCGCACCCGCCATAATTCAGCAGACTTTCTCAACCAGCAAACAATTGCTATCACTAAAAGTCGAACCTGACGGCGTTCAAACCAAAGTCAAAGTCACGATTCCTTTAGGTTGGCGGCCGCAAGTTTTCAGTCTGGGAAATCCCAATCGATTAGTAATCGATATTCGGCCAGATTCGTTACTAGAAAAAAACATTGTTTGGGCGCCCGGTGTGCAGTGGCGACAGCAGTATCAAAATTTAGGTAATGCTCGTTTTCCGGTAGTTTGGTTAGAAGTTAATCCCCGTCAAGCTGGTGTAAAAATTCGACCAATTCTCAGCAATCCGCCTGCTGATCAAGGCACTGCACCTTTATTGCAAACAGCAGAAGCGTCGGGTGCGGCTGCGGCAATTAATGCAGGTTTTTTCAATCGAATTAATCGCTTAGCTTTAGGGGCAATTCGGCGGGACAATAAATGGCTTTCCGGGCCGATTTTGAACCGGGGGGCGATCGCCTGGAACGATCGGGGAGAATTTGCGATCGATCGTTTAACTTTGCAAGAAATTTTGATTACTCCGGCAAATCAATTTTTGCCTGTTTCTCACCTCAATAGTGCCTACGTACAACCGGGAATCGGTCGCTACAATTCTGATTGGGGCACAACTTATACTCCGTTGTCTGGCAATGAAATAGTTGTGACAGTTGCGGGCGATAGAGTTGTCAGCCAATCCCCCGGAGGTGCGGTGGGAACAACAACTTTTTCCATTCCAGCTAACGGTTATATTTTGGTTTTGCGTGCCGATTTGTTCCCGGCATCTGAACTCTCTATCGGCACTTTATTGCGTTTGGAAACTAACACTTTTCCTGCTGATTTCAACCGTTTTCCTTACATTATCGGCGGCGGGCCGGTGTTGGTACAAAACAGTCAAGTTGTGCTGGATGCTAGGGCGGAAGGGTTTAGCGATGCGTTTGTTAGACAGACAGCAATTAGAAGTGCGATCGGGCGAAATGCTGCGGGGAATTTGCTGATTGTAGCGGTGCACAATCGCGCGGGCGGGGCGGGGCCAAATTTCGCAGAACTGGCGCAGATTTTGCAGCAAATGGGTGCTGTGGATGCTTTAAATTTGGATGGGGGAAGTTCGACGGGTTTGTATTTGGGAGGTAGTTTGCTCGATCGACCTCCGTCAACTGCTGCGAGAGTTCATAATGCGATCGGTATTTTCATTCAACCATAAGTAGTTAATCTTCGACATTAATTTTCGGCGGTTAGAAACCGTTACTACACAAACAAAGTCCACCTACGTGGACTGGTAAATGTGAATGTCCCAACCTGCGGAGGCAGGTTTCGTCTTTGTAGCCGCGGTTTCCAACCGCCGCGGCATCTACAAATCTTTTGCCAAAAATAACTTGACATCCCAGTCTCCCTGTGCTAGCTTGTCGAATAGTATGGTGTTTAATCCACAAATCGCAGCACTTTAGCTATGTTCACAGCCAACAGCTATTTTTATTTTTGGTACAGCCAAGTTCGCCCGGAGTGAATTGGTAATTCACTGTGAACATCCGGGCGAACCGCAGATTAACACCTGCGGTTTTGTTTTTTCTAGTTTTTTTCCCAACCACCAATCGAGTACAAGCGAAAACAGCAATGACATTATTCAGTAACTGGTACAACAGCTTTTATTTTTGGCCCAACAAGAGTTCTGGGTAAATTGTCGCGCTGTCTTTTCGCACGAACCCGGAACTCTTAAAAGTTCCGGGTTTTTTGTTGTCAACCACCCACTTAATTTTCCTGGAAAATACCCTCATGTTAGAAGCCAAACTCGTCACTAAATCTCATCCCGAACACCAAACAATTGTCAAAATCTCAGAAACAGTCTCAGTCGGCGGCACAGAATTACTAATCATCGGTGGCCCCTGTACCGTCGAAAGTTCTGCACAAATGGAAACCGTCGCCCGCCAACTATCCGCCGCATCCGTGCAAGCTTTGCGAGGCGGAGTCTACAAACCCCGCACTTCTCCCTATGCTTTCCAAGGGATGGGAATTGAGGGACTGGAAATTTTAGCTGATGTCAGCCGGCGTTACGGTTTACCCGTGGTGACAGAGGTAATGTCGATCGCCCAAATCGAGCCAGTTGTCACCTATGCTGATATGCTGCAATTAGGCAGTCGGAATATGCAAAACTTCGAGTTACTAAAGGCGATCGGTCAAGCCGGAAAACCAGTCCTGCTAAAACGCGGTTTGTCAGCCACAATCGAAGAATTTGTGATGGCCGCCGAATACATTCTCAGTCACGGAAATCCTCATGTAGTTCTCTGCGAAAGAGGCATCCGCAGCTTCGACAATTACACCCGGAATGTATTAGATTTGGGTGCAGTCGCAGCACTGAAACAGTTAACTCATTTGCCAGTAATTGTAGACCCTTCTCACGCCGTCGGCAAGCGAGAATTAGTCGCACCACTAGCCAAAGCAGCGGTTGCTTGCGGTGCAGACGGATTAATTATCGAGTGTCACCCGCAACCGGAAAAATCGGTTTCTGATGCGCGGCAAGCTCTTTCTTTACCAGATATGGTAGATTTAGTTGCGAGTTTGCGCCCTGTAGCCGCCGCCGTTGGCCGGTGCATACCCGAAATTAATGTGCATTCACAGGTATTAAGTTTGAAGTGATATTAGTGGGAAATAATCTATAAATTTTAACGTCAAACTCTACAGTCGGTTTTAACCGAATTGAGCTTTGAGGCAGGGGTTTAAACCCCTGCCGAAATCGGGGAAAGCGCGTGTTTCACGAATTTAGATTAAAATAAAAAATAATACTGTCATCTACGAAAATTTGCTTAATTATGGCAATACTACTTAACGTTCCCTCGATCGTCTGCTCTGGCTGCGGTGATACAATTACCAAAGCCATCAAAACTGTTGAATCCGATGCTACTGTCAATGTGGATGTCGCAGCTAAGACTGTTACAGTAGAAGCTCAAGCTTCGGAAGAGTCAATTAAACAGGCGGTTGTTGCTACAGGCCACACCGTCCAAGATTAATATCTAGTTGGGTGGGGGCGGATTTACGAGATTAGTGGTCTTAAACCAAAATAATTGGTAAAAGCCGCCCCTAGAGAATTTTAAATCCATTACCAATGCCCAATGCCCAAAAGCTTAATCTGCTTCGTCTAAGTGGTCGGCGACGGCTTGGTAAAGTTCAAAAACGTGGCGATCGAGTAAACTATAAAAAACTTGTCTCCCAACCTTGCGGTAACTTACCAACCGCATCGCCCGCAATGCCCGCAACTGATGCGATACTGCTGACTCACTCATACTCAATGCCGCAGCTAAGTCACACACGCACAGTTCTTGTTTTGCCAAAACCGACAGCAGCCGCAGGCGATTCGCATCTCCCAAAAGACTGAAAAACTCAGCCATCCGCTGCGCTTTTGCGGTGTTGAGAACTTGTGTTTGGATGTCCCCGGCCCGTACACTGTCAACTAGGTGCGGTCGATCGCACACTGGTGTATCGTTTTCTTGGTGAGGCTGACTTATCGCTCCATTAACAGCAGAGTTGGGTGACATCTTTTCCCGGCTAATTTTAATTCTCATTTTCATTTTAGTGCGATCGGCAAAGCTTTTGTAACAAAACTTTTACACTCCCTTGACTTATATCTGAATATGTGTTCATATATTAGTAGAGACAAACAACCCCACCAGGAGAATGTAAAATGACTACTGCCACCCAAACAAAATGTGCCTGTCCTTCATGCTCGTGCGTTGTCAGCCCCAGCGGAGCCATTGAAAAAGACGGCAAAACATACTGTTCCAGTGCTTGCGCTGACGGACACCCCAACGGCCAAGGCTGTGGCCACACCGGCTGCGAGTGCCACAAATAAATATTCGGCTTCACAAAAGGTTAATTACCAACTGCCAAATCTATCTTTAGGGAGATGCGAACCGCGCATTTCCCATTTTTTTTGCTTTTAGGTTAAAGAAAAGTTAAAATAAAGCTAACTTAAGGTTAAGACTGTATTAATAGACTAAATACAGAGCGAAAAAGCACAATTGCTACTTACGCAATACAATAGAAGCAAGTTAGCGCCGCGATACTGAGTACAAATAGTGCTATTAACAGCAGAGACCGAACCACAAGTTGAATACCAAAAGTTTAATTAGGAGGGGGCAATGAAAGAGCGGGAAGATTTTTTACATCCTCGCAATCGCTACTACGGTGATTTCACGCCAGAAAACTTGGCGTTTAATGCCAACTTGCAGGAGTTTGCTCAAAAAATAACTTATATTTGCTCGCTGGAAACAGGGGGGAAAATTAGTGCTGAGAAAGCCTATAAAGATATTAAGATGCTTTGGAAAGACTTAAAATCCTCTAAGAAGCAATTGGGAATTGGTCAAAAACCCCCCAGTACCGAGGAGCAAAATTCACCTTAAAGTCATCGCAGCCAACGCAGCGTTGGCAATCGAAAACCCCTGCGATTGCGAGCGCTGCATTTTGCTGCGTACCCATTAAATGTAAGGTGCTTGGTAGTAGGCGAACTTTAGAAAATTCTATGGTTTGGGAGTTGGTGCAGTTTCTCCGGCAAAGGAAGTACAATTACCGCCGAGGCCAGAAATAATCGCGCAAGTATTAGTTTTCAGCATTCCCTGATATGTATCAGCACCGGTGCCCGGGCCGCCCAACTCGTCGCTGTAAAGTTCTTTGTCCCAAATTTTGACATTTGCCTCCCTCGCCACAGTCTCCATCAACTTCGGATTAGTTGTAGTTTCGGCAAAAATTGTCGGCACTCCTGCGGTCTTAATTTCTGAGGACAATTCGGCAATTCTTGCGGCGGTGGGCTGTTCCTCTGTCGTCACACCCTGCAAAGCTCCAGCCATCTCTAAACCGTAAGCATCGGCATAGTAACTCAGAGCATCGTGAGTTGTTACTAACTTGCGTTTTTGGGCTGGAATAGTCGCAATTTGAGCTTTAATCCAAGTATCTATTTTTTGCAACTCATCTGTTAAGCTGGCTGCATTTTTTGTATAAATTTGAGCATTGTTGGGGGAAACTTTGATCAATTCATCGCGAATTGTTTCTACCATACGGATGCCATTTTGAGGGTTATGCCAAACGTGAGGATCAGGGACTTTTTCGCCTTCTGCATGAGATTGGTTTTCCCCTTTCTCTTCGCCGTGTTCGTGCTCGTCTTTGCCCATCAGCGGTTTGGGAACGGCGAGTTCGTGGACGGCGATTTTGGGCGCGGAATTACTGCTGGATTGAATTAACTTAATGATGCTGGGTTCGTGGTTGTAGCCGCCGTATAAAATCAGATTTGCTGTTTCAATCGCTTTGCGGTCTTCCGGTTTGGTTTGATAGGCGTGGGGGTCGTCTCCCGGCTTGATTAGACAGGTAGTGTCGATCGAACTTTGAGCGGTTTCTTTAGTTAGGTTGCAGATAACGCCAGTCGTGGCCACGACTTTGGGCAAGTTAGCGGCCTGACTGGCTGGAGTTTGAGTTGCGGCGGGACTCTCTGGCACTTTATTACTTGCGTTCTGTGCTCCACTGCACGCAACCACTCCGCAACCAATTGCCAAAACAGCCGTACCCCACAATCGGCGGGTTTTTCCAGCCAAGTTCTTTAACATTTTCACCTTTGGAACGATAATCATTATTGCTTTTTCGAGTTATCCTATTGTAGTAGCTACGAACAAGAATCGTTCTCAAAATCTCTAATTATGCTAGAAGTGCAAGACTTGGCTGTCAATTATCGCGGAATTGCGGCCCTCAACAGCGTGAATTTCCAGTTAGATCCCGGACAATTAACCGGTGTGTTCGGCCCCAACGGCGCGGGGAAAAGCACGATGGTGAAAGCGATGCTGGGATTGATACCCACCTGTCGCGGTTTGGTCAAATATCAGGGGCGGCTGCTGAAGGAACAGTTGTCGCGGGTGGCTTATGTGCCGCAGCGATCGCAAATTGACTGGGATTATCCGATTACGGTGTGGAATGCGGTAATGATGGCACGAACCGTCCAGACTGGTTGGTTTCGCAGTCCCTCGAAGCAGTCGCAAGAATTGGTGAAAGCTGCTTTGCTGCGGGTGGGAATGTGGGATTTGCGCGATCGGCAAATTGGCGAACTGTCTGGCGGACAGCAGCAGCGGATTTTCTTAGCAAGGTCGATCGCCCAACAAGCCGATTTATTTTTTTTCGACGAACCTTTTAACGCGATCGACAAAGCAACTGAAGAAATTATTTTCAATATTTTTGCAGAGCTCAAGGCCGAAAATAAAACATTGCTAGTAATCAGCCACGATTTAGGCGAAACTTTAAAACAGTACGACAATTTATTATTGCTAAATAAGCAGTTAATTGCAAGTGGTACCTGCCGGGAAGTGCTCACCGCAGCCAATATTCAAAAAGCCTATGGATACGATTTAAGTTTAGTTTCAGCGTAAGCCAAAAAAGATTTATCTTTAAAATTGATAGTGGCACGGGCGGGACGCCTGTGCAATTGATAGTGGCACGGGCGGGACGCCTGTGCAATTGAAGGTGGTTGAAAAAATCCTATTATTGACGTAATTCAATGTTAAACCTACTAATTGAGCCGCTAAAATTCGAGTTCATGCGAAATGCGATCGCCGTCGGCGTTTTGCTAGGAATTCTCTGCGCCGTTGTCGGCTCCTACTTAATTGTACAGCAAATGGGAATGATGGTTGACATGATAGCCCATTCAGTATTAGCAGGATTGCCAGTGGCTTTTTCTTTAGGTTTCAATATTTCGATCGGCGCCTTTATATCGGGAATTATCAGCGCGGTAATTATGGCGTGGATTCAATCGCAATCGCGCCTAAAAATTGATGCAGTCATGGCATTAATTTTATCTACATTTTTAGCCATTAGCGTCACCTTGATTAGCTTATTGCGGACAACAAAATTAGACTTAGACGGGTTTCTGTTCGGGAATATCTTGTCAGTTGCACCGACGGACGTGCAGCAGACTGTGGTGATAACTTTGATAATTTTGGCGACGGTTAAAATCTTTTACAAAGAACTGCTATTCTATACTTTTGACCCTCTGGGGGCGCAAGCGTCCGGTTTACCTGTAAACTGGATTTATTTGGGGATGATTTCGGCGATTACGCTGACGATTGTTGCGAGTTTGCAAACTGTGGGGGCGCTGTTAGTAATTTCGCTATTAATCGGACCGGGAATTACGGCGTATTTGTTGGTAAAAGAGCTACATTTAATGATGGGATTAGGAGCAATTATTGGGATTATAGCTAGCGTGACTGGTATGTATCTCAGCTATTATTTTAATATGCCGTCTGGGGCGGCAATTGTATTAGTTATTTTTGGGTTATTTTTAGGGGCTTTGCTATTCAGTCCCAGTCAAGGAATTTTGACAAGAAAGAGAGCAGGATAATTCGATTAAGTGTAAAACTCTTGATAAATATCGCTTTTAGCTGAGTCTCTATCCCGCTAAATCCCCTTTAAAAAGGGGGACTTTGATCCTTTGCGGTTCTTCCCGAATCGAAGGGGACTTAGAGCCTTTCCGGTTCCCCCCTTAAGAAGGGGGGCTAGGGGGGGATCTGGGCCTAGTAGTCAAACAGCAGACTTGGTACGACGTTAGACTTGGTACTAAGTTTGACGCGCTTGTTGACAGCAATGGCACTCACCCGCCGCTACAAATTATGCGTTTTTTACGCCTGATTACTTAGCTTGACAATAGGTTTCATAAACGCCGTCAAGCAGTAAGTTGATAGCAAAAGTTGCTTTCTCAGTTGCTAACAGCGCTTCCTGTTTTGCTTCTTCAGTTTGGCAAAGTTCTAACAGCGCTTCGCGGGTAGCTTCCGAGTGGAACTCGTCGGCTTTTTCGTGGACTTTAAAGAAAGACAAAGCAGATTCGGAATCGATGCCGTAAAATTCCTTCAAACCAGCGATTTTGGTTGTAGAAACTTCGGGGATTTGCGCTTCGTAAGCGTAAAGGGCTGCTAAACCTGTGACAGGCGATTCGCTGCGCGCTAAGTCTTTGAGAATGCGAACGGATTCGCTGGTTTTTTCTAAGTGTTCGTGATCGATAACAGCATTTCTGTCTAAACCCAAACCTTCGGCAAAGCGCAGCCACAGTTCAGGGTGATTAGCAGCGCCTCTCTCTTCTTCTATCAGGTTTTCGAGGAGCATTTGACGAATTTTGATGTCGTCACAGGCGGCGTGCGTAGCGCTGACGTAGGTGGGGAAGTTGTGGACTTGCAGATAATATTCTTTGGCGTACTCTTGCAGCATTGCGAGGTCGAGTTTACCTTCGTTCCACATTTGGTAGAACGGGTGTTTCAGCAAGTGGTTTTGGTCGAGAATAGTGTTGAGTTGTTCGAGAAATTGCTGTTGGGTCATAATTGTCGATCGCCTTGGAGGATAGTTCAGCCACTAAAATGGTATTGTAATCTAGCATTTTGTCAAGACCAAGTTTTCAATTTTTATGTTTTGGTCAAACTGGTGCGCCCGTTATGCCAACTTAGCGCCGCCCGAAGCCTTTGCCGCGCATAGACTTTGACCAAACCAGCAATTCGCCACCGCATCCGCCAGCGGCGAGAAACTGACCTTCGGGATGCCATGCGAGACAGGAAAAACCGCCCTCTGCACCTTCTAGAATTTGCAGCAATTGTTCTGCTTCCCCCCACAAACAAACTTGACCATCTGCGGCGGCGGAAGCTAATAAAAATGTGCTAGGTTGAAAGGCGATCGCATTTACCACATTTTCATGCACCTCTAACGCCCAAGAATCCCAACCAACACTTTCATCAGCGTCTCTTTCCCAGACGGAAATGCCTTGAGAGCTCGAAGCAGCTAACAAAGGTGCACCCAAAGAATTAGTTTTATCCGACCAAGCTAACTCCCGAACTTTCCCCGGAAAACCCTGCATTACCCACGGTTCAAAATTTCCCCATTCATTAACAATGAGAGTATTGTCCATATTGCCACAAGCTAAATATTCTCCTTGTGGCGACCAAGCAATTGCACCGGTTGCAGAGGGTACTGATAAAATTTCCGGGTCTTCGTCCCAGTCTTCGCCATGCCAAACTTTGACGCCTTGATAGCCGCTAACTGCCAGATATTGAACCATCGGATGCCATGCTAAATCGAGGATAGATGATGACTCGAAATTCAGCGTTACTTCAACAACATTATCCTCAGCATTCCAGACTTGAACGTAGCGGCCCATACTGAAAGCTAACTGGTTGCAGTTGGGACTCCAAGCTAACTTATCAACCCAGACACGCTGGTTATCCAAATCAGCAATTAATTCCCCAGAATTAACGCGCCAAATTCGCACTTTTCCATCTTGTCCGCCAGCAGCTAGGAATTGACTGTCGCGGGAAAAAGACAAACAATCGGCTGACTTACCCGTGGCACTTTGTAGTGTTTGCAAGGACAATTCATTAACTTCCCCTACTTCCGCCAGCATCACTTCCCCCGCAGCAGAACAGACTGCTAAACTTGTACCATCCGGCGACCAAGTAACAGCAGTTACGTAGTCAGACAGCATTGCTTTGGCGTGAAATTCCAGGGTTTGTTCGCTACTTTTTAAACTAGACACCGACGGAAATCCTCTCGCAATTGATTTTCGTTTAAGTTACGGCCGATGAATACGAGTTCATTTTTCGGAGTTTCGGTGGCTTTCCAAGGCCTATCCGGCCGGCCATCGAACACCATGTGTACTCCTTGGAAAACAAATCGCTGGTTGTCTCCGGCGACATTCAAAATTCCTTTTGTCCGAAAGATATTTGGCCCTTGAGTCCGCAACAATTCCTCCATCCAATCGCTGAATTTGTTGCGGTCAATAGCGCCGGATTCTACTATTGCTACGGAGGTAACTGTTTCGTCGTGTTCGTGAGTGTGCTCGCCCAAAAAGTCGGGTTCGATTTCTAATGCGCGGTTCAAATCAAATGCTTTAACGCCCAACAAAGCATCCATTTGTAATTCAGCATTGCGGGTTCGGTGAATTTTTGCCATTGCATTCATGGCGCGAATTCGCTTTTCTAATTCAACCAATTCTTCGTCAGTCACTAAATCTGTTTTGTTGAGTAAAACTACATCAGCGAAGGCAATTTGTTCTTGAGCTTCGTCTGCATCCCAGTGCTGCCAGATGTGCTTGGCATCCACTACGGTGACAACTGCGTCTAGCAGCAATTTTTCCCGCATATCTTCGTCTACAAAAAATGTTTGAATTACGGGTGCGGGGTCGGCTAAACCTGTGGTTTCGATGACTATGTGATCGAATTTGTCGCGGCGCTTCATTAAGTTAGCGATAATCCGAATTAAATCACCTCGGACTGTACAGCAAATGCAGCCGTTGTTCATCTCAAAAATTTCTTCGTCGGCATCAATTATCAGTTGGTTGTCGATGCCTACTTCGCCAAATTCGTTGACGATGACTGCAACTTTTTTGCCATGTTCCTGTGTTAAAATGCGGTTCAGTAGCGTAGTTTTGCCTGCACCCAGATAGCCTGTGAGAACAGTAACAGGAACTGATGCGATCGCCCCAGCACTCACCATACTTGACCTCGATTATTGTACAATGATAACCATTATCACTATTCTATACCAGACTTGCTGGCAGTGACCACAATATTAAATAATGTTAATAAATTGTTCGTGAGAGCTTGGAGGAGTGAGTTTTACCAATAATATTTGCTGCAATTCAAAATATCGATAAACCCGCCCCTCTCAGATGAAACTTAATTGTTAATCATAGTTGCAATTCGATCGCGATCTAACTCTCGACCGATCAGCACTAATTTGGTTTGGCGGAGTTCGGAAGGTTGCCAAGGGCGATCGTAAAAATATTCTATCCGCGAGCCCACACCTTGTAACACCATCCTCATCGGTTTCTTGGGAACCGCCACAAACCCTTTAATCCGATAAATTTCCTCCTGCTGCATCAAGGATTGCAGTTTTTTCACCAAAGCTTCAGGTTCAAATTCGCGATCGGCAATAAAGTAAGTCGAGTTAATATCATCATCGTGCTCGTGTTCCTCCTCAGTGTCGTGGTGACTCGGACGAGACTCCAAATCATCCTCAACCGCCGCATTAAATCCCATTAGCACATCAGGGTTAATTTCGCCACCTTTGCAGGGCACAATTTTCACACTCGGACGCAACTCTTGCTGCAACCAGCTTTGGACTTTCTTGTGAGTTTCCGCATCTACGCGATCGACCTTCGTTAAAAGTACCATATCGGCACAGGCTAACTGGTCTTCAAACAATTCCTCGATCGGAGTTTCGTGATCTAAACTATCATCAGCCTGTCGCTGTGCCATCAAAGCATCGATATCACCGACAAAAGAACCGCTAGCAATAGCTTCGCAATCGACAACAGCAACAACACCGTCTACTGTAGCACCCGTGCGAATTTCCGGCCAGCGAAAAGCTTGAATTAAAGGTTTAGGAAGTGCGAGGCCAGAAGTCTCAATTAAAATACAATCAATTTGTTCTCTGCGCTTCAACAATTCCTGCATAGTCGGCAAGAATTCCTCTTGAACAGTGCAGCAAAGACAACCATTTGTTAGTTCAACAATATTGCTGCTAACATTTTCTTCTTCGTCGCAAACTTGGCAATCGCGCAGCAGTTCTCCGTCAATTCCGATTTCGCCAAATTCGTTAACCAGAACAGCAATGCGGCGACCTTGATTATTTTGCAATAAGTGGCGAATTAAGGTAGTTTTGCCGCTACCAAGAAAACCAGTGATGACAGTAACAGGAATTTTGTGCATTGATAATTTTGTGCTTATTTGGTGATAGGATATCTCGTGACCAGGCTCTGCCTGGGAATGCTAATCTAGAGGCTCTGCCTCGCTGGAATAAAGGAGCGCTTTTAATACGAGGCAGAGCCTCTGCATATGTGTTACCAGACCGAGATCGTAGGTGACAACTTAAGACTGAAATCTACAATAAAAGTCGCTTTTAAGCAAAGTCTAGATCCCCCTAAATCCCCCTTAAGAAGGGGGACTTTGAGAATATTTCTTGTCCCCCCCTTATTAAGGGGGGTTAGGGGGGATCTAGATTTCGATAAAAACAAGAGAGACGATCGGTTTGACGTTAAGTAGTCACCAATGGGCAGAGCATGGTAACGAGAAAGGCTCTAATTTGCCAGCGGTGGAATCTTTGCTAAAACACCTTTTTTCAGAGCTTGAGGACGCTCCGACCAAGGCAACAAACCGTCCGGTTTAGCATAGTATTGACCCGCGCATTCGAGTACCGCCTCGACGCTTTCCGACTCATTTGCTGGTAAATCGCCAAACAGATAAGTGTACTTTCCAACAGCAGCAAAAGACACCGCACAAGAGTGACTGCAAGCACTCATGCACTCAACCTCTTGAATCTCAAACTTATCAGAAAACTCCCAATCTTTAGCGAGTTGCGACAAATTTTCCATAAATTGTTGACCGCCGCTTTTGCCTTCGCGCTTGCCGTTTTTCCAAACACTAGCGCAAGCAGTGCAAACAAATAGACTGTGCTTTGTGCGTACAGCCGTGTTAATTCCATCCATCATCCGTATCTCGCAGATGCGTTCAAAAGTGAGTTAGATATCGGCGGGCATTCTGACTTGAGAAACCACAAGGGTTTCATTACAGTTGCGGGACAGCGCCGGACTTGCACCGAACTTTCCCCGTTTCCTCTAACGGCTGCTCCCCGCTAGAACCGATCGCGAAATCACATCATACCGCACTTGCAGCCTTTTTGGAAAAAAGTTATGTTGGTAACGTCGATCCATCAAAAAAAAATAACTCTTTGTGGAACAGGCATCTTGCCTGTTGCTGACAGGATATAACCCCACAAAAAAAAATAACTCTTTGTGGAACAGGCATCTTGCCTGTTGCTGACAGGATAGAAACCCATCCAAAAAAAATTCACTGTTTGTGTAACAGGCATCTTGCCAGTTAATGACGGGCTAGAAGCCCCCCCATAAGAACATTACTACAAACTATATGAACGCCTTCCCCAATTTTTCCACTCACGGCTATCAGATTGAAAAAGAACTCGGACACAACAGTCTCGGCGGCCGAGTTACATACTTAGCGAAAAATACGAATACTCAAAAATTAGTTGTAATTAAGCAATTTCAATTCGCTCAATTAGGTGCTAGCTGGGCAGAATACGAAGCTTACGAACAAGAAATTAAAGTTTTGCAAAATCTGGATTTTCCGGGCATTCCCCGCTATTTGGATTCTTTTCAAACTGACAGCGGTTTCTGCATGGTGCAGGAATACAAAAATGCCGAATCTGCTGTAGCGCGGAGTTTTTCGCCGCCGGATATAAAAGAATTTGCGATCGCCGCTTTAGAGATTTTAGTTTACCTGCAATCCCAAAAACCGCCCGTAATCCACCGCGACCTCAAACCGGAAAACTTGTTAATCGATGACGAGTTAAATGTTTACCTAGTAGACTTCGGTTTTGCGCGCTTGGGAGGCGGAAACATCGCCGCCAGCAGCGTAGTCAAAGGCACAATGGGATTCATGCCACCAGAGCAAATGTTTAACCGGGAATTAACACAAGCATCCGACCTTTACGGCTTGGGTGCGACGCTAATTTGTTTGTTAACTGGTACGAAATCTGGGGATGTCGGCAACTTGATCGATGATAATTATAGCATTCATTTCCGGCATTTAGTACCGCCGTTGCAGCAGGGTTGGATGAACTGGCTGGACAGGATGGTAGCGCCAAGATTGCAAGACAGATACAAGTCAGCGGCTGAGGCTTTGGCGGTTCTGAAATCTCTTGATGTTAGCCGCTTGCCGAAAGTGAGGCTTGAGCGCGATCACCTGGAATTAACCGCTACAGAATTGGGAGAAACAATAACAGAAATAATCGAAATTAGCAATCCAATTCCAGATACAATGCTTGCGGGCAGATGGGAAGTTGCCGCGCATCCGAACGACCCGCCACACACACCTTACGACCACCCTTGGATCTCGTTTGAGCCGCAGAAATTTGAGAGCAATAATGTTGCTTGCAAAATCCTAGTTGAGACCAAACAATTGTTGGCAAGTCAAGCTTATGAGCGCTATATGATCTTGCATACTAATTCCGAACCCGACACTTATCAACTCAAAATTAAAGTCACAACAGCTTCTCTCCCCATACCAGAACTAACTACTTTATTGTCTAAGGGCAACCTGATTTTGATCTGCTGGTTGGTGTTATTCGGCTTTCTCTTTAATATGGGCGACAACTCTGCCATTGCTTTCGGTATTGCGAGCTTAGTCTATGGATTTGCAGTTGCTGAAATCACACTCTTAGCAGAATCACATGGAAATAAAAAAACTTGGGTAGGAGGAGTAGTGGGATCGCTAATAGGATTAATTTTATATTTTTTTGTTTGGTCTGATTTTACTGAATTTATTCGTAATTTCCCCCAATCGAACAATACAATTCTATCAATTGCTGCCTCGATCTGGATGGTAATTGCGCTGATATTCTTTAGTTTATGTGGAGCTGCACTTGGAAGTATGATGAATAGGGCTTTGGCTATGACTATTGCTATTATCGGGCAATTTTTATTATTTGCATTGCTTATTATCGAGGCAATCATGGTGGATGAGGTTACAGGAGAATGGATTATTTTGCCAACCAATTTGTGTTGCATGATAGTTTATTTGTGTTGCATGATAATTTATAGGATTTTTCATAATCGGATTGACGAGCCGACTACCCTGAGAAGAATTATTAACATAAATCGCAACAAAAGAGATTTTCTAGTTGCTGGATTTTGTACGAGCTTGGTAGTAGCATTTCGACTGTTTTTAAACGTTGTCGCTCAACGAAAATCGGTTGAACCAATGGAAATAGTAGCTGTAGGAGGAGCTATAATCGCCTCTTTAGCTGTCACTGCTATTCCATTACTTGAGATGATTGTTTTTAAGCCGAATAGAATCCTTGCTAAGTATCGCAAATTACAAGCAAGTTTAATTAAACCTTAAACAATTGCTCGCTTGTTTTACTGAGTTATTGAGGACTGAAGTCCTTACTACAAACCTTGTTGGAACTGAATTTCTTATTACGAACCTATGAACGCTTTTCCTGACTTTTCCAACTACGGCTATCAAGTAACTCGCGAACTCGGACACAACCGCGCGGGCGGTAGAGTTACCTATCTCGCTACCGAAATTAATACTCAACGTTCCGTCGTTGTCAAACAATTTCAATTTGCCCAGACTGGTGCTAATTGGGCGGAATATCAAGCTTATGAAAAAGAAATTCAGATTTTGCGGGCACTCGATAACCCCAACATTCCCCGTTATTTAGATTCTTTCCAAACTGCATCGGGTTTCTGCATGGTACAGGAATACAAAAATGCTACTTCCCTGGCAACTTCGCCGCAGCAAACACCGCAAAAAACCAAGCAAATTGCTATCTCTGTGTTAGAAATACTCAAATACCTGCAAAACCGGATGCCGCCAGTTATCCACCGAGATTTAAAGCCGGAAAATATCTTGGTGGACGATCGCCTGAATGTCAGCCTTGTCGATTTCGGATTTGCTAGAATCGGGGGGGGAGAAGTGGCTGCAAGCAGCGTTGTCAAAGGCACCTTGGGCTTTATGCCGCCCGAACAAATGTTCAACCGCCACCTAACAGTCGCATCCGATTTATACAGTCTCGGCGCCACGCTAATTTGCTTGCTAATCGGCATCAATTCTACCGAAATTGGCAGCTTGATGGACGAGACGGGGCGGATCAATTTTAAACATCGCTTACCGCAGCTAACTCCAGAATTTCTTGACTGGCTGCAAAAAATGGTGGAAGCGAATTTTAAACACCGCTATGCTTCCGCAGATGCGGCCCTCAATGATTTAATTCCCCTGGAGGTAGTTCGCCAGCCTAAAAAATCAAAACTTGCACTGATATCAATCGGAGTGTTGACAGCAAGTGCTGCTATTTTTATCCCGTTTATCTTGAAATATCCTCAACTTCAACAAGTAGTTAAATCCCAACCAGAAGCCAGCCAACAGAATTTAAAACCTGTGACTCAAGTGATGTTAACTAGCGAGCTAAAATCGGAACAAATTATAGATTTTGTGTCTTTAAAAAAACCACAGAAAGTCTATTTTGCTGTCAGTGTCACTAACTTGTCAAAGGGAGAATATCAAGGTATTTGTAAGTTATTTGATCCTTTCGGAAACTTGGTAGACCAGGGTCAATCTCGTTTAATGACAACGGCAAATAGACTAAAAACTTGGTGCGGGTACAACTTTAAAAATGATAGGCATTCTGAGCCACCTGGGAATTGGAAGTTTGAATTTTATTTAGACAATCAAAGAATCGCCCAACATAGTTTAAAGGTATTACCTTAAAGTAGTTGTATGGCGCGGGCAGTAAGTTTTTGTGCCGTCAAAAGTTGGCTGAATCGGATAGGTTGGATACCCACCCCTTGACAGCTCGCTTTCGCAGATGACCGAAATTGTTGTTAGTTGATTGCTAACATCTTTTCTGAAAGCAAATACTGCTCCTCTGTATACTGCGGCGTACATTGTGCCTTCCCCTTCTTCAAATCTACGTATAGCAATCACGACGCTCGCGCTTTCAACTTGTGCTGGTTCGCGCTTATTCTCCAAGATTTGAACTGGGTTCATTGATGATGACAGAATTTTGTACTTATAGTTATTTGTGGCTCTCAGTTTGACACCCAACCCTTCCAGGGAATCACTAAATTTGTTATTTTTTGCATAGTAAGCTTGCTGCGCTTCATTGATCGAAGTAATATCTTGTTTCACTTCTGTCAATCGCGCAATACTGGTTGGCATGACAATAGTGTTGAGTTGGAAATCGTAAAAAGATGCTAGTATGCCAGCAAAAAAGCCGCTGTAAATTAAACTCCGTACCAGCACACTGGATACTAAAAATCTGATTTGTTTACTTTTTTTATCTATATCTGTTGACATTTTTAAAGCTGTCATAAAGTAAATTTGCCAAGCTTGTAGGGTGCGCCACAAGCACCCTACAGATTACAAACTATGCAGTTTCGTGCTTCCGCCAAGCGGGATGCCACAGTAATTCCGCAGTCGATCGCTTCTCGACCATTTCAGGAGTAATCATACAATTAGCCACATCCTTGCGAGAAGGCAACTCGTACATGACATCGAGCATTAACTCTTCTAAAATGCTGCGGAGAGCTCTGGCGCCAGTTTTGCGACGATAGGCCTCCTGGGCGATCGCCCGTAGCGCTTCCGGCTGGAATTCCAATTCCACGCTGTCCATCTTCAACAGCTTTTGATACTGCTTCACCAGCGCATTCCGGGGCTCGGTCAATATCTGCATCAAAGCTGCTTCATCCAGCGGCGAAATCACCGTTACCACCGGAATCCGCCCGACAAACTCAGGAATTAAACCAAACTTGACTAAATCGTCCGGCTGTACCTGCTGCAAAATATCAGCAGCCCGCTTGTCTTTCGCCGGCAAAGTCGAGTTGCTGTCGCTTTCCGTTGGCTGAATAAAGCCCAAGGATTTTTTACCCAAACGTTGTTCAACTATTTTTTCCAAACCGACAAAAGCACCGCCACAAATAAATAGAATTTTGCTAGTGTCAACTTGAATAAAATCTTGGTAAGGATGTTTGCGGCCGCCTTGCGGGGGAACATTAACCACTGTTCCTTCCAACATTTTTAGCAGCGCTTGCTGCACTCCTTCTCCCGATACATCCCTCGTGATCGAAGTGTTTTCGCTTTTGCGAGCAATCTTGTCAATTTCATCAATATAAATAATGCCCCGTTGCGCCGCTTCCACATCAAAATCGGACATTTGCAACAGCCGCAGCAAGATATTTTCTACATCGTCGCCGACATATCCAGCTTCTGTCAGTGTCGTCGCATCCGCTACCGCAAACGGAACTTCGAGCATTTGCGCCAAACTTTGCGCTAACAAAGTTTTGCCACAACCTGTGGGTCCTACTAGCAGGATGTTGGATTTTTGCAGTTCTACATCGCTATCAGGGGAAGACTTCTCGCTATCTTTAGCTTGGTCAACGCTCAAGCGCTTGTAGTGGTTATAAACTGCTACAGAAAGGACTTTTTTTGCTGAATGCTGGCCGATAACGTGGTTGTCTAAATGCTGCTTAATCTCTGTTGGTTTCGGAATTTGAGCTAAAACAATTTTCGATTTATTCGATCGACCCGGACGCCTGGTTCCTTGTCCCTGAGACTCTCGCACCTCTGATTGGGGAATCTGTTGACCAATTGTTTTACTGGAGTCAAAGAACTCCTCCTCTAAAATTTCATTGCACAGTTCCACGCATTCATCGCAAATGTATACGCCGGGCCCAGCTATTAACTTGCGGACGTACTCTTGCGACTTGCCGCAAAAGGAGCATCTGAGATGGGAGTCATATTTTGACATATTTGCCTCTTAATTTACGGTTGCGGTTGCTTGTTTCGACTGGGGAAGTTGCCGCGGGAGCGACCTTAGCTTTGCCCTAGAAGGGTTTCCCGATCGGACACCCAAGCCAGTCAAGCTTCGCGATCTCTATTTCTAAGTTAACACTTTTGAGGCTTTAGTCATTAGTCACAAGTCATTCGAGCAAATTTAAATTTTTCATTTTCACTTGAAAATAAAGCCGCACGGGCTTACCATTTTTTGTATTCCAAAAATTTTCCTGACATAATTATTTTCACTCGATCGCCTTTTGGGTCTGCTTCTTTCTCGACATCCAAAGTAAAGTCGATCGCGCTCATAATCCCGTCACCAAATTTTTCGTGAATCACTGCTTTGAGTGGCATCCCGTAAACCTGGATAATTTCATAAAAACGATAAATCAGGGGGTCAACCGGAACCGAGTTCTCCAAAGAACCTTTTAAGACAGGTTCACAGAGAACCGCAGCGGTCTCGCTATCTAGCCCCAAAGCCGAGATAATTTTCTCGGCTTCATCTGCTGATGCGGTAGCTTGACGATAAAGAACCGCCGCAATCCAAACTTCGTCGCGCCCCAAAACTTTTTCCAAATCTGCAAAACTAATTCCTTGAGCTTTTTTAGCAGCCAAAAGCTTTTCTGTAATTCCTGAAATTGCCATTAAATATTCTCCCCTTCACTCCAGTGTCAGATGTGAAATATCTCTCATGTTTTGGGGATTTTGTCAATACCAAGTTGAGAAAAAAATCCAATTGATAGCTCGGATCATCAGCAAAAGCCGCTCTCGTCAACCCACAACTCATACAATTTGAGATTTGAGATTTGAGATGTTAGGTTGGCAATGACTGATGACTATCAGGGTTTGGAGCCAGTCAACACTTGCATTCTTTTTGCCAACTGGTATCACAACTGACACAACTGATAAATCCTAAAATAACTCATATAGCCTTTCTCAAAAAGGTGAGGTACGAATTTTGACCTGGAAAGCTTGACAATACAGGGTTTCTGTATACCTCATTTATCTGAGAACCGCTATAGCTGCCCTGTGGCAATGGTACAGTTGGCAGTATATGTAATAAAAGTTACACAAACCAAGGCATTCGGCAAACGGCTGAATTTTGCTCGTGCTAGCCTGAAGATCAATCCTCGCTCCCTCCGCCAAAGCCCCTTTACCACTCAAAACCGGCAACTGACAAAAGTATGGAGATTCAGACCAAAGATTACACGATCCAGTACGATCGCGCTACGCAAACAGTCACCTGTAGCGGCTCGTTCCGACTCAGCCAGGCGGAAGAATACGAACCGATCGTCGATCTGCTCAACGAAGTGGCTGACTCCTGCCCAAACACCGTTACTCTAGACTTGCGAAAGCTAGAATTTTTAAATAGTTCTGGAATTAATATTTTCTCAAAATTTGTGATCAAAGTGCGCCAGCAAAAAAATATTCAAATCGCCATCAAAGGTTCTAAACAGATCCCCTGGCAGATAAAATCCCTGAAGAACTTGCAGCGGCTGATGCCTTCCTTGCACTTAGAATTGGAATAATAACGAAAAAGGTAAACAGGAATCCCCGGCTAAGTCCGAGAACCAAGATGAGGGTGGCTGAAGTTAATCGCAATAAGTCATAGTTAAACTAGCACAAAACCCTAAAAAACTTCAGAACCGACTAAAAATTACCAATTTTCAATTGCTATGCAGGAAGAACCATCGACAGAACAGCTACTTTTCGACGTTCAGCGGCTGAGTGCGGAACTTGAAAACTTGAAGCGCGAAAAGGTTGACCTAGAAATCTTGCTGGAGACTACCACCGAACATTCAGATACGATGGAAGCTCACTTGCTGAGCAAAGCTCAGTTGGCGCTGCGTTCCAGCGAAGAGCAGTTTCGGGCGATCGCCTCGGCAACTCCCGTGCCGATATTAGTTTCTCGCCTCTGTGACGGCTTAATTATGTATGCGAACGCTCAATTGGCTTCTCTCCTGAACATACCCCTAGAAAAATTGATCGGCTGCTGCACTCCAGACTTTTACTTCAACCCCACAGATCGCCCAAACCTACTTGAGGCACTTGCTAAAGAGGGATACCTGCAAAACTACGAACTCCACTGTAAAAAATCAGACGGCACCGCTTTCTGGGCGATGATCTCGGTTCAGTCGCTGGTGTTTAACGGGCAGCAGACGGCATTGTGCGTCTTGTACGACCTCACCCAGCGCAAGGAAGCAGAACAAACCCTCCAAGAAAGCGAAAAGCGTCTCCGCCGCCAGAGTTTGGCTTTGTTGCAGCTAGGTAGGCAGAGGACTCTCAACAGCGGTGCGCTGAATGTGGGAATTCGCGAAATTACCGAGGCTGCTGCCCGGACTTTGGATGTGGAAAAAGTCAGCGTCTGGCTTTACAACCATGGAAGATTTGGAAATCGCTACCCCAGCGATCAGCAGCTAAATTTTACGGAGAGAGTGCTCGCCCACAACCAAACAGAGCCATTAGATACAGAGACCGCTACCCCTGATCCAAACGAGGGGGTTAATCATTCTAAGTTTAAAATCCCCAACCTCAAATTAGTTTGTCTCGACGTGTACGATCGCACCCAAGAGAATCATTTGAGCCGGGAGTGCATATCGGCAAGCGATTTAAATTTATCAATTTTAGATGTTGAAGGCGACGCACCGGGCGAAAATTTGCGCTCGGACAATGGTTTAGAACCTCCGACAAAGACTCAAAACTCTGTACCAACAAATTTGTCCCACTCATCTTCCCTAGCCGAACATTCCGGTGTGCTGCCAAATGCCAGCAAGCCGAATTCATCCATATTAAATGTAGCAATTAGGCTCGGGGGCCAGATCGTGGGCATCCTCTCTCTCGAACATATCGGCGCGCCCCGCCAGTGGGCTTTGGAGGAGCGCACCTTCGCTGATTCTTTGGCAAATTTGGTAGCACTGGCGATCGAAGGATTTGAGCGCCAGCGGGCTCAGGAAGCACTCTCCAAAGCCAAAGCGCAGCTAGAAATGACCGTCGATCAGCGCACCACTCAACTCACCACCGCCAATAAACTGCTCCGCATCGAAATTGCCGAACGCAAAAGAGCCGAAATAGCCTTGCAAGAAGCCTTACACAAAGCTGAAGCAGCTTCGAGAGCTAAAAGCACTTTTTTAGCCAATATGAGCCACGAGCTGCGGACGCCGCTCAACGCGATTATCGGTTACAGCGAAATGCTACAAGAAGAAGCACGGGAATCGGGACTCGAAGAGATCATTCCCGATACCCAAAAAATTTATAACGCCGGCAAACACTTGCTGACTTTAATTAACGATATTCTAGACCTTTCTAAGATAGAAGCAGGTCGGATGGAGCTTTATTTAGAAAAATTTGACCTCAGTAATTTAATAGAAGAAGTTGTTGCAACTTTGCACCCTTTGGTCGAAAAAAATCACAATCAATTGCAAGTTTCTTGCTCTGAAAATTTGGGAGTGATGTATGCAGATTTGACTAAAGTCCGGCAAATTCTGTTCAATTTGCTCTCCAATGCCCTGAAGTTTACCGAAGGTGGAACGGTGCTGTTGAGTGCGACTCGCGAACCAGCAGGCGATAGCGATTGGGTGTATTTGCAGGTATCTGATACGGGGATTGGAATGTCGGCTGAACAGCAACAGAATTTGTTTCAACCTTTTATTCAAGGGGACGCTTCGACTACTCGCAAGTACGGCGGCACCGGTTTAGGATTGGCCATTAGCCGCTTGTTTTGCCAGATGATGGGCGGCGATATAACTGTTGAGAGTGAGTTGGAGGTTGGCTCTACTTTTACTGTTCATTTAAAGACAAAAGTTGATATTAATTAGAAGCAAGTTGGGTAACTAGCAATGTAGCAGATTTAAGGGATTTAACGGGTGGGGAATTTTCCAGAAATTGTGGATCGGATTTAACGGCTTTAACGGATAGCAAAAGATGGAAGAATTTCCCCTTACTAATTTTCCCATTACCAATTACCAATTACCAATTACCCATTCCCTTTTTAATTGTGACACCGATCGCGATCGACCTCTGTTGTCGATCACACAGTAGCATTTTTTTTCAGCCTAGAATACCTATATTATTCCAAGATTGTCCTGCAGGCACGATCGGGGGCCTCGCTGCATTCACAATTCCCACCTCAACCTAATTAAGGCGGTGGGGGGTTGCTTCCAGAAAGGCAATTTGGTAAAAGTAATGCTATGGTCGCGAAGCAGTAGAAGGCAAAATTTAACAGGAAATCAGGAAGTTTCAAAAGTCTCTGGACGCAGAAACACAATTCTGCTTTTTGCCTTCATACTGCTTCTACGGGCGAGATAGCACTGCTGCTGAAAGCAATGCACAATTTCTCAGAATCAAAGGAGTGCATCTACATGATTAAACCTTGCAGTCAACCGCTAAAAATAAACCCTTTTACCTGTTATCGCGATCCGGCTACAGGCAGGTGGACTACTGTAGTTACAAGTGTTCCAAACACTGGCGCAACAGACTCTAGTTTCAAAGCAGAAGCCGAAGGCGAAAACGAAGGTAAAGCAGGAACGATCCTTTCTGCTTCGCCTGCTGTCTCGGTGTCGAAAAAAGTCCTTTCTTTCTCCCTGCCTCCGTTTAAACACCGTGCCAAAAAATCTGCTGTTAGTGTCAGCAGGTAGCTATCGCAGGGGTCTAATCTAGTTTCCACGGTTAGTCCCCGGCGATCGTCAAACCAAACAAAACAAACTTATCCATAGCCTAAACTGCCAAAAAGCGATATACTGGCAGCAAACTTTCTCCTGCAATATCCGTGAAGTATTTGCTCGATCGCTGCCTCCACTTTGTATGGACAGACCGACCAATTCGCCAGCGGGGAACAATCATCGTTGCTATCCCCATTATTTTTCTGTTTGCTTCCCTGCTGGCAATTGCAGCCCTCCGAGAGATTACCATACAGATAAGAGAGCGAGGAGATACTAATAGGGCAATACTTCAGGAAACTAACCGCTTGTTAACCCTTGTGGTGGATGCGGAAACGGGCATTCGAGGTTACGGCTTGACGAAGCGCCCCGCATTTCTCTCACCCTACTTAGAAGCCAAGAAGAGTTTGCCTCCGCTGCTGGCTAAACTCAAGGTTATGGTTCAAGAAAACAAACTGCAAGCTCAGCGATTTGAAGATATAAAAAAAAGTACCGAACAGCATATAAATTTCTTGCAAAACACTTTGAATAAGCTCGACAGTTCGGCAACAAGCCTGCAGTCGCCGGAAATAATTGAGGTGTTCACTCAAGGCAAATTGAGGAGGGATAACCTGCGTGCAAAAATTAATGTGTTTGCTAATGCCGGCGAAGCCTACCAGAAAGCTCTAGATGAGCAAAGACGGGGTTTGATAGATTTCACTAATTTTGTGCAAGTTGCTGGTTTGCTTTTCGGCTGTTTGGGCGCAGGGGCTTCCTGGTATTTATTTGATGCTTTAGAGAAGGAGTTGAGGAAGCGGGAAGCAGGCTTGGAAGAAAGTACAAGTCGCATTCAAGCTGTGGTAGACAATGCGGCTGACGGGATTATCACTTTGGACGCAGGGGGAAATATTGAGTCTTTTAATAAGGCAGCAGAAAAGATTTTTGGCGAGAAAGCCGATCGAATAATTGGCTCTAACTTGCGGCGACTGATAGCTCAACCGCAGCCTTACAGCACCGTGGGGGATTATTCGATCGAATATTTTGTGTTACATCCAGATACTCCGCTGAAGACTTACCAGCAAGAAACAGTTGGAATTCGCCACGATGGAACTAAGTTTCCGATGGAGTTAGCTATCAGCGAAATGCGTCTGGCAAATCAACATTTGTTTATTGCGATATGCCGCGATGCCAGAGGACGAAAACAAGCCGAGGAAACTCTGCGAAAGCAAGCGCAAATGCTGGATTTGGCCAACGATACGATCGCGGTACTAGACTTGAATGGGGCGATTTCTTATTGGAATTTGGGGGCGAAGTGGCTCTACGGCTGGCGGAAGTCGCAAGCAGTAGGAAAAAACATTCACAAGCTTTTACAAACAGAATGGGCCCAACCTTTTGAGGTAATTCAAAAAGTATTTTTCGAGAAGGGTTCTTGGCAAGGAGAACTGATGCGAACTAAGAAAGACGGGACAAAAATAACGGTGGCAAGCCGATGGACGTTGCAGTACGACGATCAAGATCAACCGGTTGCTATTTTGGAAATCAGCAACGATATTAGCGATCGCAAACGCTCAGAAATTGCTTTAGCCCAAAGCGCCCAGCGGTTTCGCGCTACTTTTGAGCAGGCGGCAGTCGGCATGGTGCAAGCGAGTGTGGAAGGTAAATTTCTGTTAGTCAATCAAAAACTTTGCGATATTTTGGGCTACAGCCGCCCAGAATTGCTGGAGAAAAAATTTCAGGATATTACTTGGCATGGAGATTTGGCAAGTGAACTGGAACTTGTGCGCCAATTGTTAGCAGGAGAAATTGAAAATTTCTCTCTGGAAAAGCGCTACATCCGCAAAGACGGAGAGTTGGTGTGGGCAAACTTGACGGTTTCGCTGCTGCGAGAACAAAATGGCACTCAATTTCTGATGAGTGTGGTTGAAGATATTAGGGATCGCAAACAAGCGCAGGAATCGCTGCGGTTGCGCGCTCAAGAATTGAGGTTAACAGCTCAAAATCTGGCTCAAACGACAAATGTTTTAAGAAAGCGGAATCAAGAATTAGACCAGTTTGCTTATGTAGTTTCTCACGATTTGAAAGCGCCACTCAGGGCGATCGCCAATCTCAGCAGTTGGATAGAAGAAGACCTCAGCGAGTCGATGACAGAGGATACTCTGCACCAAATGAACCTGCTGCGTGGCAGAGTTCACAGGATGGAAGGTTTGATTGAGGGACTGCTGCAATATTCCCGCGTCGGACGAATTCAAGTGCCTTCAGAAATGGTAAAAGTTGAGAATTTATTAGCCGAAATAATTGATTCGTTGGCGCCACCCTCTGGATTTGAGGTGAAAGTTGAACCGGGAATGCCAACTTTTGTGACAGAAATATTGCTGTTGCAACAGGTTTTTTCTAATTTAATTAGCAACGCAATTAAACACAACCGAGCTGAATCGGGTCACGTAAAAATCTCGGTTAAAGAGTTAGATGATTTTTACGAATTTTCTGTAGAGGACGACGGGCCGGGAATTGATCCTCAATATCACGATAAAGTTTTTGTAATTTTTCAGACCTTGGAAGCTCGTGATAAAGTTGAAAATACTGGGATTGGTTTGTCGCTGGTGAAAAAAATTGTCGAAGGTCAAGGGGGCACTATTTCCCTAGAATCTGCCGAAGGTGAGGGATCAACTTTTCGGTTTACTTGGCCGAAGCAACCTATTAGCCAAGACGGAAAATAAAACAACTCTAAAGGTAGGATGTTTACGGATTACCGCAATCCAAAAAGTAAATGTAGGGTGTACCCGGACTACAGAGAACCCGATAGCGACTGTTTAAACTGCATCACAACGGATTTCGATGATAAATCCATCAGGATCGTAAAAGTAAATGCCGCGTCCTGTAGCGCGAGTGACGGGGCCGCTATCGATCGCAATTTGATTAGACTTTAGCACTTCCAGAGCGCGATCGAACAAAGCCGGATTGATGTCGAAGGCTAAGTGGTTGGCGCGGGTAAAAGCTTTCTCCGGGTCTGGGTTTGGCGGTTCCAAGTCTGGCTGCCAAAATAAGTCAATAACAGTACCGTCTGGGGTAACGAAATTAGCGACTTTACCAGCGGCTACCATTTCTGTTAAAGTTGCGGGAATTTCTGTGCCTGTTAGTTCGTGCAGGCCGAGAATTGTACCGTAGAAGTGGCGGGAAGCTTTCATGTCGCGCACGTTTAAAGCGATATGGTGAACGCGGCGCAAATTCCCCGGCGCGAGGACAATTTTGACGTTGTTTTCGGTAGTTTGCATGATTGTCATCAATTGCGAATGTTCAAATTGAAAGCAGTTTTATTTATTCAGATGGTCTGCTGTAAAATAAGCATTTTCAGTGGGTAGTCAGGAGTGGAAGCCTCCGATTTCTACTATGAGGACTGAAGTCCTCACTACCAACACTTTTATTCGGGTCGTGCGATCGCACATACTATCCATTAGTATTATTTTTCTTTGGGAAACGATGCCATGCCTACAAATAGCATGGTCAGACCACCTGCCAGAATGGCGAAGGCAAGTACACCTACAACTAAATCTAATCCCGATGTATTTTCCATTAAATTAAACAGTTCTCCAATTAAATACAATCATCGGTATTTGTTCATGGTTTAGTGCTTGCACACAAGGGGGAAAAGCAGAAGAAAAAAATAGCTTTCAACTGATTGGAAAAAAAGCCTATTAATTCCTTCCCTCTTCCCTAAACATCCATCCGTTAAATCAGTTAAATCCTGTACACTGCTTAGTTGCCGAACTTCTTATTTCGCCAATTCTCGATCGATAGCAGCGATTAGTTCTGGCGAATCGGGGCCAACACTGCTGCGGAATCTGGCAACCACTTCACCCTGTTTGCTAACTAAGAATTTCTCAAAATTCCAGGAAACCTCACCCTTGGGATCGACTGCACTCGTAAGCTTAGCGTACAGCGGGTGTTGCTGAGTGCCTTTAGCGCGTACTTTGTCAAATAATTCAAAGGTTACGCCGTACTTGGTAGTACAGAAATTGACGATTTCTGGATTACTTCCGGGTTCTTGACCTCCGAAGTCGTTGCAGGGAAATCCTAAAACACGGAGTCCAGCCGCGCTGTACTTCTTGCTCAATTCTTCGAGCCCTTTGTATTGAGGTGTATAGCCACATTTGGAAGCTACATTAACTATCAAGAGTACCTTGCCAGCGTACTCTCCTAGCTGCTTGTCTTCGCCTGCGATCGTTTTTACTTTAATGTCGGAGATTGTGCTGGGCATTTTCAAATACTTTTAAATTTGACCACCACAATTTTACCGCAAGTCGCTACCATTTTGTCTAGAGGTCGATCGCTAAAAATTTAAATAGCCCGGTCGGGGCGGGTTGACGGATATCAGGCTTATATTATAGATATTGGTGAACCCGCCTCTACCAAAATCACGATTAATTTACCGAACATGATCTTAGTAGACGGCGGTGAACTTTCCCACAGCATCTATCGGCAAAGTCAGCCATTAGATTTAAGTTTCTCGCTAATAGCTAAAATCTACACCAAAAAGAACGAATATTTTAACTCTCTGAATGGTGTTCCGTCATCCATTTTTGGTAAGTATCCTCAAGTTGCTTGTCTTCGAGAACGAGTTCTAGGCGAACTTTGACGCAACCGTGACGAGGTTGAGAGGCGATCGAATTTAAGATTTTGCTAGCTTTCTGCACAGAGGTAAATTCTGCCTTAACTGTTGGTTCATGGCGATCGCTCTTAACCTCCGTCAAATCTATACCGGTGATGTTTCCCTCGCCTAAATCTATTTCGGCCAACACCTTCGGATCGTCGCCGACTTGTTCGACAATCAGCTTTTCCCACTGGATGGGTACTTGTACCATCCGAGTTTCAATTTCTTTACGCACTATGACTTCGCCGACTTTCCGCTTGCTGCGATTGATCACCAATCGTTCTTCTAGCAGGCGAATTACTTCTTGATCAACAATATCGAAGTTTTCCTCATCCTCATCTGTCTCCAAATTTGGATCTGTGAGCTCGGCATCTGTTAGATTTGACATATCTGTTGAGGGATTGGTTAACTCACTGTTGCTAAATTCACTATGCGTTCCAGAGGCATTTTCTAAATACGGAGGCTCGCCATTAGCCGACACGAACGGCAGCAAATCGATTTGACCCGAATTAATAGTTACAAACAGCGCTTTTTGATGATAATCTACTTTTTTGAGCAGCTTAATACTTAATAAAAAAGTGCGGGTATTTTCGCTGCCTAGCCCGGCAACCACAAAGTTTAACTGACCGTTAGCATCAAAATAGACATCTTTAACTTTGCCGACCAAGTGACCTTGGTTGTCTTTGACGGTAAAACTTTTTAGCTTCGTTCTGACTTTTTCAGGAACCTGGTTGAGACGGGTTATTGATTTGGCAGTTGCTATCTTTTCTGCTGATGCTTGACCGTTCATTTTTTAAACTTTCCTGCTTAGGGATTTTTATTATCAATTGGTAAGGGGAAATTGGTAAAGGCGGGGAAAGTGGATAAACGTTGCCAAAACTAGACAAGTTTTGTACCCCCCCCCGCCGCTCACATAGGAATTGCGCGATCGCTACCAATCCAATCAAACCTGCGCGGTGACAGAATTATGTCATTAAGGCGCAATTCCTATGCAATAGCTGTTGCGGTTGGTTTAGATCTTTGGATTTTTATTATCTACAACCGCAGTTCCATCAGTTTGAACGTCTAATTCTTCACGACGCAAGGTTTCTTCGCCCTCAACCGTGCTGCGAACAACTTCTTTTCTGACGTTGACTTCTTCCCGGACGAAAGCTTCCTTATGGATGTCGGCCGTTTCTTCGTAGACTTCCATGCGTGCAACTTCCCCTGATTGGAAGTCAGCCTCACCGACTGAAACTACTCGACCTGCTTCTACCGGGGTTACTCGATCAATTACGACTCGTTCTTTTTCAATTGGTACTGAAGCTCGCGCTGTTTCAGTTTCCACGCGCTTGCCAACTGCTACTTCGCCTGTTTTTGCGCGGTGTTTGTTGGCAATCAAGCGTTCTTCATAAAGCTTGAGATTTTGGTGCTGCTGTTCGTTGGTTTCGTAGAGGGGGCGGTCGATATCGTAGTTGTAGCTGCTGCGATCGTAGCTAGCAGGAGTTGCAGTGCTTGCAGCGGCGGCAGTTCCTTGATTGCGGTAGACGCCTCTTACCTGTTCTTCGCGATCGTAATCTACTGCTTCTAATTCATTGTAAGCCGGCAATTGTTCTGCTTGAGCTTTGTTGCGAAGACCTGTGGCGTGGACGCGACGGGCTCCATAGTCGAAGCGAGCCGAGCCGATTGGCAACAATACTTTTTTGCCAAAAATCCAAATACCGGTGTCAATTACCAGATAGCGGAAACGACCAGTGTCATCAACCAAAGCGTCATAGACCGTGCCTACTTTTTCATCAGAATCGCCAGCATAAACATCAAATCCCTTGATGTCGTCTCCAGCAAATATCTCTTCCTGATAGTTAGGATAAAATTCTGCTAATCTTTGAAGTGCCATGTTTTTTTTCCTCTTTGCTCTACTTAAGTTAATAGTAGAAATTAATTCGCTAACTTCCCTCTCCCTAAAGTCAGAAGTGTATAATTTAGGTTGTTTAATACTATAGGAATACTACGGCATCTCTGCTTCTATGCTAGCGCACTCAGCTATTTTAAAGATTGTAAAACTCTACAATCGTCAATCTTATAACAAGTATTAAAACTCAAAGCCAACCGTAAGGATACTGCCTTGCTGGGTCCTACTACCCTTGCAGGATACTCCTTTGCATTGTGCCTACTGTTAATAATTGTTAACTATGTGGTGAAAAATCAGCATTACATAGTATTACCAAAAGATCAAAGCCCCTCATCTTGCACGAGAGGGGCTTCAGGAAAGCTAGAAATTTTAAGTTCAAAGTTGATTGAATTGAGTTCTGATAGCTTCTATCCGACTGCGGTTAACTCCCAAATCCGACTGTCCCAGACGGGAAGCCGATCGCACATGAATGACTTTTGCTCCATCATCTACCAAAAATTCAACGTCATCAACAAACCCCATCAAAGCACTGGTGAACTCCGCATAGAGGTAATTATCAGTTGCCGTGATAATTTTAGTTTTTCCATAGGAGTCGATTACCCCTTTTAGCTTTACCATCGCTTCACTCTGGGACGAAGTGTAAGCCAAAGGCTCAATTTTGTGTTCGGCATCTTGACTGAAGCTGCTGACGCAGTTGGGGGAACTCGGGCACGCTGCGAGTTTTCCTGACTGAATCCCGATATTGGCAGGTCTTGTTCCAGCAAACATTGTTTTTTCTCCGGGTATAGCGATAAAAGTAGCGATCGACAGTACCGCTACTGCTAGCAGTGATATTAAAATAACTAGGACTCTTTTCAACGCTGTCGGCGATTTTGTTTCAACTGTTTGCAAAGGATTAGCCCTCCAGAAAGTGCAAGTTGGATATAATACCAAATCCGGCTTAAATACCCCCTTTATTTCTTAGTCTGCTAAGGCAGACTTCGTTTGTCTAGTAGCGGTTTCAACCGCCGAATCATAAAGGGTATGGCAAACCCAGATTTGGTCTCCTTTTCATATTAATTGAAATTGACCTCTAAAATTTAAAAAGATTTTTTTTGTTCTTCAATTAACCAGTAAGTCAGCATTCTTCCTTTACCTTTAACCGGGATATGACCCCGTTCTTCCAAAACAAACTGCTCTTTCAAACGCTCATAAGTCGCAGCCGTCACTTGAATTTTACCCGGCAATCCGTTCGACTCCATCCGCGAAGCTACATTAACAGTATCCCCCCACAAATCATAGCTAAATTTACTAATCCCAATAATTCCAGCCACCACCGAACCGCTGTGAATTCCGAGCCTCAATTGAAAATTTTCTCCCATTTTGGCATTAAATCTCCTCAAAGCTGCCTGCATCTCCAAAGCTAAAAGTGCGATCGCCTCAGAGTGATCCTCCCGCGGCGTCGGCAAACCCCCAACCACCATGTAAGCATCCCCAATCGTCTTAATCTTTTCCAACCCGTGCAATTCAGACAACCTATCGAACTCCGAGAAAATCCCGTTCAAAATTTCTACCAACTGCGTCGGACTTTTGTGAGCCGAAAACTCTGTAAAACCCACCAAATCAGCAAACAAGACGCTCACATCATCAAAATGATCCGCTATCAACTTTTGCTCTTTTTGTAAGCGATCTGCAATAGGTTTCGGTAAAATATTGAGAAGCAATTTCTCGGTTTGTTCTTGCTGCACTTTCAGCGCTGCTTCAGCTTGTTTCCGCTGAATCAGTGAACCTAGCTGCGTAGCAACCGCACTCACTAATTCCAACAAGCGAGGCTGACATTTCAGAACTTTTTCGCGATAAAAAATCAAAATAGCTAACACTTGATTGTCCGCCAAAATTGGCACCCCAAAAGCCGCTTTCAATCCCACACTCACCGCAATTTCCGCTCGTAAAAAAACTTGTTCCGGTGCAGTAGAAACATCATCGATCCATTCAGAGTGCTGCGACTGCCAAATCCTACCTGGGAGTCCCACACCGGGAGCAAAAATCAACTGCCAACTTGTTTGTCGGAATTCGGCAAAACTGGAGTCGCTGACGTACCTGCCTGTCGCGCATTTTAAAAAGCCCTCACTGCAAGGAATCCAAGCTTCGCCCAGATTCCATTCAATAGTTTGGCAAATTAAACCTAAAATCACATCTATAGCCGACTCAAAATCCTCAGATTTGCTAATAGCTTGAGTTGCCTGCAGCAGCAATCTTGTTTCCATTTCCACCTGGTGGCGTTCAGCTATTTCCTGGTGCAACTGGATATTTTGAGCAGTCAATTTTTGATTTTTTTCTTGCAATTGCATTTGCAATGAACGCACAGTAAGTTGATTGCTCACTCGCGCCAAGACTTCTTTCACCTGAAAAGGTTTGGTGATATAATCGGCTCCGCCCACTTCAAAAGCTTGTGCTTTATTTATTCCTTCTTCTAGCGCGCTGAGAAAAATTATGGGAATTTCCCTAAATTGCGATTGTGCTTTTAATTTTTTACATAGTTCGTAGCCGTCAATATCAGGCATCATAATATCGAGCAGAATCAAATCGGGGGGGCTAGATTGAATTGCATCTAACGCCGAAAAACCATTAGTAACGGGTCGAACTTTATAGCCATTTTTTTGCAAAATTCTAATCAACAAACGCAGATTATCTGGCGTATCGTCAACTACTAAAATATCTGCTTGATAGTTTTCAGTTTGTTCCGCCTTGATCTGCATTATCTGATTCCTCCGCCTCGGCAATTAAATTGAGAATTTTCTGGTAATCAAAATTATCGAGATGACCCTGGAGGATTTCCGCTAATTCAGGATGAGGCTCCCTTATTTCGTCGATTGTCCTGACAATTAAGTCAAAATCAGCACTGCGGATTACCTGCTTTATGTTGTCTATCCATTGTGCCGGAAGTGTAGGTAAATAAGCAAGCGCAGCATTAGGGAGGGAGCCAGATAAATTATTTCGATCGCCTATTGAGATAAAGTCCGTTGAGTTAGAGTACAGATACTTAACCCCCAAATGTTTGGTCAGGGTATCAAATATATCTGTTTTGCGGAAAGGTTTGCTAATAAAATCGTCGCAGCCGACCAGTAAAGCAAACGCTTGCCTTCCTTCAATTGTACTAGCTGTCAAAGCAATAATCTTCGGAATCGGGGAGTCGAGATGGGAAATATTCATTTCCTCCTCTTGCTCTCTCTGCTTGATTCTCGCCTTAATTTGTTTAGTAGCTTCGTAGCCGTCCATCACTGGCATTCGCACATCCATCAAAATTAAATGCGGATGCCAATTTTCCCACATTTCTATTGCTTCCTGACCGTTGGTGGCTTGTTCCAGCGCGAAACCCAAAGGAGAAAGCATTTTGACTAAAAGTTGGCGGTTGTCTTCGCGATCGTCCACAATTAAAACCCGGTAGCACGGTTGATTGGGTTCCAACCCACTAACTTCGCGGTTAAGTTCCGGATCGGGAATCTCACCAACATCAACTGCACTCACTGGAATTTCAAATTTAAAAGTGGTGCCAAGTTCCAGTTGACTTTCTACGACAATTTCTCCTCCCATCAGGCGGACAAATTGACGGCTGATTTTCAATCCTAAACCCGTGCCTTTCTGAGTTTTTTGACCGGAAGCTGTTTGTACAAAAGCCTTAAAAATATTGCCCAATTCTTCGGGAGCAATGCCAAATCCTGTATCTTCAATTTCAAAGAGAAGGAAAAAACTAGGCACTGTTGAATCCTCAGCCTCATCGCTGCATTCAACCTTGGCAAAATCACTGCTAGTTCTCGAAAAATCCCGAATGCTTCTTGTAGTATCAAAGCAAGCTGTGGGACTATCCAATAAATCCAGAAATCCAGATTTATCTAACTTTATAACTCTTAAGATGATTTCGCCTGTTTGGGTAAACTTAATCGCATTACTCAGAAGATTAATCAGCACTTGCCGCAGTTTAATATCATCGGTTCGGACGTACTGAGGAACGTCAGCATCGCGCTGGAAACGCAACTGCAATTCTTCATTATGGACTCGCAGTTGAAACATATCTTGCAAATCGTCAAGCAAGCGGTAGAGGTCAAAGTTTTTCGGGTTGAGTGTCATCCGCCCCGCTTCGATTTTTGACAAGTCTAAGACTTCATTGATCAAGGTAAGCAAGTGTTCGCCACTACGGCGAATAATTCTCATATTTTCTCGGTTTTCTACAGTAAGATCCGGGCTGGGTTCCATGATTTGTGCAAAGCCGAGTATAGAATTGAGAGGGGTGCGTAACTCGTGGCTCATATTGGCAATAAACGTGCTTTTAGCTTTGTTTGCTGCTTCAGCAGCTAATGCGGCTTGTTGCAGTTGTTCTGTGCGTTCGTCAATTTGGGCTTCTAAGGTGTGGTGGTAATCTGCTAGTATTTTTTCGGCTTGTTTGCGATCGCTAATATCTTGAAAAGCTGCGATCGCATAAACAATATTTCCGGTAGGGTCAAAAATCGGCGTGGTATTGATCTCGATCGCAATTCTTTTGCCATCTTGACGGATTTCTACATCGTCAACCTTGACAGATTCTCCTTTCAGTGCACGCAAAATTGGCAGATTATCCGGCGGGTACAACTCATCAGTATTGGCAACATAAAGTTGATAAGTGGCAGCTAATTGTTCCGCAGTGCTTTCGGGGATAGTGTCTGCACCCAGCAAATCCCTCGCTGTCTGGTTGAAATAGGCGATCGAACCATCGGGATGATAAACAGATACCCCCACTGGTAAAGCTTCTAAAAATTGACTCAGGCGGCTTTCACTCGCAGACAGCGCCTCATTTACTAGCTTTAACTCCTCGTTTACTTCTTGGCGCTTATGAATTTCATCTGTTAACTTTTGATCTTGCAAATAACTGTGAACTGCTTCTACTACCGTTAATTTTAAGTCTTCATTTTGCCAAGGTTTAGGAATATAACGGTACAATTTAGCATACTTAATAGCATTACTCAGGGATTCCAAATCAGCTTGCCCCGTTAGCATAATGGTCAGCGTCTCCGGCGAGCTTTCGTGAATTCTTCTGAGCAGTTCATCCCCTTTAATATCCGGCATGATATAATCGGAAAGCACCAAAGCAATCTCGTATTCATCTGCCTGCAAATCTGCCAGCAACTCTAAAGCATCAGCCCCTCCTTCAGCGGTTTCAATTATACACCGATCGCCGATCGCCTTTTTCAGTTCAATTTTTAAACTGTTCAAAACATCAGGTTCATCATCAATACAAACAATCACAGGTTTTTTCATAACTTAGCCAGGCCAGATTTTATAGTCTCTATTAAGTCTTTGCTTTGCCAGGGTTTGTACAAACAACAGTATAAATCTGCTTCTTCTACTGCCCGCTGAACAGCCGCTGCATCCGCTTGTCCAGTCAACATCACTTTAATAATTTTAGGATATTTTTGGTGAACTTTAATTAAAAGTTCGTCACCTTTAATTCCCGGCATCAGCCAATCAGAAACAACCACAATCACCTGAGCTTTTTCTTGAAAGTCCTCCAGTAAACCTAAAGCTTCATCACCACTTTCAGCTAATTCATAAAAGTAATCATTTTTAAATTCTTTTTTGAGCTGAATCTTGAGAGTATTCAAAATATCCGGTTCATCATCAACGCAAAGAATTATAGGCTTATTCATCTTTTCCTCTCTGCTTAAATTTTAGTAGGTTTACCCACATGAGTTGCTTTTACATTATGGATTTCCGCCAAGTATGCAGGATATCTGTCTCCTATCTTATTTTAATAGGACTTCCGAAGATAAACCCGGTTTCTTGTAATAAATCTTGTGTTTGTCAGCGAGACAGCGATGACTGCCACCGCGAATTAGCCCCCTGCAAGTAAGTTTTGTTTAATAAATTGGCAGCGATACTGTAAAAGTTGTCTGCCCCGGTACAGAATCTACAGCAATTGTGCCTTGGTGTTTTTCCACAATTTTTCTTACAATATCCAATCCCAAACCGCTACCTTCGCCTGCAGATTTAGTTGTAAAAAACGGCTGAAAAATTTTGGAAATAACTTCTGAGGGAATACCTTTGCCGTTATCAGTAAACTTGAGGAAAATAGTTGCCTCTTGCTGCCGAGTTTCAATAGTTAAAATACCTTTATAATCCATTGCTTGCAAGGCATTATGAACAAGATTCGTCCAAACTTGATTTAAGTCATCGGGATAGCACATAATGTCTGGTAAATCTCCATAATCTTTAACTACTTCTATACCGTGTTTCAGTTGATTTTGATAAAGAGTTAACACCGTTTCAATGCCATCGTGCAAGTTCGCCTGGACTTTTTCTGGTTGGCTATCAAAATGAGCGTAGGTTTTTAAGGCAAATACTACTTTCCCCGACTTCGCTGTCGCTCTTTGGATCAGGCTAATACTTTTTTTAAAGCTCGCAAACTGGTAAGCACTATTTAAAACTACTTCCCAATCCGGGGATTTAAAAAGTGGCAAGATATCTTCTATGTTTTCGTAGATTCCCATGTCTACTAAAGTATCCGCAATTTCCTCCGGGTTGTCAACATATTCTGCCATCAAATTCCCGGTCAACTGCTGCTTAAATTTCCGTTTCTCTCTGCTTGTAAATAAAACTTCTTGATGGGTTGCTCTGTACAGTAAAGCTAAAAAATAAGCTTTGCTTTCCTCCGAAAGTTGTTGATAAATTTCAGGAAATTTTTCTAAAAACTCTTCGGAAAAATTAGCTATATTATTAATAGAGGAACCTATAATGCCCAGGGGTGTATTGATTTCGTGGGCAATGCCGGCAATCAGTTGTCCCAGGGCTGCCATTTTTTCCGATTGAATCAAATGCTCTTGAGTGGCTTGCAGTTGGTGCAGTGCCGTTGCTAAATCTTGATTTTTTTCTTGCAAAGTTTGTTGCAGTGAACAAATTTTTAAATGAGTTTCTATCCGGGCTAAAACTTCTTCAACCTGAAACGGTTTAGTAATAAAGTCAACTCCGCCAACTGCAAAAGCTTTAACTTTATCCAGCACGTCATTGATCGCACTAATAAAAATAACAGGAATGTCTTTAGTTATTTCAGAAGCTTTGAGTTGCTGGCAAACTTGATAGCCGTCCATTTCCGGCATCATAATATCCAGCAGCACTAGATCCGGGGGTATTTTTTGAGATGCAGACAATGCTAGTTTGCCATTGGGAACCGGGCGAACTTGATAGCCTTTTTCGCTCAAAATTCCTGCCAGCAACCGCAGGTTTTCTGGCGTATCATCCACTACTAAAATATTAGCTCGATTGGTTTTAGGTGAAGTTGAAGTCATCGGGTATTTACTGTTTCTCACTGAGATCGATTATGTTCAAAACTCTGTCATATTCAAAATTATTAATGCAATCTTGAAGCTTGCCCGCAAGAGAGAGATTGACAGTGCCGATTTGTGCGATCGAAGTTGCGATCGCCTCCATGTCCACACTCAAAATATTTTGCTTGAATTGGGCTATCCAGTCTGGAGAAAGAGAGGCGAAAGCCTCCGGTGTCAGCACCTCTTGACTTGACTCCTCTACACCTGTGGCACTTACTGCGGTTGGATCTTCATAAATATAGCGTACTCCTAAATGTTTTCCCATTGCCACAAAAATGTCCTCCTCTCGGAATGGTTTCCGCATAAAATCATCGCAACCCGCCGAAAGAATCACCGCCCGTTCTTCCTCCAAAACGCTAGCAGTTAGGGCTACAATCGCCGTTGCTTGCCCGCCAGTTGTAGTTTTAATCTGTTTCGTTGCCTCATAGCCATCCATCACAGGCATTCTCATGTCCATCCAAATCAGATGCGGTTCCCACTCCATAAAAATATCAACCGCTTCTTTACCGTTATTCGCTTCTCTCAACTCAAATCCGAGTGGACTCAGAAGTTTTACTAAGAGTTGGCGGTTCAAAGGTTTGTCGTCCACAATTAGCAAGCGATAACTCGGCTGATTCGGTTCGAGGGCAACCACTCGACGTTGAGTTTTTTTGCTTTCAATATCAGCAGCTTCAACCAGATGAACTTGGATATCAAACTGAAATACTGCACCCTTTCCGATCTCGCTGCTAACAGTAATTTCACCTCCCATTAATTGCACGAACTGGCGGCTAATAGCTAAACCTAAACCCGTTCCTTCCTGAGAATCTTTACCTGTTTTCGTCTGCACGAATGCTTCAAACAACTGATGGATTTCCTCAGCAGCAATGCCTGCACCAGTATCTTGAACTTCAAAATGCAGCCAGTAGCGGCCGGGTAATTGGTCAGTGCTTTTTTTATGTATATTCCGCTTTCCCCCTTTGACTTGCACCGACACTCCCCCTTCTGAAGTAAATTTAATTGCATTATTTAGCAAATTAATTAAGACTTGCCGCAATTTAACTTCATCAGTACAAATGTAATGGGGAACTTCGGCGTCTCTGTCGAAGATTAACTGCAAACCTTTTTGCTCAGCTTTGAGAGCAAACATATCTTCTAAATCGTCGATTAGTTGGTACAAATCGAAGTTTTTCTCATTAATCGTCGTGCGTCCGGCTTCGATTTTTGACAAGTCTAAAACTTGGTTAATTAAAGCCAGTAAATGTTCACCACTCCGCAGGATAATTCCAACATCTTCTTGATTTTCTTGAGACAACGTTTTACTGCGAAGCATGACTTGAGCAAAGCCGATAACCGCGTTCAGGGGCGATCGCAATTCGTGGCTCATATTGGCGAGAAACGTACTCTTCGCTTTGTTTGCTGCTTCGGCAGCTTCTTTCGCCTGCTGCAGTTTGATTTCCGCTTGTTTGTTATCAGTAATGTCTTTAATAAAACCTTCGTAGTAAAGTAGATTTCCTGCTTCATCGCAGACAGCTCGACAATTTTCCGAAATCCAGATTATGCTGCCATCTTTGCGGTAGATTTCCGATTCAAAGTTTGATAGTATCCCGTACTCGTTCATCAGCGCTGCAAATTCGTCGCGGCGGTTCGGTTTCACGTAAAGCTGGTTATAGAAATTCGGCTGTGCTGCTATTAATTCCGCAGGCGAGTCGTAACCGTAGATGTTAGCTAAAGCGGGGTTAGCGCTGATATATTTCCCGTCAATAGCAGTTTGAAAAATTCCATTCAAAGCATTTTCATAAATGTTACGGTACTTTTCTTCTGCTTCCCGGAGGGCAGTTTCTGCTTTTTGGCGCTCGGTAATATCGCTAGAAATCGACAAAAAACAAGCTTCTCCGTCAATATCGATGGTTTCTATCGACAGCAGTGCTGTTCTTTCTGTACCATTTTTATTGCGAAACCTCAGCTCATAATTGTGAAGAGCCGTCTTGTTTTTTAACATTTGAATCATGCGATCGCGCTCTCCCAAACTCGCCCAAAAATTGAGTTCTACCGCTGTTTTGCCAATGATTTCTTCGTGACTGTACCCCATCATCCGACAAAAGCTCTCATTGGCTTCTATGTGGCGACCATCGCTGATTCTCGTCAGGGTAATCGCATTAGGACTTAAACGAAAAGCTTTAGAAAACTTTTCTTTTGCCTTGGCAAGATCGGCGGTACGTTCGGCCACTTGCACTGCTAAATTGTCGTTGTATTCCTTTAATACTTTCTCCGCTAGTTTGCGTTCCGTAATATCTTGAAAAGCACACATTCCATAGATAATATTTCCTTGGGCGTCGTAAATAGGAGTTCCCGAAATTTGCAGGGGGATAGTTTTGTCCGTCGAGGAGATTTCAATGTCATCAACAGTGACACTTTTGCCCTGCAAAGCATTTAACATTGGGTCGCGTTCCGCCGGATAAATTTCCTGAGTGCCAGCTAAATAAGCTCCGTAGGATTGGCGCCAATTTTCGGAATTTGTTGCCACAATTCCTTGACCTAAAAGCTGCTCTCCTATAGGATTAATGTAGTGAGGTTGACCGTTTGGCTCTGCAATAAAAATGCCTAGCGGTACTGCATTGAAAAATTGTTTGACTCGGTTTTCACTTTCCGAAAGAGAAGTAAATGAATGCTGCAATTGCTCGGCCATGCTGTTAAAAGAAGCGGCAAGTTCTCCGAGTTCGTCTTGGCGATTGAGAGTGAGCTTTGTCTCCCATTCATTCCGTGCCAAAGCTTTCGCCGCCGCATTCAATCTTAAAATCGGCCGCACCACCCATTTAGCAGTAAGAATCCCCAGAATTGTCGCCCCAATCAAAGCGGCAACCGACAGCAAAAAAGTCGTGCGCGTATTGGCGTTAATTTGTTCCATAAAGTCCGATTCTGGCACAACTACTACAATCAGCCAATCCAACCCTCGATCGTCTTTAAAAGGAGCTACCTGAATAAAATTTCGCTTGCCATCAACATCAAAAGTAAGTTGTTGAGAATTATTGATTTTAGCTAAGCTATCGTAGGATTTATCTAAATATTGTGCAGTTTGGCTAATTACCCGATTCTCGCTTTCTGAAGCTTTAATGCGCCTTGTTTCTTTACCTTCCACCACGAATTCTGGACTCGCCGTTGAAGTGGCAATTAACATCCCCGATCGCTCCATGACAAAAGTTTGTCCTGATTTTCCTATTTTTAGGCTAACCAGAAATTCTTTGATTCTGGAAAAGAGCAAATCGCTGCCAGCTACTCCTAACAATTTGCCAGCATCGTCGTAGATAGGCAAAGCAGCAGTAATTGCCAGTTCCCTGGTCAAAAAATCTGTATAAATTGGAGTCCAAATAGGTTTTTTTGCGGCAGCGGCAGCTAGGTACCAAGGACGAGTTCGCGGATTGTAAATATTGGGTGAAATTTGCACTAAGTGAACGCGATTTCCCTGAGAGTCGGCAGTATATCGAGCTAATTTATTGCCAGTAGAGCTGTCAGCAGCCGATATCAAAATCCCATCTTTAGTGCGAATTGCTCCAGAGTGTTCTCCATTTTCTTTGCCTGTGTAAATGATGCTGATAGAATCAAAATATTGAATTTGTTCGAGGAAATGATGTTCGAGTTTTGGCTTTTCTTCTAGGTTCAACTGCCCCAGTTTTATGCCTTGAACGTTCAGGTGATTGACAATGTGGGGAATTGACATATAATGTTCCATGCGGTCTTTGATACGATCGCTAATTTCTCCCCGCAACTGAGCGGCAACATCGTTGACTGCTCGCTGACCGTTTTGGAAAGATAGCCAACCTACAAGTCCTACCGTGCCGACAATTTGCACTAAAAAAGGAACCACAAGCACCGTTTGTAATGGAACTTTGCCGATAATTTTTGTAGCCAAACGATTGAGGGGTTTAGGAAACATATTCATCCTCAGAGGAATTGGGCATTGGGAATTGGGCATTGGTAATTGTTGGGAGTTTTGAGTGTAAATTATGTTCCCTTTGCCCTTCCTTTTCTCCTTATGCTGTAGTTTACTGACGACAGTACCGTCGATCAATTCATATCAAAATAGCGTATTTCTACTCAGAGTTTTTTCGTAACTACTGATACAGATCATTGGGCGCGATCGACCTAAGTCGAAATCATCTGATCTATTGCACCATTCTCAATTACTTATTTAGGAACAGGCTTTTCAGCCTGTTCGACAAGAGATGAATTTTATTGTGGAACAGGCAAGATTCCTGTTCCACAACAAGTACATTTTCTTGTGGCGTGGGCATCCTGCCCGCCCAGGGAAGGGTTATTGAGAATGGTGCAACATCTCAGTTTGAACAAACAGTAGCTAACAAGCACACACCCCAAAAATCTGTATTTATCTGCGATTCAACTCCATCCTTTCGCCGTAGCGTAAAAGCATATCCAAACTTTCCAAACGATTTTGCCAAGTTTGCACTTGATAGCTATTTTCCGCAGAATGCAAGCGCATCGAAGATTGAAATTGAGATTGAAAACTCCTTAACAATCTTTTAGTAGTTGCTAAACTTTCGGTAGAAGGATTTGCCGCCAACTTGCTCAAAGATTGCGCCAATTCATCCGCTCGACTTTGCAAAACTTTCAGTTCAGATTCGGACACCCGCAACTGATTGTTAGCCAATAAAAAACTCCATTCCTGCTTGAGAGCAGTATACCGCGAAGCCGCCGCCGCAAACGGCTGTCGGTAAGGAATCGGCTCCGCAGCAGAAGTGGAACGCACTGGGGTGCCTTGAGTGCGGTTAAAAAAGCCCTGCATCCCGCTGCTGATACTTTCCACCGCAAAAATAGCATAGCCCCCTGTCGGCAAATCGCGCAAAGCTTGGATTTGGTCGATCGCCACAACTTCCGGGAGAGTCAACAGCTTAACCGACGGAGAAATCAAAGCCGAACCTAGCATTTGTTCCTTTACCAGCGGTTCGGTGATACGCTGAAGTCGGTTCGTATCCAAAGCATAAGTCATCGGCACAATCAAATCTACAATGCCCTGACGAGCCCAAACTTCCCAATTTTGCTGAATTTTGTAAATCCGCTGACTTTCCGGGTGCGGAAACACTGCCACCGACAGAATTGTGCGCGGATAATTCTGCCGCAAAAGCTGAGAAACTTCAGCTACAAAACTATTAATTTGATTAGTTTTAAACTCAACCCACTGCCGCCACAAACTGCCATTCCTGGGGGAAATATTCACGGGATCAGCACCAGTCAACTGCCTAAATTGCTGCCTCGCAGCAATACCATAACCGTAAGTAAAATTTGCATTGTCATCTTGAAAAGGATAGCGAATATAGTCTAATTGCACCCCATCTACTTTGTAGTTATTGGCAATTTCGTTGACTATTTGTAGCAAATAATTCCGCGCTTCCGGGTTGGCAGGATCGAGATAAAATTTACCATCGTTAGGATTTTGCGTGCGTCCTTTATTGTCAATATTTGCCCACTGTGGATGGGCGGAAAGTACCGGGCCTGGATAAGAGCTAGGCTGGCCAATTAAAGTATTGTGGCGCTTATTTCCTGTGGCAAAAACCCAAACCCAAGCGTGCAGTTCCATGCCTCGATCGTGAGCTAATTTAACCGCAGATGCCAGCGGGTCCCAGCCAACAGTCAGGGGATTTTGTTGCGGTGCAACTTGACTGGGATAAATGGTATATCCGGCATTTAAAGTTTCAAAGAAAACGGTATTGATCCCGGCGGCGGCGAGCCGATCGAACACTGCAGCCAAACCCTGTTCCGATCGCGCTGCGACGATCGTCCCGCGATCGAGCCAAACCGCCCGAATTTCCGCCCCAACCCGCTGTCCTTCCTTCGGGTAATTTTCCCACAGCAACTGCCGCGCTTCCACCCACTGCGATCTCGCCTCCGCGTAGTTTTGCTGTTGCAGGAGTTGGTCAAAAGTTTGCAAAACCTGTCGCGCTTGGGCGATCGCCCGCACCCTGATCGCTTGCAGAACAGGGGGGCGGCTGGTTGTGGGGCCGCCTCCGCCCTGTTCTGCAGCCACCAGTTGAGGGGAGGTAGCAGCATTGAGATTGATGGCGGTATTGGCTGAATTAGATGCTGTCAGGGCGCTTTCAAACCGGCCGAGGAGGTTAGTGAGTTCTTGGCGCATCAAGTACGCTTCAATGCTGACGATCGGCTTATTGGAATTTGGCTGCACGTCCAAACCCGCCGACGCCGACTGATCCGAAGGGTCTGTAAAAGTTGCAGGTACTGGATCGGAAAGCGAGCCAGAGGGAGAAAGTCGGCTCAGCGGGGTAGTACGTGGCAAACTAGGGCTGTTTCTAGTGACTCTGGAGGGGGGAGTTGGCAGTGGGGTCGCGGCCGCAGTGGGCGGCGCTACAGGCCCAGAAGCGATTGTGCCTCCCCAGCGGGCGATCGAGGCTTGCAGCCAAGCCTTATCTACATTTGCCGAACCGTCGCTACCCCAGCGCCAGCCGAGATAGGTAGCGCGATCGGTGGCGATGGCTGCGGAGGAACCGGAACTATCTTTCCAAGTAGCAATAGTTTGACTGTTCGCATCAGCCGGAATTAAGACACCGCCTTGGACTGAGGCATTTTGTTGGACAGCGGGTATCCAATTGCTAGAAGCGGTGCAGGCGAGATCCCGACAGCGGCTGCGTGGTTGTGGCGTCGCTGGCTGGGTTAACGGAAAAGCCCAATAGGCCCCAAGGAGCGATCGCAAAGATTGGCGCACCAAGGCCGGGGAACTGCGGCCGACGGGGCCCGAAGCAATCAAGCGGCCACCCTGGGAGGCCCAAGCTTCTAAAACTTTAATTTGTGCCGGAGTCAAAGTTTCAATGTTGGGCAAAAACAGCACGTTAACGCCTGTTAAATCCGCCGTACTTTTGATTTCTTCGAGATTGATTGGTTTGTAAGCAATGCCGCTTTCCCAGAGGCGCGTGGTAATCTTTACCCAGTCGGGAGAATTCTCGGAACTGCGAACAACGCCCAGAACTACTTCTGCGAAACTCGGAGAGGGAAATAGGATGAAGAGATTGAGTAATGTACTCGCTATAGTTCCAATTAAGACTTTTTGCAAGAAAGTGAAAAAGCGAATTTTTTGAGCCTGGGAGCAGGCATCAGGCATTTGATCGGGCTTTTTGATTTGTTGCATCATAAAATAAGAGAATTACCCAGCGCACCGTTTCGGAAAATTTCAATAACAATTAAGATCGATCGATCCGCACCATACAATTTTCTATCCTGCCCTGCAACCTGAATCAGGAAAAAGTGCGATCGATCGATTTTAGATTTTAGATTTTAGATTTTGGATTTTGGATTTTAGATTTTGGATCTATTCCTCATGACTGTTGACAGTTGACTGTTGACAGTTGACTGTTGACAGTTGACTGTTGACTGTAAGCTGTCCGGCATCTAAATTGTATTTTGGGTTTTTCAATCCAAATGCACGCAGATTTTAATCTAATATCGTTTGCGGTTGCATCGGTATTGTTCAAATGTCCAAATGTCCGAACTGTCAACTGTCAACTGTCAACAGCCAACAGCCAACAGCCAACTGTCAACAGTCAACTGTCAACAATTTTCTAAGTTGCAGCTTCATTCACCGGGAATCTATCGATTAACTGCATCGCCCGACAAGCATTCCTCCGCAAAGAATCGGAAACATGAGGAACATGAGGAATCTGAGACAAGAAATCCAAAGTCCGGCGCAAAATCCGCACCACATCTCCTTCATCCAAACTCGTATGGCTAATCAGTTCCAGCCATTCAACGCCCAGAGCCCACTGTTCGACCAAAGTCACTAAATCCCGTTCCAGCCAAATCGGGATTGCAGCTTCATGACGGTACTGCACTTGAAACAATCGGCGACGCAAGCCTTTTTGTAGATTGTCCAAAGGTGCCAAAACTTCCGGCGACAGCGAGTAGTGAGTCCAACTGTCGGGCCTGGAAACTTCTGTAACTAAGGCGGCACAAGCAGCAGCGAGGTGGTGGGGGTCGAGTTCGTCAAACTCGGCAGACATCAGGGACAAACCCAGCCACAGTTCGTTATCGCCACGAATGGCGGCGCAAGCTTGGCCCAAGATTGTGGGCACCAACCTGTCAGAGGAGTCATCTCGGTTCCCATGTGCCGAAACTACTCTTTCCAAGCAGCCAAAATTCAGCAAGATATCGATTAAGTTGAGAAATTGCTCCCAGTAGCGAGCTCGTTGCTTTTCTAACTCTTGTTCGCTTTTGCGGATTTCTTTTTTCAATTCTTCCCGGCGGCGCTGGCGTTTGAGCAAAGTACCGGGATTCCCCCATTGTAGAACCGGGTGAATTTCTAGCTTAGCTTCTACGGCTGCGATTTTCTGCTGTTGCTCGATCGCCTCTGGGCTCGGTTCCGGTGTCGGCAATTGTGGGATCGATGCAGCAATTGCAGCAGTTTCTTCATTTGCCAAGCGGCACTGGCCGAGTCTCAGGGGCATTTCCGACGGCGGGTTCAAGGTATCTGCAACGCTCAAGCGAGGTAATTCGGCGTGCAAGGTAGCGACATCGCTAATCGCGACGACATACCAACGGTTATCTTTCCCCAAGCACACCAAATTTGGTGCTTGGCCAGAACCTGCGATTTTGGCAACCAATACGGCGGGTACAGGAGTTGTGTGCGATCGTTTGGCTGTCGGAACGTGTTTACCTTTGAGACTCAGAACCGTTCCGAGCACTGCAAAAGCCACAGCTACGGACATCTCCTTAAATCTGGCTTCTTCAGCTTGCTGCAATAGAGTTTTCAGCAAACGTTTGTCTTCTTTGAGTCTTCCCTGCAATTTTTCGTAATGAGCGAGCTCTTTTTCCAGGGTGGAGACATTTCCTCCCGCTGCCAGGGACTGTTCAAGCACCGCCAATTCTGCTTGCAATCCGTCTAATTCTTCTTGCTGCGGCTGCAAGTACAAGGTAGAAAGGTATTGACCGAAACTCCGCTCTACCAACTCTTGAGCTTCGTCGAGAGTGTGTGTTTGCAGCAAATTCAGCACCATGCCGTAGCTGGGAGTAAACTGACTGGCGAGGGGGTCGGCTTTGGCTGTTGCCAAATACGAGGCTTCTTTTGCGCCTTCAAAGCGCGTCTGAACTGCAACCACGTGCCCCAGCTTGTCCATGCCCCGCCGACCCGCCCGACCGGCCATTTGCAGGAATTCTGAAGCGTTTAGCAGTCGGTGTCCCTTGTCGGTGCGCTTGGACAGGGTGGAAATGACTGTGGTGCGGGCGGGCATATTAATCCCGGCGGCTAGGGTTTCGGTGGCAAATACGACTTTGATCAAACCTCTCCCAAAGAGTTCTTCTACTAAACCTTTCCAGGCTGGCAAAATGCCTGCGTGGTGGGCGGCGATGCCTTTTAAAAGTGCTTCTTTTTGACCGAAGCGTTCTGCTTCTGGGTTTCGCTGTAAAAAATCGTCAATGATGCGTTTGAGTTCGGCTGTTTCGGCTTCGTTAACTAGGGAGAAATTGCCGACTTCTGCGACTGCTTGGTCGCACCCGCGACGGCTGAAGATGAAGTAAATTGCTGGTAACATATCTCGATCGTCCAACCGAGCCAAAACATCGGTCAAACTCGGAGTGGGGATGCTGCCTCTTTCTACTTTTTGCTGCTTCTTTTTGGGGACTAACCGGACATTCGCTCTTTTGCCGGTCTCGTCTAGTAGGGGAAATATCCCTTTTTGGTTGGCGAAGTGGAATTGCAGCGGTACTGGCCGAAAGTCTGAGTAGACGAGTTCTGTGGGCCCGTGGACTTTGTTAATCCAGTCTGTGAGTTGGTCGCTATTGGCAACGGTTGCTGAGAGGGCGAGCAGTTGAATTTCGCTCGAACAGTAGATGATCGATTCTTCCCAGACGGTACCACGCTGGCGATCGTTCATGTAGTGACACTCGTCGAGTACCACGGTTTCGACTCCGGTGAGGGAAGTACCGACTTCTCCGATCGGCGTACCGTAGAGCATATTCCGAAATATTTCGGTAGTCATCACCAAAATCGGCGCATCTCGATTTACGGAGATGTCGCCCGTGAGCAAACCTACGTTGTCGTCTCCAAATTGACTGCGGAAGTCGCGCAGCTTTTGGTTAGAGAGTGCTTTGAGGGGTGTGGTGTAGAAGACGCGCCGCCCTCTGGAGAGTGCTTGATGGATGGCGTATTCCCCGATTAACGTTTTCCCAGAGCCTGTGGGAGCACACACGACAACGGATTTACCTGCATCGAGGGCGGCGATCGCCTCTCTCTGAAAGTTATCTAGCTCGAATGGAAATATGGTCTTCAGATCCAGCTCTGGGCGGTTCTGGGCAGTGTCTGGCACAAGGATTATTATAAGGTTGCAGGATAAGTATGCTTAAATCTTGCTGAAAGCAAGTCAGCAGAGGACTGTATTGATTTTAGACCAACGCCCGCAAATCGGCTATTAAGGAATAAGTCTGTTGGCAGTTGGCAGTTGGCAGTTGGCAGTTGGCAGTTGGCAGTTGACTGTTGACTGTTGACTGTTGGCAGTTGGCAGTTGGCAGTTGGCAGTTGGCAGTTGGCAGTTGACTGTTGGCAGTTGGCAGTTGGCAGAAGAAATAAAAAAAATTGTGCCTTCTTCCCTCTTCCTTATTCCTTCTTCCCTCTTCCTGACATCCGTTACATCCGTTACATCCGTTACAGAATCCGTTGCCGAACTTCCCTCTTCCTTCTCTATGATTCCAGTTATTTCGACTATTCCTGTGGTGCAGCTTGCTTCGGGCGATCGGCTTTCACTGCAAGTCTATCAGTTCCAAGGTGCGATTCCGGGCAAAAAAGCTTATCTGCAATCTAACCTCCACGGCGCTGAGATTAGCGGTAATGCTGTGATTCACCAATTAATTGAGTTTTTAAGGTCTTTGGACAGCAGCCAGTTAAGCGGGGAAATTTGGCTGGTTCCGGTTTGCAATCCTGTGGGTGTAAGTCAGCGATCGCACCATTTTTCTCCTGGTCGCTACAATCTTTATGATGGGGTAAATTGGAACCGAATTTTCTGGGATTTTGAAAAGCAAGGGGAAGATATTCTGGGTTTTGCTAATTCTCACATTCACCTCGATGCCGATACTGTCAAAGTTAATTACAGAAAAGCGATTGCTTTGAGTTTTGCGAAAGAGTTGGTAAAAATTAATGCTCCTAGTTGCCGCCCCTACAGCGAACTTTACCGATATCAGCTACAATCTTTGTGTTTGGATGCGGATTATGTGCTGGATTTGCACAGTTCTACGAATCAAAGTTTAGATTATCTTTACTGTTTTAATTCCCGCGAGGAGAGTGCGAAAGCTTTTTTGCTCGATCGCGCTATCTTGATGGATGAGTACGACGGCGATGCTTTTGACGAGGCGTTTCTCAAGCCTTGGCTGGCTTTGGAGAAGGTTTTGGCCCAGTTGGGAAGTGCGATCCAATTTGATGTGGAAGCTTGGACTTTAGAATTAGGTTCGGGGATGGAAATGAATCCCGATTCGGTGGCGAATGGCTTGCGGGGCATCAAAAATTACTTAGCAAGTAAGGGTTTATTGAAAATTGATGGATTTCCTCTGCCGGAAACTGCGAATTATCAAGTTATTTTCACCCCCAAGAATTCGGTGTTCAAATACTACGCGCCGGCGGGCGGGATGATTCAAAATCGAGTGCAATTGGGGAGTTTTGTCAAAAAGGGCGATCGGCTTTATCAAATTCTCAGCTTTAATAAGAATGGGGAATTTCCGAGTTTGGTTGATGTTTTTGCTGAGTCGAATGTTTTCATTTTTGATGTTTCGACCAATCAGTCAGTAAATCAAGGAGAGTATGTGTTGTCGGTGATGGCAGATTGAGAATACTAAGAAACCGCGATTTTGTAGGGGCGGTGCCAAGAATGCCCGCCCCCTCCCACTCAAGATTAGTCCCAGCCGAAGTCTCGATCGCACAATTCGGCTAGTCTTTGGTTGTGCGATCGAAAATATGCTCTCAATTGCTCGTATACTGTCTCGCTGATGGGGGGATATTGGGTGGCGTTGTATTTTTCGTAGGTTTGTAGTTGGTGCGGCGGTAAATCTAGAAATTCTAAGACGCTGTTGTATGTGCCGAAGGGATTGGTATACAAGTCTTCGCTTTTGAGGATTAAAAGTTGTGATTTGGGAAAAAGTTTTATCCAGGCTGGGAGTTGATCGGCGTAAATGCCGCGGGTTAGATAGCTGTGGTGTTGGTGTTCGTAACTGTAGTAGTTTGGGTTGGCTATTAGTTTTTCTATTTCGCCTTTGAGTCTTTCGGGCTCGGCGGCGATCGCACTTTCTAATGATAGCGATTCGTAGCCTATTTTGATATAGTAATAATAGTGGGAGATTGCGCGTTCTACTGGGTTTCTCAGCAGGGCGATTATTTTAACTTTCGGACATAAATCATAAATTCGCTGGGGAACTTGGGGGTGACAAATGTAGTAGGGGCTGGCTTCTCCGGTTACTAGATTTTCGCCTGTTTGGGGCTGGGGAAATTGGGCATAGTACCAGTCTGGGCTTTTGTCGAATTTTAAGTCGAAGTAATGGATTTCTTTTTGGGCGGCGGGGGCGATTTGGGGATGTTGGATTAAGTAATTGTACAGGGATGTTGTGCCGCCTTTTTGGGCGCCGATGATGATGAAGTCGGGAGGTTTGGAGGGTTGTTTCATGGGTGGGGATGGTAGGTTTATATTTTGCAATTGTACTGACAGTGTTTCGGATTTGGCATTTGTACCGATAGTCCGCCGGGGGGGCAAACGAAAATTCGATCGCACTTGGAGGCATTACCACAATTCGATCGCACTTGGAGGCATTACCACAATTCGATCGCACTTGGAGGCATTACGAAAATTCGATCGCACTTGGGGGCATTACGGCAACTCGATCGCCCAATTTACATTTGAGCGCACGGATACGCCTAATTACAATTCGATCGCCCACTCTACATTCTAGATTCCGGTGGTTGAAACCGAGCCTAAACAAACAAAGCCTGCAAGGGATGGGCAATACGTTGGATAAGATCGCGATCACTGTTTTTGGGTGATCAAATTCACTCGCGCTCTTGGTACTGACATTTCAATTTAACTCGATTAGAGTGGAGTTAGGGAGTTCTAATCCGTGCGGGGCAAATCTTTCTCTGAAAAATATATTATCGGTGGCGATTTTGCTTGGGGGTTTGTGGGTTTTATTTTTCAGCCAAGGTACAGATTTAAATTTGTGCAAGAGGCTGATATGCAAGTTGCAAAAAATGGGAACAATAAAGATGGGATTGTACTGTCGAGCAGTAAGTACCAGCAATACCATCTCTGAAATTATTCAGGAAGGCGTCAATGTTTAAGAGCAAATTATCCAGAGTTATCGTATCCCTGCTGCGGCGGATTGCTGGTGTTACCAGATCCGGGGCCAAGCGGCTGATGAGAGCAATGCTGCAAACCCTGATGGCTATGGGCCGGAGGGCGAGACTGCCGGTGGCGGGGTTTGTGCTGCCCACGGTGACGATGGTGTTGCTGGTAGTGATTTTGTTGACTGTGGCGATTACCCTACGATCGTTCGATCGGGCGAATACGGCGCGTAACGTGCGCGTGAACCAGCAGGTGCTGGCGGCCGCGACTCCCGCGCTCGATCGGGCGAAAGCGAAAATTGAATATCTGCTGCGGGAAGACCCGCAAAGGCCGACGGCGACTCCATCCGATGCAGAAATGTATCGCATTATGTCGTCTTATGATACAAATAATGACTTTTATACATTCGCGGGTGAGGAACGCCTTGTACTCCGAGCCGATTTAGATAACGACGGTACTCCAGAGCCTACCCCTGCGAACCTAAGAAGCTCGCTTTTTAGCGCACCCAACCAAGAAAATGAAGAGCTAAATACTGCTTGGAGATATCCCGTCGATACCAATAATGACGGGATCTTTGACACTTTTACTCTTTACGGAATCTATTTTCGTACTCCAAAAAGTGTAACTCCAAGACCGAGAAAGGAACTGGACGCCAGAACACGCCCAATGCAAACAGGAACCATCAACCCAGCCTGTGCTCAAGGAGAGGGTACGGTTGCAAGTTTGGTAGGGGACTCCGGTTGGGAAAGAATAACTGGCCGGCTCCAGAAAAGTTTCTTTGTTTACACGGTTAACGTACCGATTACACAGACAGAAGCTAGCACCTTGGGTTCGAGGTATCAAGCTTTCGCTGGAACCTCCAGCATATCAGCTCTCGAATACCAGCAAGATCAAAGCCGCATTCCCCTCAGCAACAATGCGGTTGTATATGAAGACGACTTAGATATATCGCCTGGACCTCCGTTGAATCTAAACGGGCGGATATTGACAAATAGCAACTTATTGGTGACAGGCTTAAATAATCCAAATAGCGTACAACTATATCAAGTTAGTAGCAAGCAATCTTGTTTTTACGATCAAGAAAATAGCAGAATAATCGTAGGCGGTAATGTTGTGAACGGGTGGGCGGGCACCAGTGGTAATCGAAATGCCGTGGGAGTACATCTTTTCAGAAGCATAAGCGACCCAAACCAACCTAATACAAATGCGCCAACAATTAACGGCGCCCTCAATCAATCTGTAGAGCAAAACAGCCTTCAGGTACTGTACAACAACAATGCTTACTCCCAGCGGTTAGCGGCTCTAGTAACCGCTCAACTAGCGAATGCACCAGGTACTGACCCGACTTCTGTTCAGCAAGCAAGGCTGACCCCCAAAAGCCAGAGCCGCGATCAAGCATTACAAGATTATTTTAAAGAACGGCTGCGGAAAGTTCCTTTTGGAGAGCCTGCGACGCCCGTGGCCCCTCCCTTCATTGAAGGAACTGGTAACACCCTTAGACCCAAAGATAGTCTGAACTGGAGCATTCCTACTGGAACTGCGACAGTAGGAAGTACCGCCGTCGGGCCGACGGGACTTACTATTCGTCCAGAGCAGCTACCAGCCGAAGACCCCGCTCAGTTAAAACTTACTGACAGCGAAAATTTCTTGGGCAATCGAGTCACGGTAGGCAACAACTTGCCAACACTGCGGTGGAACGGCACAAGCTTTACTAATGAGGATCAGAAAGTAGATAATGACATCACTAAATGGGCAAATAACGGCCCAATTCGCACCCGCACACCGCAAGTAACCAAACTGGCTGACGTGGGAGCAACTGACCGCGGCAACGGTGTCGGCGAAGCACCGGACCCCGCAAATCCTTTCCGAGATGGTTTCTGGGAAAAAAGCGCCACTGAAAAACCGAAAACTCCCCTTGACGGTGTTGGCGGTCTGCGGGTAATTACCAGTGCAGGAGTATACGATCGCACTAATTCCTTCCTGCCGCCACCTACCTGGATACATAGTGACGGTACAAGGAGAACGGGCCCCGCATCCATTGGTATCACTCCCATTCCTCCCGCCAATACTTACGACGACCCGGAAACTCCGGCTGTGGAACAGTACCGCGTCGTGTGGCCCGACTCGATGCCGATGTCACCGCTGGGCCCTGGTTCTCAAGTATGGAACAATACTACCGTTGGTCCTAACCCCGGTAGCTGGACTCCGTGGCCGGCTGCAGCAACGCCAGACGGTACTAACTTACCAGTAGCACAGAACAATCCTAATTTTGTTGCTGAGCTGGCCGACACGGCTCGCCAATTTGCCAAGGGCGACTTGCGGATGCGGGCAACCGCAGTGTATCAGTACGCAAATGGCTACGACCCAGTAGTACAAGCAGCAGCAGGAACCCAACCAGTTCAGACCCCCTTGGCCTGCGTCAGCAGCTACTACGACCCCAGCAATGCTTCGACAGCGAGAAACATCTCGGAGCCGCTGCCGTCAGGAGTGCTGCCCGATGTCAGCGGAGAGGGACAATTCGCACCAGATATGACAATACCCCAACCAGTTTCCGCAGTACGGGGAACACGGCAGGCTTTGATCGGCTCTCACAACGGCATCACATACGCCCCCCCGACAAGACCGCAATCGGCTGTTTCAAACCCCCCGAACGCTGCTGGCTTGCTGACCGGTGGAGACGCTATTTTGGAAGCTCAGGCAAATATGGTTTTTCCTGACGGTAGGTTTGCCAACGGGCCGTTGAGAACCGCCCTCCAAGTGGCTCCAGCCGCTCGCACCCTAGCACAACAAGCAGCTATTGACTCAACTAATTGTGCGCTACAAATACTTGACGGCTCGATAGGTGCTCCCCGGCCGGCACTGATTCCTCACGGGGCTATTCAAGAAGTAGCATTTATCAACGGCAGAGAAGTTAAGGCGATCGATCGCGACGACCCGAGGACGATAGTCAACGAAGCCTTTACCCTTAGCAGTCCACTGGGTACAGCCCCACCAGCAGCACAATTAACAGGCAATTACAACCAACCCCTAGAAGAACGGGAACCCCTAGAAATTCGAGCCACTCAGCTTGACTTAGCTCAACTTAAAAGATCGACCGCTCCAACAATTCCTCCTAATGGGCCAGCCACGGAATATTTGTTGCCAAACAGCGGGATTATTTATGCTAGCCGAGACGATGCGCTGCCCGATCGCAGTTCTCGATCTGCAATTCCATTGACGGACAAAACACTTAGTCCTGGAGACTACCTGCTCGACCCCAGCCGCAAGCCTAACGGAATTGTCCTGATTAACGGTCAGCAGCTATTTCGCGGTGGCGGAAACACCCCCATATCACCAGCAGGGAACTTAAATGCTGTAGTCATAGAAAAAGGGCTGACCTTGGTATCGAATTTGCCGACTTACATCAAAGGAACCTTTAACCTTCACGGCAACATCCCGCCCGCGGCTCCGGGTAGTACACCAACTTTTACAGAAGTGGAAGAGTTTACCCAGCGTGTGAATAACCCAGATTGGGGAAATTTTTACACCCGCAGCACCCTTAACCCCAGCTTTGCTTGCCGCCAGGGAGATCCTAGGCTGCCGAACTGTCAGGGAGACTTTTGGAGACCGGCAACAGTGCTGGCAGATGCAGTCACCCTCTTATCGCAAAATTATCGTTTTGGCTTCCGCAACGAGGGAGACTTTGACCTTAGAAACAATGCGGGCGCTGCTGCTGTATTACCCCGCAGACAGCAAGGATTTTTCAACAACAACTTTGCTACTAACGGGCTTTCCAGCGGGGCATTTTTAACCAACGGCAATTTAGCTCCCGCCAATGCTCCTGCTAATACACGGCTAACAGACGCTACCTACGCGGCGGCCGTCGCTCCAGCAGCTCCCCCGCTATGGAGTTCGTACTTCAACAACTTTGTCTCCCCCGTCCAGCGGCGGGGGTCTTTCCCAGAGTATGTAATGGAAATTTGTACAAAACTGCCGGTTTCTGAGTGTACGGATGCCGATTGGTACGTAAATCCAGCATTGGCGGCGAACCCACCCACAGCAGCAGGTAAGGCAATAGTTGGTCCATACACAGCCGCTGCGTATCCAGCGGGAACAACTGCTATTCCGCCAGCGCCAGAATTGCAGCGCTTCCCCCGCCGCGTAGCTTTTCAGAGAAACAGTGCAGCACCTTTCGATCTGACATCCCTGCCTAATCCACAGCCTTTGGGGCTTAATACAGCAGGCACCCAAGTCATACTAGGTCCACAGCGTATAGGAACAAACGCTCTTTGGTTTGCAGCCAAGAGTGGGACTGATGTAGCTTACGATGCTACCAATCCTCCGTATCAGATCAACACTAACACTACTGCTGTCGGGACTACAGACGGCAGCAAAGTACCTCTACCAACCCTCGCCGCAGCAAGCACTGTACCATTACCAACAGTAACAGTACCGCCAGCAGCGTACAACGGGTCGCAGCCGCTATTGGTGCCAGTCCCGCAGCTCATGGGTGTAACAGCAGCCACCCCAGGCCAGCCAAGAGGTACAGCAGCCGTACAAACAACAGGCTGGATACCCCAGGCTGTAAGTAACGGTACCACATTTAATCTGATCGTTGGAGCGGGCGACACTCCTTCGAGGGCGCTAAACGGTGCGTTGGGTGACTTTAACGGCGGTTTGCAAAACTTGCCTCGATTTTTGGAGGCTTGGAGTAATAGCGCTGCAAACACTTCCATTGCTAATAACATCAAAGGGTCTTTCGTCCAGCAAAACCGCAGCGCTTTTAGTACCGCACCCTATCTGCCAATTTTGCCTACAGGCTTTCTAACTGGGGCAGATCAACTCGCAACTCTGTTCGCCCAAGCGCCTAATCCTAATGCAGCGCCTGTTGCTCTTGCAGGTAGCCAGGCACTAATTAACTACAACATACAAGGTGGTCAGATTCCATACTTCACCCCACCCGCTCGGAACTGGGGTTTTGACGTGGGCCTGCTATCTCAGCCACCTGACTTGTTTACTCAAAGGTTCACTACTCCTTCGACAAATACTCAGCCTGCTGAGTATTTCCGGGAAGTACCTCGCAATGACCCGTGGGTAACAACTTTGATGTGCGGCACTGTGGCGGCCGATCAGGGGCCGAATGCGAATCAAAATGCCACTTCCCTTCGCAGTGGCTGCCCGACTTAACCCTCTAACTTCCCGCCGCGCAATTACTGGAGTCCTATTTATGACTAAGCGACAACAACAGCAAAATTTATCCCAGTCACGAGATGGTGGCTACACGATTATCGAGTCATTGGTAGCGATGATTGTAGTTTCGGTGCTGATGATTGCGATCGCCCCGGTGATGGCTTACTCAGTAGCGACTCGCGTACAAGCGCGGCGGGTGGAACTGGCCACCCAGGCAGCTACAGCTTACATCAACGCTCTGAGAGTGGGGGCGATCAAACCTCCAACTAATCCACAACCTACGATCGGTTTTCCTGCCCCATATACGTCTGGTAATAATGCTGCTCAGCCTCCGGCTTCTAGCAACCCTCAGAGTAATTTGTACTGCGTTAACTTGGATGAAAACCCAGGTTGTACTGGTAGCAAAGAGTTTTTTGTTCAAGGTGTTTGGCGAAATCCAGCTAATACAACCACTGATCCGACACCAACAGGCTATGAGCTGACTGTGCGGGTTTACCGCGCGGATGGGTTTACCGGGGCGACGATGACAACTGTACAGCAATCAGTTGCTAATTCCGCTCTGGGCAATCCTCAAGCGCCTTTGGTGGTAATGAAAACACAAATTCCCCCTACTACACAAGGAACTGCGTCCGCGCGTCAGGCATTATGTTCTCAACTTAACTCTCCCTCTAACCCTACAGGAGTTAACACCACTCTCTGCCGTTAATCCAAGTCGTGTTATCAAATCATAATCGCTCCTCCATTTGACAAAGGAAAAAGTCAAAATGAAAACTTTACTCAGGTTGCTTCTAAAAAGTCAGCACCAACAAAACCGCTCCGGGCCAGTTCAAACCGAAAAGGGCATGACTCTGGTCGAGCTATTAGTCGGAGCAATTATGGCATTTTTAATCATTACGCCGATGCTTGGTTTTGTAGTGGATATGCTAAATACCGACAGGAGGGAACAAGTAAAGTCAAACACCGAGCAAGACGTTCAGGCGGCACTTGATTTCATAGCCCAAGATTTGAGTCAAGCTATTTATATTTATGATAATAATCCCGCTACTACCAGCACTGCCACCACTACCGCTACAGGCATCCCTGCACTCCTAGCAGGGAATTTCATCCCCGCTCCAGATGCAACTCAAACCCCGATTCTTGTATTTTGGAAGCGGCAGATTCTCCCGAATTCTATTCCTCTGGTTGCCGGTGCCCAACCAAATACTTGCACCACAACAGCAACAGGCGCAAATACGTGCAACGATACCTATGTTCTAGCATTAGTTGCCTACTACCAAGTTAGAGATGCTAACCCTACTTGGTGTCAGCCATCAGGAGCCCCTTGTCCTACCCGTATTGTTAGGTATCAAATTCAGGACGGGTTGCGAGATCCTAACTCGACAGATCCAAATCCCTTACTACGCTACTTTACTGGTGTAAGTACGGGTCAACAGCGCAGTCTTGCCTTTTTCGCAGGTGGTCCCAATCAAGCAGGTTTTGACATCAGTAACCCCACTCAAAATGTGACGACAGGAGGAGCTAATTTCGGGAATCCTGAAGTATTGGTTAATTACATTGACCACAGCCCAGGGCCGGCACTCACAGGCAATGAATGTAGGACCGCTCTTGGCAACCCCACCAATACCACAGGAGTTACGCCAATACCAATCCCAGAAACAACTTTAATAATACCCAACCCAACAAATAGCTTTTACGCTTGTGTAGATACCTCTAAAAACATAGCCAGAGTAACTATCAGAGGAAACAGCCTGCGTCGCATTCAAGCCGATGCGGATTACAATCCCAACAAATCGGCATATTTCCCAACAGCAAGCGTGCAAGTACAAGGTCTGGGTGCGCGAGGAAGGTAACTTATGCCTCAAACACATTTCGGAATCGCGGCAGTAGCATATAAAACAGGAGAGTAAAATGAAAACCCCAATATTATTAAAAGTTTTGCAGATTTCTGCAACAAAAGCAAACCCCAATTACAAAAATACTGCATCCAGAAAGGGCGATCAGGGATTCACCCTTCTAGAAGTGCTGGTGATAGCGTTGATCGTAGGTATATTAAGTTCGATCGCCGCTCCAAGCTGGGTGGCATTCATCAACCGACAAAGAGTTCGCACCGTGAACGATCGAGTTTTCCAATCATTGCGATTTGCACAAAGCGAAGCAAAGCGAACTAAGCGCGATATCACAGTTACATTCAATTATATTCCAAACAATCCGGTAGCTGACCCACCAACAGTTACGATCGATACCGTTCCACCTGGCGTCAATTCGTCAGGACAACCACAACCTTTACGAACAGAGACTTTCAGCAGCGGAGGCGAAATTAAACCGCGCACTATTATACTTTCAACAACTGCACCCTCAATCACTTTTGACTACCAGGGTAATCCCTCCCCAACTGGGTTTGTGGTCACAGTTGCTCCAGCTAATGCTCCTAACCGCTCTGCCAGACAGTGCGCGAGGGTAGAAACTCTCATAGGAGGAATGAGAACTGCTGAAGGAAATGATTGCCCAACGCTACCCTAGTTTTCAATAAATTTAATCTTAATCTCTAACAGCAATTCCGCATAAGTTGTGAATTGCTAAAATATATTAACTTAAATTATTTTATATTTCAACTCCTATTAAAACAGTCCAAATATGCAGCTAGAACTAAAACAAATAATCGTCCAGCCAGGAAATCAACTATTACTCAAAGACATAACCTGGCCGATGTTTGAAACCCTACTAATATCATTTCCGGTGACACCGGAATGATGTTGACTGTTGACTGTTGACAGTGAACAGTGAACCGTCAACAGTCAAAAGTGAACTCGAATTTACTATTCCGATGCTAACGAATTTGATATTATAACTGCTTAACTAACCAAGCGATCGCCCCTGCAACATCAGCAACCTGCTCAACATCCCCAATCGGCGGCCGCTGCACCATCACCACCGGAATTCCCAGTTCCCTAGCCGCCACAATTTTCGCATAAGTAGCACCGCCCCCGCTGTTTTTACTAACAATCGTATCAATCTGATATTCTAATAATAATTGACGCTCATCTTCCAAAGAAAAAGGCCCCCTTGCTAATAACAATTTACCATTAGGAATAGGAGAATTGAGTGCCGGAGGATCGATCGCGCGCATCAAAAACCAAATAGCATCCAAACCAGCAAAAGCAGCCAATTCCTGCCTACCAATAGTGAGAAACACCCGCTGAGACTGCCCTAATAAAGCCTTTGCAGCCTCCGAGTGGCCCGCAACATCAATCCAGCGATCGCCCTCCACCCTCTCCCAAGCTGGACGCACCAGCATCAAATAGGGCACATTACATTCAGCAGCAGCAACAGCAGCATTAGCAGAAATCTGAGCCGCAAACGGATGAGTAGCATCGATTAAGAAGTCGATCGGGCGATCGACTCCGTTGGCGTAGCCCCCGTAGGGGCGGGCTTCGCTACCGAGCAAAAACGCCGCCAGCCCAGCCGCCCCACCAAACCCTCCAATTCGCACCGTACCCGTTTTTGGGGTAAAAGGCTGTTGAGTGCGTCCTGCCAGCGAAGATACCACCTCAATTTCAGCAATTTGAGACGCTCTGACCGCCAGTTCAGCAGCATCCCCCGTCCCGCCCAAAATTAGCAACCGTTTTTTCACCGAATTATCCCTAACTTATCCAAGCAACGCCCGCAATTTCGGTTAATAATATGTTTAGCAAAGTTTAAACGACCAACAACAATGATTCGCTCACTTTTCACATTTTTTACAGTATTAATTGTAACCGGGTTAGTATGGTTAGGAAATATCGCGCCCGTTGCCGCCCAAGTACAACCAACAGATATCACCGATCCCCAACAGGAATTGGGAGAACTCGTTCAAAAAGCTTTTGAAGCTACAAATGAAGGCAAATTTCCCGCCGCAGAAACTTTTTGGACTCAAATCATTGACAAATTTCCCTCAGAAGCCGCCGCTTGGAGCAACCGAGGCAATTCTAGAGTCAGCCAAAACAAACTACAAGCAGCTATTACCGACTACGAAAGAGCGATCGAGCTAGCACCCGACGCCCCCGATCCCTACCTCAACCGCGGCACCGCCTTAGAAGGTTTAGGACGCTGGGAAGAGGCGATCGCCGACTACAATCATGTACTAGAATTAGACTCCCAAGATCCAGCCGCCTACAACAACCGAGGCAACGCCGAAGCAGGTTTAGGAAAATGGGAAAAAGCAATAGCCGACTACAGCAAAGCCTTTGAATTAGCCCCCGAATACGCCTTTGCCCGCGCCAACCACGCCCTCGCACTTTATCAAAACGGGCAAACCAAAGAAGCAATTCGCAACATGAAAAACATCGTCCGCAGATACCCCCAATTTGCCGACATGAGAGCCGCCCTCACCGCCTGTCTTTGGGAAGCAGGAAATCGCGGCGAAGCAGAGAGCAATTGGGTAGCAGCCATCGGCCTCGACTCCCGCTACAAAGACCTCGATTGGGTTGCCAATAACCGCCGCTGGCCACCACTTGCAGTCAGTGCATTAGACAAATTCTTGCACTTAAAATAATCTCACAACACCAATGAAAAATTGCGAGCATCCCGATAATTGTGGCATATAATTCCTCAAAGGGATGATCCAAAAACTTGTCAAATGTCACCCGAAGATATATAGCAATCCTCGCATCATTTGTGAATTTCTTCTTACTCCCTCCCCTTGATAAGGGGAGGGTTGGGGTGGGGTCAAACCTTTACGACTCCTGCAAGGATTGCTATAGCAAGAAATAAACTATTGAAGAACAATTCTAACTCTTCTTCCCTGTTTCTTCTTTCCTCAATATTCACCAGTACACCGCTCGTTGCCAAATTCTTTATTCTCAAAACTCGTATTCCACATCTCCAGCAACAATCCTATCCGTCACCAACATTCTGTATAGTTCCAGTTCTTCAACAGTAACTTTTCCGTCAGCCCAAATCGCTTTCTTGATGTCTTCCATTTCTTGCTTAGATATCTTGCCATCAGCAACAGCTCGCTCGATTTGGACTTGGAGCTTTTCTAGTTGCCGAGTTTCTTCCAGCGTAGGTTGTTTATCAGTCGATCGTGAAACTAACATAGTGGCACTCTCCTAGAGATTGACCTCTACTCTGTACTAAGCCGCCGCAGCAGATATTGTCAACTCAAAGATGCAAAAATTGACAAATAAATGTAACAAAACTACATTTACTTGTCAATAGGATAAAGTGCAAAATTACTTAACAAAATTACATTAGACATCTTGCAAAAATGCTGAGACCCCTCCCCAACCCTCCCCTTAGTAAGGGGAGGGAGCCTAATTTTTCTTGCTTCCCCCCTTACTAAGGGGGGACTGAGGGGGGTGAGTTTTTGACTTTTGCAAGAGGTCTATTTGTTTGTAAATAATACGATGTCAAATCCGCGCTTCATCGTCGGGCGTAAAGTCGAATCAACCTGCCAACAAATAATTCGCGCAATTTTCATTTTATTGACCCCGATTCATACCGATTTAATGTGAACTTGCACATATCTCGATCCCCCTAAATCCCCCTTAATAAGGGGGACTTTGACCAAGCTCTTGTCCCCCCCTTATTAAGGGGGGCTAGGGGGGATCGGATTCTATGCAACCTCATAAAAAATTGGTATGACCCCTCCTTCAACAGTCAACAGTCAACAGTCAACAGTCAACAGAACTAATTCCCAAATCCGCGCAGCCGTCAACTCCTCGACATTCCTGAAAACCGCTGCTGCACCCGCATTTTCCAACACCGCAGCATAAGCCTCGCAGCGCACAGCATTATCCAAAACATGAGGCGGCAAAATACCAGCCCCCAGCCAAACCCGATTTGGTTGCACTTCCCGCGCCTTCACAACCGTGTAAATATCCGCAACAGTATCTCCCGCATAAATCACCGGCAAATTTTCTTCTAAACCGTGCAGATTTTCCAACTGTTCAATTGCCGCGAAAAGTCCAGCCGGATCGGGTTTTCCCGGTGCATCCTCCATCGCCACCAACACCGGAGAATTTAAACTCAGTTTCCCCGACAAAACATAAGCAGCTTCATCCCGCATCGCCCCGCTAAAAAAGCCCCAAACCATGCCCCCAACCGTTAAATTTTCCAGGTAAGCCGGACTTAACAACAGCGGTTCATCACAAATGTAACCCGTCCAATTTTTCTCATCAGGCCCGCGATAGCGACTTTGGAAAAAAGCCACTAATTCGTCATAATTGAGAGCGAGTTCGTTTCTCGATCGCCCAATCCCCTCAAAATAACGGCAAACTAACTCGAAAGACGCCTGCCAGTCATTATTCCACACTCCCTCCGACTTCAGAGAGTCGATATCGAGAGAATTCGGACGAAAAGCACCCGCCGTGAAATGTTCCACCGCATCCGCAATTGCCCGCCGGTAGGAACCGGACACATCCCTCACCACACCGTCAATGTCGAAGACTAAAATAACTCTGTTCACAACTTAACCATCCTTGTACCTAGGGCCGGTGAGAACCCAAATTTTATCTGTTCCCAGCCCCTGAGTGGCGCTAAAACCAGCCGCGCCAGAAAACTTTTCATGGCCGATGACCAATTATCGAACAGAGTGTGCTACGCTTAGCGATTGTAGAAATTTTTAACAAGTTCGATCGGAACCCTGGAGGTTTGCTTGTCCAAGTTCATCTTAAAAGTTCTCTGGCTAGAAGAGAATGTTGCCCTCGCCGTTGACCAAGTTGTCGGCAAAGGAACTAGCCCGCTGACATCCTACTTTTTCTGGCCCCGCAAAGATGCGTGGGAAGACCTCAAAAACGAACTCGAAGCCAAACACTGGATTGCTGACAACGATCGTGTCGAAATCCTCAACCAAGCCACAGAAGTCATCAACTACTGGCAAGAGGAAGGCAGACGGCGCCCGATGACTGAAGCTCAGTCAAAGTTCCCCCTAGTGACTTTTACCGGCAGCAACTAAGCCCAGCTTTAATTTGCTACCCATATAAATTGCCTGTTATGGCTGACGAGGGGAAGGATAGAGGGGAGAAGGCGAGAGGATTTGACGCTTTTTCCACCTCGCCGTGAAAGATACAATTTAAATCCGCTACAGCTTTTCTTGATACTAACTCCGATTTTGGAACCTACTGGGGTTTTGGGCTAGGTCGATTTGAGATTTTAGACTTGAGATTTATCCAAAATAAAGCTCTCAAATCTGATTTAATACAATCTAAAAAGACTAAGCAACCAAACCAAATAAATCTAAAATCGGCTTTTTTATACTCTTGAATTGTACAGTCAGCTCTCAACGTAATTCCCCCGAACCTCCAACCTCAAGCCTCAAAATCCATCGGTTAAATCCGTTAAATCTTGTACACGGATTCCTTCTTCCTGACATCCGTTACATCAGTTAAACAATCCGTTGCCGAACTTCCTTCTTCCTTCTTCGCGGAATCTATGGGCGCCGAAAGTACGATCGACCAGACCGAACAGCTACCGCTGGTAGTAAATCCCGACATTCTCCAGCAAGCAATCCTCTACAAAATTAATACTCGCATAAACGCTCGCGGAGAATTAATTTTCCCCTGCATACCGGGAATGCTAAACCACTATCTCAAGTCCATAGAAAAGCTATTTAGCACTCTCGACAGACCCCTGCCCGAAGACCGCAGAGACGAACTCAGCAAGCTTTTAGCTACCAAGTTAGAACAAGGCTACCGCACCTCTACAGCATCGATGCTGATCCTGCAATACGAATCAGTGCAGCCACCGCAAACCGGTTTAGCTTGCAAAGTCATTGTTACTAGCTCAACAGTTGGAGAACAGTACAAAAGCTGGGTAGACACCAGAGAACCTCCGCTTTTCGGCTCTCATCCCGATGCAAAATTAATGACCACGGCTGCTAAATTGGGTACACCCGATCGAGTGCGGATTTTGGACGTGGGCGCTGGTACCGGCCGCAATACCTTGCCCCTGGCGAGACTGGGCTATTCTGTAGATGCGATCGAACTAGCCCCAGCTTTTGCAGAACAATTGAAAGCCGCAGTAACAGCCGAAAACCTTCCCGTGACAGTGACTGAAGGCGATGTGCTCGATCCCTTAATGCGGATGAAACCAGCCCGCTACCAGTTGGCAGTTGCCGCCGAAGTCATCTCACATTTTCGAGACAGCGATCAAGTACGGCTTTTCCTCGCTAAAATGTGCGATTCCCTGTCTCCCGGAGGCCTGTTGCTGTTCAGCACCTTTTTAACCGTCGGTGACTATCAGCCAGATGCCCTCGTGCGACAAGTTGCCCAACTCTCCTGGTCTACTTTATTTACCCCCCAAGAACTCGCCACCGCCATGGAAGGGTTGCCCTTAGTCCCAATATCCAACGAATTGGTGTTTGAATATGAACGCCACCACCTGCCGGAAGAAGCCTGGCCACCAACGCCCTGGTTTCCCAGTTGGGCCACCGGTCGAGATGTCTTCCCAATGGCAAACGCCCGCCCGCCAATGGAATTGCGCTGGATTTTGTGCCGCCGAAGTTAAAGTTTTTCTCATTTTTAGGCGGACACAGCAATCACAACGGTTAACCGGCAGCAACAGTTTCCTCAGATATTTTTATTTCAACAGCTTAAATCCGGCTAGCTGTTAATATGACGCTGCCGGCACAGAAAAATTTACAAAAATATATATTAAAATGTAAAGAGAGCGAAGTTCGATCGCCCCTGGGTGACAAACCCAGTGTCTGATTAGATCCAACCCTTGCCAACCTTTGATTTCTTGCGAAAAATTGGGTGGCTAATGGCAATCGGGCTTGCATAAAATTCGATCGTCATCTTGATGGGTGCAACTAAAGTTAAGATGAATTCAACAAACCTATTCCTCTCGATAGATGACTTTTTATGGAATAGGATTAGCCAATAGATTAGCTCGCTAGTCAGCGATGCTGCTGAGAAACAAATATGCTTTTAACACGTCCACTACAAGCGTTTGGAGCAATCTTCAGGCACAAACCTTCCACAAATAGATCATCGATCGACCAAAAAACCAGTAAAAATTATTGGGAGGGGAATATTGAGTCCGCTATAAACGAACAAATTGACTGGTACATCCAAGTGGAAATGCTAATGAGTAACGCTAAATCTTCCTGCACCAATGAAGAGATTACTGCTTGGCTGCGGGGATTGCTGACAATTGCTTGGGCAGACGGCAACTTTGACGAAGACGAGCAAAAAATGATTGCAAATCTAACTCAGGATGAACTACACCCGGTATCTTTTGACGAGGGCTTTGAACCTATTGCCCCAGAGGAATTAGCCGCTGTGTTAGGGAAAGACACCGCCAAAGGCGAGGATTTTTTAAGGACAGCAGTCATGGTAGCTTTGGCAGACGGTACCTACTCGCTCAGCGAAGACGAGGTAATCTCTAAATTTTGCACAGCTTTGGGGCACAATGTAGAGGCGATCGAAGCTCTGCGACACACCATCGAAGACAGCAAATGCGATGATTCGCAGGGGCCCAGCAGCCAAATAGTTTTTGATGCGAATGTCGCCCCCGCCGCCGGAACACCCCTTTCATCTCGGCTACCTCAACCTCACCACAAAAATGTCCTGCAACCCGTCAAAGACTGGCTTGACGGCTGGGAAATTCACGACCCAAAATTGGCACACTTTGTCTGTAAAATTATTCCGCCCCAGTGTCCGTTTGAGCGAGATATCGTGTTATTTGGTCGCAAAATCGTCCATATTCCGGCGATGTGCCAGATTAATCCGCTTTACGAACAGTTAGTCGGGATGCGCTTTCGAGCTCTCTGCTATTTGGCAGATGAATGTAAGGAAGATGTATCGTCCTATTGTTAGTAGTCAGTAGGCAGTTGTCAGTAGACAGTTGTCAGTAGGCAGTTGTCAGTAGGCAGTTGTCAGTAGGCAGTTGTCAGTAGGCAGTTGTCAGTAGGCAGTTGTTAGTAGTCAGTTGTTAGTAGTCAGTTGTCATTCTTGTGAAATCTTGGATTAATGACTATAACTATTAACCAAGGACTACTAATTAGTCCAGGATGCAAAAACCGGGTTTTTCTAGGACAAAACATCGTTACACCCATCCGCGCCCGTAGAAAAAGCCAGTAGAAAAACCCGGTTTATTCAGTTTTTGTAGGTAAGTCTTGCTAAGAGAAAATTTGCTTTGATACTACTTCAATAAAAGTCTTAGTACAATCCTCAATCTTATACAAATTATTAAAAATCGCAAATTTTGGAGCCGGACACAGCATTGCCGTTTCTCTACAAATGCTCGCTTACAATCTCTCGCTCTGCACTACTTTTAAAAATTGGTATAATTATAATTTTCGGGCAACTGTAAGTTGCAACTAAACTTGGCTGGCGTCTGCCGACCCGGACTAAAGAAAAAGAGAAATATGGTACTTGGATCTGGTATCATAATAACTACTGACTATTGACAACTGACAACTGACAACTGACTATTGACTACTGACTAAATTATGCAATTTATCGATCGAGCAGATATTCAAGTCGCAGCCGGCAAAGGCGGCGACGGTATGGTAGCTTTTCGCAGAGAAAAGTATGTACCGGCGGGCGGCCCCTCTGGCGGGACGGGCGGCAAAGGCGGTTCCGTGTATATGGTGGCAGTGGAAAGCCTGCAAACGCTGCTAGATTTTCAGTACAACCGGATTTTTAAAGCCGATGACGGGAAGCGGGGCGCGCCGAAAAATATGACCGGTGCCGGTGGGGACGATCGCACGATCGAAGTTCCCTGCGGTACAGTTGTTTACGACGCTGAAACTCAGGCAATCTTAGCAGATTTAGTGACGCCCGGACAGACTTTTTGCGTAGCTAAAGGCGGCAAAGGCGGTTTGGGAAACAAGTGTTTTTTGACCAATTCCAACCGTGCTCCAGATTATGCGATGCCGGGAAAAGAAGGTGAACACAAATTTTTGCGTTTGGAATTGAAGCTATTAGCTGAAGTGGGAATTCTGGGGATGCCCAATGCTGGCAAATCCACCTTAATTTCAGCTTTGTCTGCGGCTCGCCCCAAAATAGCAGATTATCCGTTTACAACTTTAGTCCCAAATTTGGGCGTAGTCAGAAAACCGACTGGAGACGGTACGGTGTTTGCAGACATTCCGGGATTGATTGAGGGGGCGCACGAAGGTGCTGGTTTGGGTTACGAGTTTTTGCGGCACATTGAGCGGACTCGGTTGTTGCTGCATTTGATCGATATTACCGATGAAGATCCGATCGCCAATTATGTCACAATTCAGGAAGAATTAAAGGCTTACAGGCGTGGTTTAGCCGATCGACCGCAGATTTTGGCTTTTAATAAAGTAGATGCGATCGACCTCGAAAGCGAAGAAATCGGTAATTTAATCAGCCGAATTAAAGAAATTAGTGGCGCTCCTGTTTTGTTGATTTCCGCCGTTAGTAGAGTTGGATTGGATGAATTGATGCAGCAAGTTTGGCAGAAACTCGACGAGATGAACGAAAAAGAGGCGGCGGAACAGTTAGCAGTCGCGAGTGTTTAATCGCTTTCTGGTTCCTGAAATTTCCGTGAATCGGTAGGTGCTTTTTTGAGGGGTCAATCGATTTTAGATTTTCGATTTTAGATTTTCGATTGAAGCATTGACCCCACGGATCAATTCGGGGGCTGGTTTATCGGATACAGATTTTTTATTTCTGGACAGATGAATCCGGGGGCTTGTATCCTGGATGCTTGATTGTCAAATCTTTCGGCTGTATGGCTTGTGCGGCAAGGGTTTGAGCCTCTATGATCTCATAAAATATCTTGGACATCTATCTACGAAGTCAGTTTTTACTAAGTAAATCTTTAATTTTTTCAATAGTAAATGGAGGATATTTCCTATGAATCATTGCATGACAGTTAGGACATAGTGGACATAAATCTTGAATAGGATTAACTTCATATTCTTGATTAATTTCAGATAAAGGAATTATATGGTGAACATGAATAAAACCTTTACCTATTTCTCCAAAAACTTTTTCAAAGTTAAACTTGCAAACATAACAATTTAGCCCATAATGTTCAATACATTCTTTGCGAGCTTGATTATTTCGTTCATAAGCATTAACTTGTATTTGACGGATAGAACCTTCTTTAAAAGTTTTAGTTTCCTCTGCTTCTCCGACTTCATCAGGAAATATTAGCGTATCATCGGAGACACTAAAAGAATCGAAAAGCTGTTCAAAATCAAGCTTGGGTATAGTTAACATTTTGCAAACTAAAACATAGAGTTCTTCTTCAGAATATTCTTTAAATCCTTCATAAATTTCTTTCTCACAACGCCATAACTCTCTCTGCCACCAGCCTCTACGCCTATTTTCATGGTAAGGATCAAAAGCATCTCTCAAATTTTTGATTGTATTAGCGGAAATTCCAAGTAGAGAGCCTATTTTTTCATGGGTATCAGTCCTATTACCAAATCCCAATTTCTGATAAGCATATCTATCAAATCTTGAAAGATAATAAGCTACTATATAAGCATAGGGGGAATTACAATCACCCAAGGAGTCTATAAGACGATTCCAGTTATAAGGTTTTTTCACAATTAAAATTATTCATTTGTTTTGTAATACCACTTCTCTAAATTATTGCTATAATCTGCATCGTTAAGTTGATTTCATACAATCACCTACTGTTTATGTGGTTTGTGGGCGGGGTGCTGGATATTGCCCCATACTGATAAGTTGCTCGCGTTCGAGGATGCGTTCTAGGAGGTTAAATTGCAGAATTTTAGCGGTTACGCGCCCTTCTGGTGTCCGTGGGACGATTACTCCTCCTTCTAGCCGAAAGTGGTCTGACCATTCCTGGAGGCGGGGATTAAAAAAGGGAGTTAGCTGTCCTGTCTCAGGGTCGATGGAACCTAGGTCAGTTCCTTTGAAACGGTTGCAGCAAGGACAGGATAACGCTAGGTTTTCAGCTTCCGTGACCCCATCATGTTTTTCAGCAATGATGTGTTCCATTTCAAAAGCAAAGAGTGAAGCCGTTTGGGGAAATCGACAATACTCGCATTGCTCTCCGGCGCGTTGGGTGACGACGCGACGCAGAGTGGCTGGTACATAACTCATGCTTCTGTCTGTAAGCGTTTGTAGGCGTGAGCTTTGGCTAAACGCACCCAATGTTCTAACAGCAAATAGCGATCGAGTTCGACTTCCTCTCTGGCCGAAATAGTGCCGGATTTATTGCGATCGAGCAGTTGGCTCATGCGGGCTTGCAACGCAGGTGTGGGGCGGATTGCGAGGATTTCTTCTGGGCTGGGTTGACTCGCTAGCAGTTCGACGATTTGGCGATCGTCTTGGTAGGGGATGGTTTCTGCGGGGGCGAGTTCCCGAAGTGCGCGATCCAGGGCTTCCGGGAGACGATCGCCCAATTGTTGCAGTTTTTCGCCAAGGATATCGGGAACTTCTAGGATAATTTGCATTAGTGCTGATCTGAGGATGGGAATTCCCTTGATTGTAACAAAGGGAAAAAATGCCGTTAACTTAAATTTCGATCGAGGATTAAAACTGCATAGCCCGATATTTACACAGTTGTTCACAATGGAGATAACTGGCGAATTTGCCCATTGTAATCAACTCTGATTCGGCCATCTTGGGAAACCGTAACAACCGTTTCTACCGTAAAGACAGACGAACCAGGCTTGGAACCCTTAAAAGTAAAAGTCCAAGTTCCATCGCCATTGTCTACAAAAGGCGATTCCCTAGAAATACCGTGCATAGAAGCTTCAGCTCGATAGTTGCCTAAACCCCCATTAGCCCTTTCTGCTGCTTGACGGGCTAAGTTTTTTGCCCGATTGAGTTCGATATTATTGTTGATCACTCTCACGCCGTCCGTCTCAGATTCAGGAGCAGGATTAGCATTACTCAAGGTAGGGAAGACTCCAACGGCTAAAGTTGAGAGCGCTACTAGACAAGCAAGGCGGATGTTTAGTTTCATAATACAAACTGATTTATAGTTTGATAAAGTCTACAACACTTGCCTGAAAAAACCCGGTTAAATTTTCAATTTTTAATTTTCACTTGTGAATCGGCTGGCGTTTCCCCACCGTACAAATAGCGGTAACTCATCCGAGAAATCTCCCGAATCAATGTTTGAGCTGGCTTCTCTGTTTCCGGTGAATGCTTCACCATCACCGCCACCAAATAACGCTTACCATTCGGCAAATCCACCATCCCCGCATCCGCCAGCATTGTATCAATGTTGCCGGTTTTGTGAGCAATAACTGAACCTTCGCCTAAACCTTTCGGCAGCAAAGAATCATTTCTAGTTTGGCGCATGATTTGCAAAATGCGATCGCGCGACTTGACGGATACCAAATTACCCCGGTCAATCTGGGCTATGATATTAATCAAATCCTGCGGACTGGTAGTGTTAGTTCCCTCCAAATCAGGCAAATTATTGCGGAGAACCGTCGCCCTCAAACCCCAATTGGCAAACTGCTGATTCAACATCTCAGCACCTCCCAACAACTCAATCATCATATTTGTCGCCGTATTGTCACTGACAACAATCATTTTTTGGGCAACTTCCAAAGCCGAATACTTCTTGCCAGGAGCCTGGTCTTGCATATCCCCAGAACCGCCGACAATGTGTTCGGACTTCAGCGTCAGCACCTGATCTAACTGCACTTTGCCCTCATCTACTGCTTGGAAAAAAGCTACTAAAATTGGCACTTTAATCGTACTAGCTGAAGCAAAAGCAGTATCGCCATTAAAATTTAGGTAGCTTCCAGTATCTAAATCGACTAGAAATATTCCGGCTGTCAAACTAGGATTTTCTGTTGCTAAAACCTGAACTTGGGTTTTCAAAGCTCCTAATTCTTGATTCAGTTGCAGCACTTCTCCTGTCACCGCTGCTGCAGATGCGCTGTCGCCTGCATCTGGGTTTTTCTGCCCTGCGGTGGTTTGTTCTTCTGGCGCTACAGTGGATGCTCGACTCACAGCATTTACCACCGACAGCAGCGTACCGCAAATCACCGCTATGCCAACTCCCAGAATCAGCAAGCGAGTAGCGTACACCAACGGCGGTACGCTCCGAGGTGCAGAGCGTTTACCCGGTCTCTCACTCGCTTTTGGGCGCGGTTTAGGCACGGGGGGTTTTTTGGCATCTGCGGGGATTACCGTGTCTGAAATGCGAACTGGGGGCGAACTGGGACGACTTCCACGGGTTGCAGGGGGTGGGGCAGTTGGCGGCTGGCTGTTGGGATTGCTGGCGATCGAACTCACATTTTCCCGCTCCTGATTCGGATCGGGAAACTCAAACATATCAACAGCAGCGAGGCCTTTTTTGCGGGGTTGGCGAGTCTTCGACTGCGGAGTTTTGCTGGTTCTGGGTTTTCTGGGGTTAATTGCCGATCGAGGATCGGATAAAAAGTCTTGTGTAGTAAATTCTTCCGAAGATGTGGGAGAATTGGCTCCATTTCTGCTGCCGCGGCCCTGTTGCTGTGGCAAAGTCGCAGGTTCGGGCGATCGGATTTCTGGGTTGCCGTTTTGCGGTTGCGGAGGGCGGCGGCGGCCCGATTTGCCAGACTGACTTGCTTTGCCGGACTTAGGCTGCTTTGAGCCGGAGTTGGGAGAAGATATCGAGGATATCACGGATAATATCGATCCTTTGGGAAACCGCTCTGCCACGTCTTACTCCTTCATCACTAATGTAAAGTTCAAGTTTAAGATTTTTCAGCTTGCCAGCCAATCAATTTTAAATTTTAGATTTTAGATTTTAGATTTTAGATTTGCCCCAGACGCTGCAGGATATCAGCAACCGGGTTTATTGCTCGCAAATTATCGCAAAGCTTAGGTTTTTAGTCAAGAAACTCTGTGATGAAGGTGACAAGTGGGTGCAGGAAAGTTCTCTGTGAAAAAAATCCTCAATCTCACATCCCCAATTATCAGCATTTCTGCTAGCTATCCATTAGATTTTCCGGCAACGCCCCATCCAGAGTATCAGAATTTGCCTCTCGTGGGTAAGTTTTGATTGCCCATTCTGTTTGGCGGAGGACGCCCCGCAGCATGGCGACTTCATCCACTGTGGGATAGGCTCTGTTGTACAAACGCCGAAATTTTTCCATCCGGCTTGCTGCTGTGTGCGGCTGCAAATATTTTATTTTGAGTAACAGTGTTTCTAGTTGCTGGTAATATCCCTCTAAATTTTCCAAGGGAGCCGATTCCTTCTGGCCACTGACAACTGACAACTGACAACTGACAACTGACTTGTATAGTTCGTAACAGCAGATAGCGACGGCTTGGGCGAGATTTAGGGAAGTGTAGGCATCGCTGCTGGGAATGCGAATCAGGCGTTGAGCGCGGTTTAATTCGGCATTGGTCAAGCCGCAGTCTTCTCGGCCGAAAATGAGGGCGCTGGGGGCTTCTAGGAGCCAAGGCAAGGCCTCTGCGGGTTCTTCTAGTTGTGTTGGCAACGATCGACTATCATCTCCTGTAGTTGCGATCGCTCTGACACACCCAACCAAAGCAGCGGGCAAACTCTCGACTACTTTCGCCGTTTCCAATATGTCGGCGGCGCGAACTGCCATCAGTCGGGATTCTTCCCCTAAATAATCGCATTGGGGATTTACCAAAACTAATTGGTGCAAACCCATATTTTTCATCACGCGGGCAACAGAACCCACATTCAAGGGCCCTGCTGGTTCGACTAAGACTATTCGGATGTTGGCCTCGGCCTTTTCGAGCATTTTTATTTGGGAGGTGTTTGGCAGAAATTATGTTGTTTCCTTAGCAACAGGCAAGATGCCTGTTCCACAATCAAATTTAACTATGAGTGGAACAGGCATCTTGCCTGTTCATAAAAATGGTACAAGATGTGAATTAGTTAATCTCTTGTCAAAATTAGCATGGCTAAGCAACGATCGAAATCTGATTTACCAACAAAAATGTGCCCGGTGTGCGATCGACCTTTTACTTGGCGCAAAAAATGGGCCAACTGCTGGGATGAGGTTAAATACTGCTCCGAGCGTTGTCGTCGCCGCCGTTTCGCCGCTTAAGATTAATAATTTACGGTAATTTGCTCGATCAAAGCTAAGATTGCAAAGGAAAAATTTTAGGTTAAAAATTATGGCATCGCTACAAGTGCAACCAAAGCTAGTTATTCACGGCGGTGCCGGCAGTTCTCTACATAGTAAAGGCGGAATTGAGGCGGTGCGGAAATCGCTTTACGATGTTTTGGAGGAAGTTTATCCGCTGCTGAAAGACGGTGCAAGTGCCGTAGATGCAGTGGTGCGGGGGTGCCAATTATTGGAAGATGACCCGCGATTCAATGCCGGTACTGGTTCTGTAGTGCAGTCGGACGGTCAAATTCGGATGAGTGCTTCCCTGATGGATGGTTTGATGCAGCGTTTCAGCGGGGCGATTAATGTTTCTCGCGTTCAACATCCGATCGAACTTGCTCAATTTTTGCAGCATTCGGACGATCGAGTTCTCTCTGATTTTGGTTCGGCGGAATTGTTGCGAGAACTTCAATTGCCGATTTACGATCCGATGACGGATTTGCGTTTGCACGAGTGGATGCAGGAACGCCAAGGCAATTTTAGTAAAGCAATGGCTGACGTGGTTGCCGAACCGGCCGGTGTGGGTACGATCGGAGTCGTAGCTTTGGATGTACATGGACGCTTGGCTGCTGGGACTTCGACTGGTGGCAAGGGTTTTGAGCGGATTGGGCGGGTTAGCGACTCGGCGATGCCGGCGGGAAATTACGCGGCCCAAAGTGCGGCGGTAAGCTGTACGGGGATTGGCGAGCACATTATGGACGAGTGTTTGGCCGCGCGAATTGTGATTCGGGTAACAGATGGTTTGAGTTTGAAAGCTGCTTTTGAGCGTTCTTTTACTGAAGCTGACGAACGTCAACGGGATTTTGGCGCAATTGGAATTGATGCTAGCGGGGCGATCGCTTTCGGCAAAACTAGCGAGGTGATTTTGGGTGCTTTTCACAATGGTATGGAAATGGGCGATACTTTGGAAATGAGCAAGGGAACGTTGATTTTTATTGCTTAAAAGGGCGATATAAATTGTCAGTATGTGGTTCAGATACCCGACTTGTTCAAAAAGTCGGGTATCTCGATCGGCGTTAGTTTTATATCAAATCCGGTGGCATCATAATTGATATTATATCAATTCCGGCCTCGGCCGGAATGATATCAAATCCGCGCTTCATCCTCGGGCGTAAAGTCTAATCAAGCTGCCAACAAATAATTCGCGCAATTTTCATTTTTTTGACCCCTCCTTCTACAGTCAACAGTCAACAGTCAACAAGCACGGACGGTGCAACCGGAATTGATATTCTTAAATCCGCAGTTGCCAAAGTTTAACAGTACCATTCTCCCCGCCGCTGACGAGAATTTCGCCCAAAAGCCCGATCGCCACCGCAGACACAGGGCTAGAATGTCCACCTAAAGTGTGCAGCAATTCGCCGCGAAGATTCCAAAGTCTAACAGTACCGTCAAAACACCCCACTGCAAAGTATTTCCCATCAGGGCTAATTGCGGCGGCAGAAGTGATGCGAATTCCTGTTTGCAGCGAATGCAATAATTCGCCTGTTTGCAAATTCCAGAGTTTGATAGTTTGGCCGCCGTGACTGACAAGAATTTGGCTATCGGAAGAAATCGCTACATAATTTTCGCTGCCAAAAGTTCGCCTCACTTCGCCTCCCGGCAATTCCCACAAAGTGACTGTGGCGCGACAGAAACCGCTGGCTGCATTGAGTCCGCTGGCTACTAGCATTTTGCCGTTGGGACTCAGGGCGATCGCACTTATGTCATCCCCTTGATAGCCTTCCAAAACTTGCAGCAGTTGGCCGCTGTTGAGGTGCTGAAGCTGGATTGTGCCGCGGGTGGTGCCGATCGCCAAAATTTGCCAGTCGGGGCTGACTGCGACGGATTCGTGGCGGTGCACCTCTGCCAAACGCTTCAGCAGTTCGCCATTTTGCAGGTTCCAGAGTTTGACTGTGCCCGCGCGCGATCGTGTCAGCAGCGTTTTGCTGGCGGGACTGAAAGCAACTAGCAACACGGCTGTTGAATGTCCGAAAATTGTCTGCTGCAGTTCCCCGCTGTGCAAACTCCAAATTTTCACTGTACTCTCCTCAGAACCCGTTGCGAGGAATTGTCCGTCGGGACTGATAGCCGCAGACAAAATCCTGTCTGAATGGTGGAGAGTAGCTTTTAAGATGGCGCCGGTTGAGGTTTTTGGCTGCGTTTTATATCCGGCTATTTCCAGCCAGTCGATCGCATCTCTCCAATTTTTGAGAGCATTTCGGGGTCGATTTGTCAATAATTCTATATATCTGTACAAAGTTTTTGACAAATCAACTTCGACACCTTTGATTTGTTTGTTGAGAAATACCGCAATTTCGGCTGGGCTGTAGCCGCACAGCAAGCCGCAGAGATGCCGCTTTTCTACGGGTGTCAGCCCTCTTCTGGTGTGGGGGGCGAATTCTTGTTTGGCATTTGCCAAGTCGCTGTAAAGCTTTTGGATGTCCCAGCCGGTGCTGGCGCGTGCAAATGGTTCTTCGGGTCGATCGAGGGTAGAGGGTATCATTTGCGGCAGTCGCGATCGAGTTCCTAGTCTAATTCCTAACCAAAATCCTAACATTCGCTGTGCGCGATCGAACTGTTGTCACCGCTAATCTATTTTTAACACAGCAAACAGGGGAAAGAGTTTCAGGTTGAAAATGTGCCTCAATCCTTACGTTTACAGTTTGTCAAATAACTTTACACAAACGGGAGCAACAGAAAATGTCTATCTATTCAATCGTTTTCTTTTTTGGCGGTCTGGGCTTTATTTTAATTTTGGTTGGTTATATCTGGGGATTATCTCAAGCTATTGAACAAGAAACTCTGTGGGGATTGGTTTACTTTTTTGTTCCCTTTGCTTCCTGGGTATTTCATATTAAAAATTGGAGTAATAAAAAAGTTAGACAACCATTTTTACTTCAACTTGCTGGATTCCTAATGTATTTCTTGTTAGGCATTATTATTGCATTATTGCCTGTAATAGGTATTCTCGGAACCGATGCTTCAGCGCCTAATGTATATCTGGGGTCTAACGAGCAATCGCCATCTTCTTTTTCTTCGGATTTCAATACTTATCCCTCACTCTCTCAAGAGCCATATCCTACTTCTGCTGCACCTGTAACTAATCCTAATTCTGCTCGTGTTGCTGCTCAAAATTCGGACTTCAAACAATCGATGAAACTCGGCTATATCTACTACGGACAGGGAGACTATCAAACCGCTTTAATCAATTTTAACAGAGCGTTACAGGTACGTCCGGGCGATGCTTATGCTGTCAAGTCTGTTTACAACACCAAAAGTGCGATCGTCCAAACCAGTGTTAAATAATAATCCGTGCCTGAGCAATTGGATATAGCGGATAGATAAGTAATTCACCTTGTTGGTGAAAATCCAAAATGAACTAATGAAAATTCTCAACCAAACACCGACTAAACTAACAATTCAATCTTCGAGCGCCTGGGATGGTTTGCTATTAATTTGTCCCTTCATCGTCATTGGATTATTGCAGATAATTTTAGCATCAAATTGGATAGGTGGAGGCATATTTCTGTTGTTTTCGCTGTCTTTGTTGGACGGCGCGATAGATGAAACATACATTTTTGATAAAACTTTTAGCAAAATGACCATTAAACGACGGGGTGTGTGGCTTCATGATGTTACCGAATGCTCAACTCGCGAGATTTCTGCGGTGGAATTAGAGGAAATAGGAGATAGCGAGGGAAATCGTAGCTATTATGTTGATTTGTTGATGTTCGGGGGCGATATCATCTGTTTAAGAAGCTATTCACTAACAGAACAATACAAAATGGCTGACTTGATTCGCAGCTATATCTCGATTAGCGATAATCACACGATTAGTAATGTATTTGCCCTACAAAGCCGTGAACCCTAGCTATCCCGTAGGGAATCGCCCAAATCAATAACTAACGATAATTAAGTAGGCGCAAATAAACCTGACCATGTAACAAAATGTAAACCTGTACTCATCTGCGTGATTAAATTCCTACGGAGGGCAAAGCTAACGTTTCATTCCCCATATAGTAATCCTAAATCATTTGTGAACTTCTTACTTCCTCCCCGCGAGTTCGGGGAGGGTTGGGGTGGGGTAAAAAAATTACAACTCCTGCAAGGATTCCCATAACATAATTAATATATTTTTAAGATTCATCTACTTTAAATCACGAAAAGCTATATTAAACCCAGCCGCAGGTAAACAGGTAAACTCGCGACCTAGGTGGTCGGCAAGACATTTTAGTGCTAATCTATTAGCAAAATAAAAGGGGTCATGGCAAAGGACGACTTCAAATAATATATAAGTTAACAATTTGGCTCATCGGGGTCGGTAAGTCGATATGTAGCCTCATTTTTGGAATCAAAAGGTGAGATAAATGAAAAAAATCAAGGAAACAGCAAGTGAATTAATAATTCAGACTCAAAGCATATTTGATTTTTGGTTCCCTAGTTGTTTATTCATGACATTTGGACTGATATCGCTGACTTTTGACTATCATGCAGCAAGTCTGAGCTGCCAGCGATTGCAGGCAAAACAAGGAAAGTGCCAGATTGTGCGATCGAATTTACTGGGATCGAACATCCAAGAAATTGAGCTGGATTCTTTGCGGGGAGCTAAAGTTGAAAGATGCGGCTATAAAACCAGAGTTGTACTTTTGACTTCTGTTGGCAATGTTCCTTTCACTGCTAACTCCACTAATTGGGGAACCCAAAACGCTGTGGCTTCTGACATCAATTTTTTTGTTAACAATGCAAAAAATCGATGGCTGCGCTTAAGCCAAGACGATCGCTGGTTGGGATGGACAGGAGGCATATTTTTGCTCGCAGGAATCGCAGTGATCGTCTTGAGAAATAATGAAATTTACAGCTTCGATGGAACTTTAAACACCTTGACTATTAAACAGCGGGGTTTGTTGGCACGTAAAGTAACGGAATACTCTCTGTGCGAGATTTATGGCGTGGAAGTCGATCGAACAAAAGATCGGGATAATGACACTTGGTACGAAATCAGACTGTTAGTTTGTGGAGGCTCTCGCATCTCCCTACCCCGCACGATGAACCCATACCAGCAAGCAAAAATCGCTAAAGCGATTAACAACTATCTGCACCAACAAAATAACCAAAAATAGCCGATCGCGATGGACCCGATTTCTCAAGGTGGCGGACTTACACAAAAACCGGGTTTTTCACTAAAATCTCTTCTATATTGCCATCGCTTCCGTTATAAAAACCCGGTTTCTTTGGTATCCAGTGCGAAACTCGCGATTGGGTAGAAACTGATCATCTAAAAAGTAAATGGTTCACTTTTTAGGTTCTTTCAATTTCCAACCTGGTTTGACAACTTGCCGGGCACGGGCTATTACTAAACAATCATTCGGCACATCTTCTGTCACCACAGAACCCGCCGCTACAGTAACATCTTCCCCCACAGTTATCGGTGCAACCAGCACGCTGTTAGAACCAGTTTTACTTCCATCGCCTATTTGAGTTTTGTGCTTGTTTTTTCCGTCATAATTCGCCGTAATTGTCCCAGCACCGATGTTGACTTTTTCTCCCAAAGTCGCATCGCCTAAATAAGACAAGTGAGCTACATTAGTTCGATCGCCGATTTGAGTATTTTTCAATTCTACAAAATTGCCGACGCGGCAGTTCGCCCCAATTTCTGCGTGTCCCCGCAAGTGGGCGTAAGGGCCAATGCGGGAATTTTCAGCAACCATACTGTCAGAAACTACCGAATAAAGCACAGTCACATTTTCTGCAATCTGACTGTTTTCGATCAAACTGCCGGGGCCGATGCGACTCCCAGAGGCGATCGAAGTGTTTCCCCGCAAGTGAGTTTGCGGTTCAATTACCACATCCGGCTGCAACTCTACGGTATCGTCAATGGTGATGCTGTTGGGATCTAGCAGCGTCACTCCCGCCGTCATCCATTTGTCCTTTATCCGCGTTTGCAAAATATCGCAAGCTGTGGCTAAATGTTTGCGATCGTTAATTCCCAATATTTCTTGATAATCTTCCACATCCACCGCCATCACCGGATTGAGGAAATTTACCGTGTCAGTTAGGTAATATTCTTTTTGGTCATTGTCTGCCTTCAATTCTGGCAAAATTTTCTCTAAATCCGGCCAGTGAAAACAGTAAACACCTGCATTAATTCGGTGATTTTGCTTTTGAGCTTGTGTGCAGTCGCGGTCTTCGACAATTTGCTGGACTAAGTTTTGACTGTCGGTAAATACTCGGCCGTACCCTTGAGGATTAGGCAAATTAGCTGTCAATAAAGTAGCAGAGTTTTGGTGCTGTTTGTGAATTACCATCAATTGTTTGAGAGTTTCTGCCCTCAGCAAAGGTACATCCCCATTTAATACCAGCAAATCTCCTTGAAATCCCTCTAAGTGAGGCAGCAATTGTTGAATGGCATGACCTGTTCCCAATTGTTCGGTTTGTTCGACAAATTCTAGGGGAGGAGATTCAAGATTTTTTCCTGATCTTTCTTGACATCCAATCAGAGATTCTTTAACGAGTTCACCTCGATAACCGACGATGACAAGTCGCCTCGTAATTTGAATTTCTTGACAACTTTGGAGGACTCGCTCAACTAGCGATCGACCGCCCAATTCGTGTAGAACTTTAGGCAAGTCAGATTTCATGCGCGTGCCACGTCCAGCCGCTAAAATTGCTATTGCTACCATTGTGCGATCGAGTTATTTGCTATAAAAACTTGAATATTGACTAACTGATGATATCACTCGCTGTCCGCCGATGGCACTGCGATCGCACAAATTTTTCATCTAAAATTTCCCATCTCGCATCCGCGCGATTAAGGATTTTTCCAGGCGGATGCTGGTTTTAGGGGCGATGCTTGCAATATCTGGACTGGCGCGCCTGGTATCAAAAACCTAGTTGCAGCAGCAGTAGCAGTATTTGGCGGCTGACCAAGACGACTTGCATTCCTCACTAAAAACCTGAGTTCGTTTGGCAGTAAGGAGTGCGAGTCTTTTCCCAAGGGCGGGGAGGGAGAGCGACAGTGATAATTTGCATCTTAGGGCTGGGATTTGCCACGATACATTATACTATTTGTTGAATTTCAGTTAGGGTGTTTTCAACTTTAAAAAACTATTTCTGACTTTTTCATTCTTTCTGCCTTCTACCTTCTGCATTATCAGGTGTCCAGCTATGACAGAGCTTAATTTTCAGGAACTTGCCAAGCAGGGAAATCTCGCCAGTGCTATCGCATCTTGGCTAAACAGCCAGTTGCAATCTGAAGGCATCACAGCCTCCGCGAATCTCGACGGCGACTGTTTGGATGTAATTCTTGAGGCCGAGCAAGTACCCATAGAAAATACATTAGTTGATTTGGTTCGCACCGAGCTGACAAATTTGCAGCCGGATTCGATTCGCAAAGTGAAGGTTGAGGGCCGAGAAAGCGGTCAGATTGCTGTTGCTTGGAGTCAAGAGTTTAGTTTAGAGAACAGTAATTTTGAACCACAAAGCTTTGCAGGAGAAGCTGTACCAAATACTGCTGTTGCTAATATGGACGATCGCACAGACATGGAGAACAATATTGAGGAGGAAAAACCGTCGGAACTTGCAGCATTTGAGAACCGACTGCGCTCGACTTTCATTGTAGTGGGGCTAGTAACGGGTATGTTGGCGATCGCGGTGGTGGCGTTTGTCGGTAAAATTTTGAACCAGCCAGCAGCAACTGCGGGGAATAATCCCGATGAAACAGCAAATTTAGCAACTGTACTGGATACTGCACCAGATACTTTTCGAGAAGCCGTTAACAGTGCACTCAAAGCAGCAGAGTTAGGGCGATCGGCAAAAACCAAGACCGATTGGACTACAGTTATCGATCGTTGGCAAGAAGCCGTCTCATTAATGAGAAGAGTACCAGTCTCTAGCCCCAACTATCAACTAGCTCAATCAAAAGTAATCGAGTATCAGAAATATCTGCTTTACGCTCAAGAAGCAGCCGTAACTCCCCCTCTGCCAACTCCAACTCCCGCACCCGTCGAAAAATCACCTTCGGAAAAAGCAACTCCTAAAAAATTAAATTCTGAAAAAAGAGCTTCGGAGAAAGCAAATTCTAAAAAATCTCGTACCGACAAAGCAGAACCCGATAAAAAAGCTCCTTCCCGATAAATGTTAAAACATAGATGTGAAAAATTATGACTGACAACACTTTAATCATTTCTCCTGAATGGTTAGCCACCAATACCGACAATCCGCAAGTTGTAATTATTGACTGTCGGTTTTCCCTTGCCGACCCTGAATTGGGACAAAAACAATATCAAGAAAGTCACATTCCGGGAGCTTTCTATTTAGATTTAAACCGCGATCTCGCGAGTTCAGTGGGCAAACACGGCGGCAGACATCCGCTGCCCAATATTGAAGAATTAGCTGATAAATTGAGTGCGATCGGCATTAATTCACCAGAAACTTTAGTCGTCGCCTATGACGATTCGCGGCTGGCTTTTGCCTCTCGTTTGTGGTGGCTGCTGCGATATATGGGACACAGCAAAGTCGCTTTGTTAGACGGCGGTTTCAGCGCATGGAAAGCGGCGGGCTATCCGGTAACAAATACTTTGCCAGAACCCCGTGAGGGTAAATTTGTTGCTCATTTGCAGCAGGATTTGGCGGTAGATATTGAGGCGGTAAAAGAGCGTAAAGACTTGCCGGGAAAGGTTTTGGTTGATTCGCGAGAAAGTGAGAGATATGAAGGTTTGCGGGAGCCGATCGACCCCATTGCAGGTCACATTCCGGGTGCGGTTAACTATCCTTGGCAAGGGGTGACGGATGAAACTGGAAAAGTGCGATCGGCATCCGAACAAAAACAGCGCTGGACAGAATTAGAAAAAGCGGAAGAAATTATTGTTTATTGCGGTTCCGGGGTGACGGCTTGCGTTAATTTACTGTCTTTAGAAATCGCCGGAATTCCCGATGCTAAACTTTATGTCGGTAGCTGGAGTGACTGGTGTTCTTATCAGTTGTAGTGTGCCGGAGTCCGATGATTGTTGACTGTTGACTGTGATTTCTAGGATGGTCATCGCGCACCAAAGCGGGGAATCACTTCGGCGCACCTTACGGGGAATAAAAGGAAAATCAAATATAGCAACAGCCAAGACGGTTAGGACGTTGTTAATGGCTGAAATGATTGATTTTATTGCTTCTTCCTTCTTTCTTCCGACTTCCATCGGACTTCATTCCTTCTGCTATAATACCCTAAAAATCAAAATAAATATAAGGCAAACCCCCTTCGGGAGCCAACACCCAAACGGCATACAAACAAAGCGGCACTAACACCAATTTCAGCGGCCAATTTAACTCTAATTTCAAACCCCGACTCAACGCATAATTCCCCAGCATCGCTGCAGCCAAAGCGGCCAGAATCCAAGTTAAATGCACTCTTTCCAAACCCAAAACTTCGCCATAAACTTTCTCAGCAAACTGCACGTCAGCAGTGTGTCCCCACAAATGCGAAATCGCCCATCCAGAATCCTTTAAATCGGGAAGACGGAAAAATATCCAACTACCAAAAACCATCGCCTGAGTCAACAGCCAACCGATCGCAATACCGATCGGATTTTCCCACAAAAACTCGATCTGCAATCGCTTAAACAGCACATCAGTCAGCCTGTGAACAGCCAAAGCTAAACCGTGTAAACCCCCCCACACAATAAATCCCCAAGCTGCCCCGTGCCAAATTCCCGCAATTAACATCACGATCGACAAATTCAGACAAGTGCGCCACAAACCGACTCGCGAACCGCCCAAAGGAAAATACAAATAATTGCGTAGCCAGTCGCCTAAAGTCATGTGCCAGCGTCGCCAAAAATCCGCTATGCTGGCACTAAAATAAGGAAAATCAAAATTTGGTGGCAAATACCAACCCAGCAGCAAAGCAGTACCACGCGCCATGTCAACATAGCCACTAAAATCGAGATAAAGTTGCAGCCCGTAAGCAAAAATAGCCAGCCACAGATCCTCGCTACCCGCCCGCTGCAAGTTGGTAAAGCTTAAATCGACATAAATTCCCAAGTTATCTGCGAAAAGACCTTTTTTTACTGCACCAAAGGCGATCGTCCAAAGTCCCTCAGAAATGCGATCGGGCGTCGGAAATTGCTGGGTTTTCAGTTGATAGATCAAGTTGTGATACCGAGTAATCGGGCCGGAAATCAGTTTTGGAAAAAACAACTTGTAAGCAGCAAAGTGCAGCAGCGAAGTAGCAGCAGGCGCGCCTCGGTACACATCAATCAAATAAGCAATGCACTCAAAGCAAAAGAAACTCAATCCCAAAGGTGCGATGACGTGACTTTTCACCCAGTCAGCGCCGTCGATAGCTACAGGCCAATTGAACAAAGTGCCGATCGAACTCAATAAAAAAGGCACATACTTAAAGCCCAGAAGCAGCAACACATTCAGGCAGATACCTATCCAAAGCAGCAACAAACGGCGGCGGTTCCAAGATTCATTAGCAATCCGCCAATCCAGAGGTTCCCCAATCGCCATCCCCAAGCAGTAATTAAACAAAGCAGCGACTAACAGCAGAGGAATGTACCAAATTTGCAGCGAAGCGTAAAAAATTAAACTACCCGCCAACATGATGAACAGCCGCCACCACCGCACCGGAACCAACCAGTAAGCCGCGAACAAAACTAACAGAAACAGGGCATATTGAAGGGAGATGAAAGTCATACCATTTTAGATTTTAGATTTTAGATTTTAGATTTGGGAATGGCTTATTTTGTATGGGTTTGGATTACGGGTCTACTGTTGCATTATTTTTATTAATCGAGACTTTGCTAAGAACGAGATTTATCAGGGATTTTAGCCGATCGCCGACACGAAAACAGGCCCTCGGTAAGTCCCTACTATATAGTCGGCAACTGAGAACTGCTACATTTTACAGCACAAAGGTTAAATTCTGTTGCAAATTAAATAAATATTGCCTGCTATAAATTAACTCTCTTACGAACCATATAAAATTCTGGTAAAAAATATAATTAGGTTTCCAGCATCGGACTTCAGTCCTCAACAGCTACAATTCCTGATATCGTTTCCCTTCGCATCGGAATATATTTTTTATCTTGCACTCCTAGCATCCCGTACAGCAAAAAAGTGATGTAACCCAAAATGTTTTGAATTCATCACGATAGCAGGTATTTGACAAGTAGTTCGATCGCACTTCAACGCTTCCCAAACCTCAAATTCGGTCAGATGCGGTATCATAATGTCGATAAAAATTGCTTGCGGTTGCTCAAAGAGCAGTCGCACCCACCATCAGCGCCGTTGGCGACCTATATCGCAGTACAATGAAGTGGTGGCAAGTTGTTCAGCAAATACCGAAAAACTATCTTCATCCTCCCCACTCAAAACTTTGGCTGCTGAATCCGACGCTGGCGATGACCCGGAACCGCGCAAGCTACGAGAATTTGCGCTTTTGGGCGATATTTCCTCTCCCTTAGCAGGGGACATTTCCAAAGGGTTTTCTTCCTCTCCAGGATACAGAATCGGCAGTGTAACAAAAAAAGTCGAACCCACTCCGGGTGAACTTGTGATTTCAATGCTTCCCCCCAGAAATTCCGCCAGTTTTTTGCACAGAGACAATCCCAATCCCGTGCCTTTGACGCGCTTCTGCAAGGGGTTTTCGAGTTGGACAAATTCTTCAAAAATCTGCCTTTGGTCGGCTGGGGGAATGCCAATGCCCGTATCTGCTACTGAAAAAGTAATTGTTCCCTCCTCTCCTATTTCCGCAGCAACTCGAACTTCACCTGCTTCGGTAAATTTGAGGGCATTAGAAATCAGATTTCGCAAAATCTGAGAAACTTTGCCCTCGTCGGTTGTGAGGATTGGAAGTTCGAGAGGATCTTCAAAAATTATAGACACGGCAGAGTTTTGGGGAAGCAGGGGGCGCATCATTCCTCGCAGGGCGCTGAACAAATCTTCGACTTCAAAATCAGCCACGCGAACAGTTAGTTTTCCGGCTTCCACTTTGGCTAAATCTAACGAGTCGTTGACAAGTTCTGCGAGAGACTCGGCAGATTTATGAATGTAATTTACTTGCTTTTCCTGTTCGGCGGAAAGTTCTCCGTCTAGGCGATGTAACAAGATTTCGGAAAGGCTCAGAATTGCCGTTAGCGGAGTGCGAAACTCATGGCTCATATTGGAGAGAAAGCTGGTTTTGAGTTCGCTGGCGCGGCGGAGAGATTCGGCTTTGTCGTTCAATTCAGCGTAAAGTGCCAGGACTCCGCGATTGGTATCTTCTAGTTGTTGATTTAATTGTACGAGTTCTTCTTGACGCTGGCGGAGTTCGTCTAAAGTGCGTAGTAATTCTTGATTTTGCTGCTGAATTTCAGCGTAGGGATCTTCGGGAATTTGGCGCGCTAGTTTGTCAACTAATTGATTGAGTTCGATCGCACTCAGCGCCGGCATATTTTTGGAAAACTGTTTAATTAATTGTACAGCCGTTCCGCGATCGGGCGCCGAGTCGATTTGCACTTCGTCCATCAAGCGTTTCGCTGCTGCTAAACCAAGTCCCGCGCCGGTTTGCGATCGAAAATTGGGGCTTAACACAGCCGCTAAATCAGCAATTCCCGGCCCCGTGTCGGAAATCCGAGTCCGAAAAATTTGGGGCGATTCCCCTTCCACAATGAATTCTACTTTGCCACCGCCTGCATATTTGAAAGCATTGCGGGCAATTTCGGAAACTGCTGTGGCGATGCGGGTTTGTACTTGGGAATCGAATCCCAGCCCTTTAGCAATTTGGCGAGCTCTTTGGCGTACTTGTACGATGTCTTGTTCAAAACGGACTTCCGTCGTCAGGATTGGGTAACTCACGCTGCTTCTCTCACCTTGGCTACTATAACTGTCATGTCATCGCGAGTGCGTTTGAAGTCCCGGTAGAGCACGGCTGCGATTAAAGCAGGATGCCTGGAGGCTAAACCCGGGTAGCGGTTTAAATTCCACTGCGCCGCCAAACCGTCGGAGTGCATGATGAGTAGGGACTGCTGCGACCAAGGATAGACAAATTCTGCTACTTTTCGCATCATATGTCCAACTGTGCCGTTGTAGGAAACCATGCTGCGGCTTTGGTTATCTGTGACAACTACACCGCTGATGTTGCCAATTCCGGCAAAACAAATTGTTTGTTGAGTAAGATCGATTTGGGCGATCGCCGCCGCCGCTCCTCTGGTATTTTTTAAAGCAGCGTGCGCCTTTTCTAAAATTGCTTTCGGCCCAAGTTTGGCGTTTTCCTCAAATACCCGCACTGCTTCCTGAGACGCTTCCTGGGCCAAATCCCCGTAGCCGAGCCCGTCTGCAACTAAAATCAGGTTTTTCTCACAGTGATTTTCTGCCGCCCACGAATCCCCGCAAATTTGCTCTCCTGCTTTCGGTAAGTGGATAACCCCAAATTCCAAGTAATTGCTGTTTTGGGATGCTTCCCGGCTATTTTTGGTCGGTTCCAGCCGCGCTAATAAGGCTGACCCCAGTTTTGGTACAGAATGAATATCAAAAAAAGTAGAGAGGCGTTGAATTGCCCCCAGTCCCGTTCCAGGGCTTCCCGCTGTAGAAAAACCGTCCCGTAGACACAGCGCGACATTTGCCATTCCCTGCCCCCTATCGAGCGCTACTATTTCAATGCTATATCCTGCCGTTGTTTTTAATGTTCGCAGCAAAATTTCTCCTTCGCGGGCGTGCTTGACCACGTTTTTTGCTGCTTCGGTGGTAATAATTGCTACTTTACCGCGATCGGTCTCGTTAAATCCGACTTCAGCCGCCAGGGCGACTGCGATTCGGCGCGCTTCTCCCACTTGACTTTCTTCTGTTACGGGCAGGGCTACGGCATCTATCATTTTTTATCAGTTCTCATAATGAAATCCTCCATACGCCAACCCTCTCCGGGTATGGTGTGGCATTCCCAGAATCACTTCTTGGCTTTGCTGGTTGCTATTTATACCAATTTTAAAAAATAATACAACTATACGCAAGCTCCAAGCCCCGATCGTCCTCAGTCAATCGATTTTAGATTTTAGATTTTAGATTTTAGATTAAAGAATGGAAGCATTGAACCCACGGATTCATCCGGGGGTTTGTATCCTGGATGCTTTCACTCATTCCCAATGCTGTAATCTAAAATCTCAACTCTCAAATCGTATTACTTACTCACCGCCAGCGGACGATCGCAATTTTAGTCCCCTTACCCACTTTGGAAACAATTTCAAATTCGTGCATCAACCGTTTAGAACCACTGAGTCCCAAACCCAAACCCTGATTAGAAGTATAACCGTCAGTCATAGCCAATTCGATGTCGGGAATTCCCGGGCCCTTGTCTTCAAATATCAGCCGTAGCCCTTTGCGGGTGCCTAATTGGAGTGTTTCGAGAGTTACAGTTCCCCCTTTGCCGTACTCTACAGTATTGCGGGCGAGTTCGCTGGCTGCGGTAACGATTTTCGTTTGGTCTAGTAAACCGAATCCCATTGCTACAGCCCAAGTTCGCACTTGCTGTCGGACGTGGACTATATCGGATGACGATCGGATTTCTAGTGTCTCACGTTTTGACATGGCGGCTACTGTACCAAAATAGAACTTCTCCCCAAAATATAGGACTTAGACTCATCCACTTAGTTTCTCCTAATAAGACTTACGCACTTACTACGATTTTCTCTCAAAAGAGAAGATAGTGCAGGAATCTCAAACCCTTGATTTAACCCCCTTGAGTGCGTAAGCCCTCTCCTAAGAAATCTTCAGTTTGTCAACAAGGTATGTACAAACAAACTAGGTTTCGTGATTGCCTGTGCCTCAGTCAGGGGACAATTAATCGACTGCTTACGCTTGCCCGTCAAGAGACAAACCCAAGGATTTTCGCAACAAAATCATGCCCTTTTCAACGCTTAAAGCTGTGCGAACTCCTGTCAGGGAAAGGCCCAACTCAACGAGGGTAATAGCAACCGCTGGCTGCATCCCGACTACAACTGTCTCCGCATCTAAAATTCGTGACATACTAGCGATATTGTTGATAATGCGACCGATAAAAGAATCAACAATTTCGAGGGAAGAAATTTCTATTAACACACCTTTGACACCTGTTTTGACGATGCGGTTCGTCAGGTCATCTTGCAGCGTCATTGCTAAGCGATCGTGCATATCTACCTGAATTGTTACTAGCAAAAATTCTCCCATTTGAAGAATCGGTATTCGTTCCACAAATTTACCTATTCGTTAAGTTTTACTTGGGTTTACCTGTCAGACTGCAATATATTTATCTTTCCTCTTTAAGATTTTTTATAGTTAAACCTTGGCGCTGCAACGCGACCTTAAAAGCATCTGCTAAAGTAGCTTTTGTGAGAATATCCTGCAAGTCAACTCCCAAATGAACTATGGTTTGAGCTATTTGCGGACGAATGCCACTGATGATGCACTCAGTACCCATTAAACGGGCGGCGGCGACAGTTTTTAATAAATGTTGAGCAACTAAAGTGTCAACAGTCGGCACGCCTGTAATGTCTAAAATTGCAAATTCTGAGCCGGTTTCCATGATTTCCTGCAACAGAGTTTCCATGACTATTTGAGTGCGGGCACTGTCGAGAGTCCCGATCATGGGTAAAGCGAGAATGCCTTGCCAAAGTTTGACGACGGGTGTTGACAATTCGAGCATTTCTTGCTGCTGGCGTTCGATGACTTCTTCGCGAGCTTTGAGAAAAATTTCTGTCACCCAAAGGCCTAGCTGGTCTAATAAACTGGTGGAAAGCCAAAGTTGTTCGACAAGTGCGTCGCGGTTTTGTGTCAGTTCATGACAAAGCCGATCGAACAATGGCTTTTTGAAGCATAAAATGAAACTCGCTATCTCTGAGGGAGTAAAGCCTCTCTGAACGCGCGATCGCGAAACTTCTGCTAGCAACACCCGCATATTTTCCCATTCGGGTGTCTGGATGTCGCTAAAGTTACCGTGCCCCACTGCAATGTGGAGCAATTGCAGGAACTCTTGACACTCGGAGCGCAATTCTTTGGCTCTCATCAAGTCGTCCCGCCGCAGCCCGGTATTTTGCAGTTCTTTGAGCCAGTCTGCTAGTAACTCTGCTTTGTGTCTTTGTAGGATTTCCGCGATCGTGTTATTGCTTGTGAGTTCCATTAAAATTATCTCCTGCTTAGCAATTGGAATGAAGTTGTACGAGCGATTCCCTACGGGATAGCTTCGCACGCGCGCACCAAGCGTGTTTTTTGATGATGGGGCAACTTCTGAGTTTAGCTCACTGTTTGCTGTTTTCGATCGAGGGTTAAGTACCTAATTGTAAAATGCGTTTGACGATCGCACTCGTAGAACTCGGAACTTCTATTTCGATTAAGGAAATCTTGCCACCTCCGGCGATAACAGCCGGTGCTTCTGGCAGAGTTTCGACTTGATAGTCGCCTCCTTTAACGTATATATCAGGCTTCAGGATATTTATCAGTTTAATTGCTGTAATCTCGGCAAAAATTATTACGGCGTCTACTGGTTTGAGGGCGGCCAACACTTCGGCTCGCTGATTTTCCGGTACGATCGGGCGGGGTGGCAATCCCGGCTGCTGGGGTTTGATAGCTTGCACGCTGGCGTCGCTATTCAAGCCCACCACGAGCGATCGCCCCAAATTTTTTGCTGCCTGCAAATAGCGGACGTGACCGCAGTGCAGGATATCGAAGCACCCGTTAGTAAACACGAGCGGACGCCACTTGTCCGGATCGGATGCGAGCGATCTTTCAAGTTCTTTCAACGTGTAAACATTAGAAATCATTGCAGTCATTACCACCAAATTTGAACAGCGAGCAAAATTATCCTACCAAAAAATCTGAATTCTTGCACTTTTAATATTGAACAATAAATCCTTCAACCTGGCAATAATTAATAGCTGTAAATGACTAAATAGGCATTAGTAATCTGTGACTATTAAGCAAGAATATAGAAGTAAAAATTACCGGCGACGAAGCTGATATGGCAAACAGAATTTCCAAGTAAAAAACCGCTATTCGTGTATTTGTGACTGCCGTATCGTGCTGTTGGTAATTGGATGTTAAAAAGGTTGGTAAACAATTATTTATTCCCGCCCTCTCTTATATCAATTACTATAAGACAAGGGATTTAGTTCCCCCGCATCGGGCAGGCGATCGGGGTGTGAGAGCCCTAGGGGGTGAAACCCAACGAAACGCGCTCCTCCTGTGTCTATTATTTCTGACACCGCCGCGCGAGCGAAAGCTAGTTAAAAGCACCGAACCCAAGCGTGCAGAACTCATCTTTACGCTGGATTCGTCAGACTATAGAAGAAGCCAGCAGTTGCTTGCTGCCGTGTCTGGGCGCAATCTTGACCAAGCTTTACAGCCAACCCAGAAGCGCACAGCCTTCTGTGTCCAACTCTATATAGCTGTGCAAAAACTCGACCTTTTGGGTCGTAACCGCAGCCTGTGAAAACCCAGAGGAAAGTCGAGTTCGGTACTCGAAGCAGCTATTTTGGTGGAAAATAGCTAAACTCGTTCAACAAAATCCACTCAACTACCCCTTTGAATCTAAGGGTGTAGAATTATCTAACACGAATTATGAAAGCAAGTAATAGCCGTCAATTTTCTTCAGTAGCTGCTCGAACTCTCAAAGTAGTGGGGATTATCTTGATTCTCTCTGCTTTGCTTGACTGCATTGTTCTGTCGCTGCCGGGAGAAACTTCAGACCTTCTCAATCGAGGCTGGCAGTTGACTGCAGCAACTCAGATAGTTGACAAGGGCATTATTCCTTTGATCGGTATCGCCCTCCTGATGACTGGCTTTTGGGTGGACAGCAGCAGTGGAGTCTCTATTGAGCGACGCAATGTTTGGCTGGACTTGCGATTCTGGGCCCTGTTGATTTCCAGCTTGTTAGGTCTAGTTTACCTATCTCTGGTTCCCGTTCACCTCAACAATACTCGTTTGGAACTCAAGGATGCTCTGACTCAAGTCGATCAAGAAGCGGGACAAGCGGAAGGTCAACTTGAGGCACAACTTAAAAGCCCTCAATTTAAAGCTCAGGTAGAACAGCTCAAAAGCCAGCGTCGCAGCCAGATAGGGGCGCTGCTGCAAGACGACGGGAAGCTGCAACAAGCACTCAAGAGTCCAGAGGTTCCCAAGGAATTGAAAGCTGTGCTTGAGGAGTCGAAAAATGACCCGAAAGCCCTCGACAAGTTCCTGGAACAGCAAGCTCAATCACTTCCCACTCAAGCTCGCAACGAGATTCGCACCCGCAAGCAACAAAAAGAGAAAGAGTTAAGAACTCGATCGAGAAATTCGAGTTTGCAGACGGGAATCACCAGTTTGCTGTTAGCGATCGGCTACATTACTGTCGGTTGGACGGGATTGAGAAGTATGGGAATTCTGCGGTTCGGCCGCCGCAAAAATTGACCAGCGCTGGCAGGGATCGCGCTGGTCGAGACATCCCTGAGAAATAGTTTGTTTACCAAATAGTTTGCCCTTACTGAAAGCTGGGAATGTTCTCAATTTATATTCTGACTTACAACGAAGAGATTGATATCGCCGCTTGCATTGAATCGGCACTGCTTTGTGACGATATCATTGTAGTTGATTCTTTCAGCACCGATCGCACCCTTGAGATTGTTCAGAACTATGCCGTGCAAACAGTGCAGCACCCCTTTGAAACTCACGGACGCCAGCGGACTTGGATGCTCCAAGAAGTCCCGTGCAAGTACGAATGGGTTTACATCCTCGAAGCTGACGAGCGGATGACGCCTGCACTGTTTGCTGAATGCTTAAAGGCGATCGAAAGTCAAGAATATATCGGCTATTACGTAGCTGAAAAAGTAATATTTATGGAACGCTGGATTCGCCGCAGCACTCAATATCCGCGCTATCAAATGCGCCTCTTTCGCAAAGACCGAGTGTGGTTTACTGACTACGGTCACACTGAACGCGAAGTCTGCAACGGTCCTACTCACTTTTTGAAGGAAACTTACCCTCACTATACTTGCAGCAAAGGTCTTTCCCGCTGGATTGAAAAGCACAACCGCTACTCGACTGACGAGGCGGCTGAAACTCTCCGCCAATTAGAAGCAGGTCAAGTAAATTGGTGGGGTTTATTGTTTGGCGCGTCGGAGGTGGAAAGGCGCCGCGCTTTGAAAGATTTTTCTTTGCGCTTGCCTTTGCGGCCTGTGGTGCGCTTTTTCTATATGTATATTTTACTGGGCGGATTTCTTGACGGCCAAGCGGGATTGGCTTGGTGCACGCTGCAAGCTTTTTATGAATATCTAATTTTGCTAAAAGTTTGGGAAATGAAGCATCTACCACTGCCAAAGTTAGAGGTAGCTGCAGAACAATCTCTTTCGGAAGTAGTAACAGTTGAGCAGTCAAAAGTTTCTTATAATCTTGGCGCTTCCGATACTCGAAATTAAAAATTGGTAATGGTTCAGTTGACAGTTGACAGTTGACAGTTGACAGTTGACAGTTGACAGTTGACCGCACGCGGGGCGACCTCTACCTGGAAGTCCGAGGATTGGAGTAATGAGTAGTCTTCTTTTAATTTCTCCCGATCAGGCTTGGGGCTTTAAACCAATTCTTTCTGGTAATTGGTAATGGGTAACTGGTAATCAGTAATTGGGAATTAGTATTACATCCGTTACATCCGAAGAAAGCCAATCCGTTGCAGAACTTCCTTCTTTCGCCACAACAACAAAACAAAAAAAAACCGGTTTCTTGGAGAAACCGGGTTTCGGAATAGCTTCAAAGTTTTAGGTTTAATAAAGTTTTGATTCTTCCTAACTCAAAACTCTCATGACTCACAACTTAAAACTGTTGAGATTTTGCTGTTGTTTTTGCCCGATCGAGCTTTAAGATCAAGACCCCCAAAGGTGGCAAACACAAGTCGATCGAATAAGCACTGTTGTGGAACCACCACTCCTCAGTCCACTTGCCCCCCAAATTCCCCATATTGCTACCGCCGTATTCCCGCGCGTCGCTGTTAAACAACTCCGTATAGAAACCTGGTTCCGGCACTCCTACGCGATAGTGAGAGTGCGGCTGCGGCGTAAAATTGCACACCGTCACCACAAACTCGTCGCCATCCTTCTCTCGGCGCACAAATGCCACGACACTGTGTCGGTTGTCACTGCAATCAATCCACTCAAACCCATCCTCAGCAAAATCTTGACTGTAAAGTGCCGTTTCGCTGCGGTACAAATTGTTCAAATCTTTAAAAAACAGCTTCAACTTTTGGTGCGGCTCGAATTGCAGCAAACGCCACTCCAAATCCCCCCAAACGTTCCACTCTTGCCACTGGCCGAACTCCATCCCCATAAAGATCGTTTTCTTTCCGGGATGAGCAAACATAAAAGTAAACAAACACCGCACGTTTGCAAACTTTTGCCATTCGTCCCCTGGCATTTTCCCGATGATGTGGGCTTTGCCGTGGACTACCTCATCGTGGGACAAAGCCAGCATGAAATTCTCGCTGTGGTTGTACCACATACTGAAAGTTATGTTGTTCTGGTGGAACTGGCGGAACCACGGGTCCATGTGGTAATAGTCGAGCATATCGTGCATCCAACCCATGTTCCACTTCAGGTTGAAACCCAAACCCCCTACATAGGTCGGCCAAGATACCATCGGCCAAGAGGTAGATTCTTCGGCGATCGACAACGCACCTGGGAAATAGCTAAAAATGACGTGATTCGCCTGACGCAGAAAATCTGCCGCCTCGATATTTTCCCTGCCCCCGTACTGGTTGGTCAGCCATTCTCCAGGTTCGCGACAGTAATCCAAATAAAGCATCGAGGCTACGGCATCTACGCGAATCCCGTCGATGTGGTACTTGTCAAACCAGAACAGAGCGTTTGATACTAGGAAATTCCGCACTTCGTTGCGGCCGTAGTTAAATACTAGGGTTCCCCACTCTTTGTGTTCGCCCTTGCGGGAGTCGGCGTGTTCGTACAAGTGAGTTCCGTCAAAGAAAGCCAAGCCGTGGCCGTCTTTGGGAAAATGTCCTGGTACCCAGTCCACCAGTACGCCAATACCGTTGGCGTGACACTGGTCAACAAAATACATGAAATCTTCAGGTGTGCCGTAGCGGGAGGTTGGGGCAAAATAACCGGTGACTTGATAGCCCCAAGAACCGTCGAAAGGATGTTCGGCGATGGGCAGCATTTCGATGTGAGTGAATCCCAAATCTTTGACGTAGGGTATCAGCCGATCGGCTAATTCCCGGTAAGTCAGAAAGCGCGCCCCAGGATTGAGTTCCGAAACCTGCACGGCGGGTTGTATTTCCCCATTTGGTAGCACGGCGGGTTCGTCAGTAGCCGCGTGCAGCCAAGAACCGATGTGGCATTCGTAAACCGAAATCGGCTGCGTCAGTGGGTCTGTGTGCCGCCGCTTTTCGATCCAAGCGCTGTCGTGCCAAGTGTAGGTGTCTAAGTCGGTGACAATTGATGCTGTTTTAGGCCGCACTTCTTGCTGGAAACCGTAAGGATCGGACTTTTCGTAGGGATGTCCGTCTTGGTTTTTCACTTCGTATTTGTAGGAAGTTCCCACGGATAGTCCCGGAATAAATAATTCCCAGATGCCGTTTTGCGACTTCCGCATTTGATGTTTGCGGCCGTCCCAATAGTTAAAATCTCCTAAAACAGAGACGTTGCGGGCATTCGGAGCCCAAACGGCAAAATATACTCCTGTGATGCCGCCTACTTCGGTGAGGTGCGCCCCGAGTTTTTCATAAATGCGGTGGTGATTGCCTTCTGAGAATAGGTGCTGGTCGAATTCTGTGAGTTTGGGTGATCGAAAGGCGTAGGGATCGTAGATGAAGCGCTCATGTTCCCCTTCTTTGACCCGCAATTGATAGTTTGCTAGTTCTGGGGTGTCGATCGTACATTCAAAAAAGTGAGGGTGATGTTCTGATTTCATCGGGTATTCGGCCCTGGCCTCCGGCAAAACTACGGATACCGCATCCGCATTCGGCAGATAAGCTCGGACGACCCAGACTTTTTTGCCATTTTCTTCGATCGCGTGAGGGCCTAGCACTTCAAATGGATCGTGGTGCTGATTCCAAACAATTCGGTCAATCTGTTCAAAGGGGACGGTCGCGGGCATAAAACTACTTACCTCAATCTTTTAACTAAATGGCTTTCAAAACCTAGAGCGGCGCTGCACTTTACATTTGGATACATTTTTGATCGCTGATCCTACCACTGATTAGCATGATCTTGACTGCTGCAGCTCCAGCGCGCGCCCTTGCACACACGGCAGGCTGTTGCCTTGCCGGCGGCAGAGCTGGGGTTTTGCTGCTAACATCTAAGTATAGAAATATTAAAACAAATTGAAAAATTTATATTTTTCTGAAATATCCTTGACTTATTATTTAATATGTGATACGAAAAATTTTCAAACTATTGTTGATTTGCCGCGGCAGGAGGGTCAATCCTGTAAGTGTGGGACAGCAGTTAATAGTTTACCTGGAATTTTCAGGTAGGGAGGATAGCCTGATCGAGCGACTTTCAGATTCTGGAGGCTGGGTTTCCCCACAAAGTCCGTGAATTTGGGCAATACGCTCAAACAGCCAAGGATGCTTAACTCGGTATTGAGGAATCAAAGCTAAAGCACTGAGCATGGCGACAGCAGCAAGCAATATCTGCCATCCTTAAGGAATTGCCTACCAAACTAGCACCATCCTACCAGCGACGGTGCAATAGGTTTAAAGCAGCACTGAGGCGCAACTGGAGCGAGTTTTGCCGAGGCAGGGTTAATACCGAACTGGTGCGGCGCCAATTGAATCACTAAACTTGCTCAAAACAGACGGCTCGATGTGCTGGACCGCACAGACGCGAAACTCGTAGTCAACAAATCGAGTAGCAATGCCGATGCTGTCATCGAGCCAGTTTTCGACGAGAATCCAAGTCTCTGCTTGCTTTCCTCTCGTCTGTGGGAACAGTTGCGGGGAAGGCAAGGGAGACTGGATAGAGTGCAAAATTTGCGTCGAATCTCGCTTGCCTCCGGTGGATATTCAGTTGAGGCAGCAGTGGCAATGTCCTCAAACATCCTGTCACAGGTTTGAGTTTCAAGACCTGCAGGCCGGGAGTCATTCGATTTGAGATTTGAGATTTGAGATTTGAGTTTGACACCACGGATAAATCCGGGGGCTTGAGGATGCAAGGATTTTGGATTTGGGATTGATTCCACGGATAAATCACGTGGCGGGTACCATCAAGAAATTATTGGTCAAATTTTCTAGTTGAAAGGGAATGTTTTTGTAACGCAGCGAATCAGCGGACTTTGCTGCGGTAACGGGACGTACTGAACTTTAGTAGTAAAAGCATCAGACAATCACTACCACCCAACTTGAGACCTAGACCGATGAGATGAAAAAATGCGAGGAGCGAACCATTTTTCACCCCGAGGCTAGGCTCGTTGGGTACCGACTCGGACAGAGCCCTTGTTAGGGCTTTTTAGGAGTAGGGGCAGGGCTAGTAGTGGGAGTGGCCTTTGGAGATGGAGAAGAAGCAGCAGGAGGAGTAGTAGTAGTAGTGCCAGGTCCGCCCGGAGAAGGGCTGGTGGGGCTGGTGGTCTCACCTCCGCAGGCGCCGAGGGCTGCGGCCAAGCCCACTACCAAAGTCAAACGAATTAATCCCTTGTTCATAAAAACTCCTTAACATTGAAAACCCATCGCAAGGAAGGGAATAGTGTACTTGAGAAACAATGCTGGCACGAATAGCTCAACGATTCGCTCGTTGATTACAATACTGCATTTATTAATAAATTTCACATAGATTATCGCTAACCAGCAAAGATTTCTTTTTTTTGGCAAATCCTGAAGTCAAAGAGACCAGTGGTAGGATGGGTTGGTTGGCTTGTGAGGTATCCTTGGTAAGGATAACCGATCGAACGCAGATAGCCACCACTGGCGATCTCGGAGACCAAAAACTTTTAACCTCAATCAAGCTGAAGCTACCCCACTTTACGTATTGGTGAACTCTATGACCGCTGCTATCAGATCCCCCGATTCTCCCCGCTCCCGATCGACCCGCAAGCCCGCTGCTGGCGCTGCCAAAAGCAAAGTTACTTCTATTGCCAAAGCTAGGCGGGCGAAGACAGGGCCGGTATTGCCCAACTACTCGCCAGCAGATGAACAGGCTCAGACTCGATCGTCCGCATCAGTGCTGAAAGTCTTGCCCAATCGCCAGCAGCAGCCAGTGTGGTTACGATCGCTCCTGCAGGCACAGCGCGCCTCCTCAGTGGTAGCGCTTATGCTTTTGGGCGGTGCTCTGAGTCTCTACGGCTTGACAGTTTACGGCGAGCAGCGCTGGAGTCAGGAGTATCAAAAACTGGAAACTCTGCGCCTCCGGGAACAGCAATTGAGTGCTTCTAGCGAAGTCTTGAAACACCAACTTGCTAAAGAAGCCCAAAATTCCGAAACGGGTTTGGTTCCACAGAATCCTGGGGACACGATTTTCTTGCAGCCAGCCCCTGAAACTCGATCGCCCCTTGCGGCACCAAATTCTGAGCCCGCTCTCAAGAGTCGAGCCGGTGTGGAAACACCGCTGGGCTATTAAACCTGTGTCAAAGCGGAGAGCGCCCGAGGGCCTGAGTGTCCGAGGGCTTGAGAATTGGAGGATCTAATTTCCTTTTTGACTTTTTTGCAAGTCGCGATCGATTTTCTGCTTCCCGCCGTAAGTTACAGATTAAAAATAATTAAGACCACTTCAAAAAATAGAATGCAAGTGTAGGTGATCCAAACCCTGATAGGGAATGCTCATTCCTAAGTCGTAAATTTTATCTTTTAAGATTTAAGTTATAAATTCTAAATTCTAAATTCTAAAACGCTCTAACTTGCTATTGAATTTTTAATGCCATGAGCTACGACCCCCGTTTTGACCGCTACAGATCGCCGAATTTTAAACGCAAAAAACAGGCGGGCGATTCCCTACGGGATAGCTTCGCCACGCGTACTGGGTGGGAAAAACCAGCCAAACCTAGATCTTCCGGCAGTTTCGGCCGATCGCCACAACAGACGGCTGCATCTTGGGGGCGACCGGTGGAGCGTTTAAAGCGCAGCAAGTTCCGTTTGTGGGCGGTGTGGGCGGTGTTGATGCTGGGGGGGCTGGGGCTGGCTGTGAATTTGTTTTATTTGCAGGTGACGCGAGCTCCGGCGCTGCGTAAACAGGCCGAGCAGCAGCAAACTCTCAAAACGAAGCCCTTTGTACCGAGACGCCCGATAATTGACCGCGCAGGAAATGTTTTGGCGATCGACAGACAGGTGTACACGCTCTACGCTCACCCGAAGTTGTTTAACCACTCGAAGGAGGAAATTGCTGCTAAATTGGCTCCGATGCTGGCGATCGAACTGACTCCGGGCACTACGTCGGAAACTGAACTGATACGCAGGTTTAATCTTGCTGAAAGCGGTATTACAATTGCGGAGTCTCTACCTCAAGAGGTTGCCGATCGCGTCGCTGGGATGCAAATTAAAGAGAGTCTGGTCGATGGCTTGGAGTTGCTGCGGCAGCAGCAGCGTTTTTACCCCCAGCAGGAGTTGGCGGCGGATATCCTCGGTTATGTGGACGGGGAACGGAAGGGACAAGCCGGGGTGGAATACAGCCAGCAGAATTTGTTGGAACGATCGATGCCGTCGATTCAGTTTAGCAGGTCGAGCAATGGGAATTGGGTTCCCGATCGACTGACGGCGGGATTTGTGCAGCTTGATGACTTGAAATTGCAATTGACGATCGACAGTCGCTTGCAGCGGGCTGCCCGAAGTGCCCTCAAGGAAAAAATGAAGCAACACGATGCGAAGCGGGGCACAGTGATTGTGATGGATGCCCGTAACGGGGAATTGCTGTCAGTTGTGGCGGAACCTTCTTATGACCCGAATCAATATTTTAATTTCGATTTGTCGCGCTATAAAAATTGGGCTGTCACTGATGTTTATGAGCCTGGTTCGACTTTTAAAGCGATTAATGTGGCGATCGCTCTGGAAGCGGGTGCGGTGAAACCTAATACTGTGTTTAACGATGAAGGTCGGATTTATATGAATCCTTGGACTATCCAAAATTCCGATTACCAAAGAGCAGGCGCGCGCGGGCCTTCGACTGTTACTGAGATTTTGAAACATTCTAGTAATGTGGGGATGGTGCACATCATGAGAACCATGAAACCTTCTCTTTACTATCAAGCTTTAGAAAAACTCGGACTCGGACAAACTGCGGGAACTGATTTGCCTTTTGAAGTAAGCAGTCAACTTAAAAATCGAGAGCAATTTATTAACTCTCCGGTGGAAGTTGCTACTACGGCCTTTGGGCAAGGTTTTTCGATTACTCCGATGCAGTTGGTGCAGCTTAACGGCGCTTTGGCTAATGGTGGCAAGTTAGTGACTCCTCACGTTGTGCGGGGACTTTTTGATAGGGAAGGTGAAGCTTATTGGAAGCTTCCGAGGGCGGTTCCAAAGCAGGTTTTTTCGCCAGAAACTACTAAGCAAGTGTTAGAAATGATGGAAACTGTGGTTGATGGTGGTACGGGGAAAGCTGCACAAATTCCTGGGTATCGGATTGCTGGAAAAACAGGCACGGCTCAAAAAGCTAATGCTGGTGGGGGTTATTCTAAGAACGCGATTATTACTAGCTTTGTGGGGATAATGCCTGTGGAGGCTCCTCGGTATGTGGTGCTGGCGGTGATTGATGAGCCTAATCAGGGTTCTTCGGGGGGTACGGTGGCGGCGCCGATTGTGGAGTCGGTGATGGAGGCGCTGATTTCTATTGAGAAGATTGCGCCGAGTAAGAAGTAGTTGATTATATCTGAGATGTGGCGTCAGAAATTGACATCGAATATAGCTATCGACAACAAGGCGATGGAGGAGACGGCAATGCCGTTTCCCTACCCCCAACATAATTCATCGGGTGATCGGATGTAAGCATCGCCCAATTTGTAGGAAAACGGCACTGCCATGTCCAGATTTCGGGTAATATCGTTTTCCCTGACGCACCCTACATCAGTGACTCAGTAACAATATCTTTTGTTTTCGTTGGGTTTTGATTGTCGTTTGGAGGTGCGTTTATGTCCTAAAAGAGTGGAGATGATGATGCAGCGTTGGCTGTTTCTTAAGTTGGGATGATATAGCGTTAGGGTTCCTTTGGCTCTTATACTCGTTAGCGTGCAATCGTGGTCGCTTCGAGATACGGGGCAACCTCTGTGGTTGAACATGACGCGCCGGATTGTGCCGTTTGTTTTTTGCTCGTTGCTTTCATTTACTTGGAGCACTGTTGTTTCATCTGGATCTATATGAATTTGCGGTTCTAGGTTTTTCCATTGACTGTCTGGTATTTGGGCTGGGGGAATGTCGGCTGGGTGAACGGCTATTTGTACCTTTTCTCCTACTTGTTTGAAGCTGGCTTGCCATGACATTTTGGATCGTTTGGCGTTGCTGTGGGCAAGTTCCATTGCCCAATAAGCTCTATCGAGCGATAGCTTTAAACGGTGGTTGTTGATAAACATTAGCCAAGAGGGGGCGACGATCGCACAAAATATTCCTATGATTAAAAGAATTATCAATAGCTCAATCATTGTAAAACCTGCAGCAGGTGTAGTGGCTCTGCCTTTAAACGTTTTATTTATTGACACGTAGATGAACTCCCTGATATTTAGCTTGCCAAAAAAACAGCTAGGAAGAGCTATTTTTTTTATTGGCTATATTTTAACTTTGGGTTTGGGAAGTGTGTAGATCGGTATTTACTGAAAATTTATGCGACTTAAAAAAAACTGGGGGTAAGGAAACGGCAGTCAGGAAACGGTAGTGCGGTTTCCCTACAGCAATTTTGTCGATCGCCCGATCGCATCAGAACCCGAAGGTATGTAGGGAGAATCTCAATTTCTAGCTTGCCTACTTTCATTGAGATGCTCCCGACGTGCCGGGAGTCAAGGTGGAAATTTGTACTTAACTTGAGAGACAAATTTACTTTCGACGCTCGTATTTTAGCGTCAAGAATAGTTTGTCCTCACTGTGAGAATTATACAGAAGAATTCCATCAGAATCTTGCGGAGTCCAGGGCGATCGCGCGATCGGATATAACGATTCCCCGGTTAATGGTAGGAAAACGGCAGTGCGGTGTCCTAATTTCGGGTAAGGGGTAAAATCAACCGGATCGGATGTAACGATCGCCCAATTTGTAGGGAAACGGCACTGCCCTACCGCGATTTCGGGTAATATCGTTTTCCCTGACGCACCCTAGATCAGTGACTATTTGGTTTTTGATGGGGGCGATCGATCCTCCTGCACTAAATACTCCTATACCTAACGGTAAATTGTTATTAGCAAGGGGGCCTTTTTCTTTGGAAGACGAGCGTCAATTATTATTAGAATATCGGATTGATACAATTGTTAGTAAAAACAGCGGCGGCGGTGCTACTTATGCGAAAATTGTGGCGGCTAGGGAACTGGGAATTCCGGTGGTGATGGTGCAGCGGCCGCCGATTGCGGATGTTGAGCAGGCTGCTGATGTTGAAGGGGCGATTTATTGGCTCATTCAGCAGTTGAGTTCCCTAAAATGAGTGTCACTCAAACAAGCGACTGGTCGAAAATTTTCAAAATAGTTAAAGTAGATATAACTGATTAAGGGAGAGCGATCGCGCTCTGAGATTTTTCAATCCCACTTCGAGGGAAATTTCCCTCGCACGATTTACGCTGGCGACTAGCAATTTAAGGAACTACAACAATGCTTATCACTGGAACTGAAGCAGCAGACAGCTTGAAAGGCACCTCAGAATATGATGTCATATATGGCTTAGCAGGGGATGATTCTCTAGTAGGCTTGGGCGGAAACGACTTTCTGTACGGTGGCGAAGATGACGATACACTCTATGGCGGTTTTGGCAACGACCAACTATTTGGTGAAAATGGCGATGACTTCCTCGACGGTGGCTATGGATACGACCAATTAAATGGGGGTAGCGGTAATGACGAACTGCGGGGCGGGTATGCGGATGACATCCTAATTGGAGGTAGCGGAAACGATAAATTAGACGGCGAGTTTGGAGATGATTTTCTCATCGGTGGCACGGAAAATGATTCTCTTTACGGCGGCGATGGAAACGACATCCTAACTGATAGTGGCGTAGGCCGCGATGGCAGCGACTATTTAGATGGCGGTAGCGGAAATGACCGAATAATTGCTTACGGTTACGGGGCGGAAATTGATGCAGATACGCTGATTGGCGGGACAGGATTGGATACCTTCGTTCTCGGTGCGCCCGGTCAGGCTTTCTACAATGTTGGCGGCGATGCTGACTACGCATTAATTACTGATTATCTGCCCTTTGCAGACACAATTCAACTGCAAGGAAGTGCGTCTGACTACCTCTTAGATGGCTCTCCAATTCAGGGAATTTCTGGCACTGCTATTTACCGCGAAGAAAATTCAAATTACGAACTAATTGCTGTTTTGCAGGACAGGTTTTTAACTCAGAGCGCTCTAGGTTTATTCACTTACGTGTAGGCGACACTTCTCAAAAACAAGTGGTAGCTGATAGGTGGAAGAGACTAAGCATCCAACTAAAACCTAAAACCTAGATAGAGTGCTATCCCGTCCCCCCTGCTTAAGGGAGGGATTTCTTGTTATTTTGAGGTTTATTTAAAGAGTTAAGATGATTGTTCATATCCTGCAAATATTTTGATAAAATTGGATATTGCGAAGTTGCTAAGAGTGGATCTTTTTTACCGGTGACAGTTTTTGCTAGGGGCAAAACGCGGTAGTTGAATTTGTTGTTCAAGCTGTAGCGGTGCACCCAAGTAGGATGTGTTTTTACCTCTGTAATTTCTGTGGTTTTTTCGGGAAATTTTTTGCGAATATTTACTTGCAAAATTACCCCTAAGTCTGTATATTTTCTATTCTGACCGGAAATGAAGTTTCCCATTGAATAAATTGCTACAGCTTTGCGGGTTTTGCCATTTTTTCCGGGAAATTTAAAAATTTTGTAAGGTTGAACGACGTGGGGATGGCTGCCGAGAATGATGTCTGCACCAGCTTTTAATAGGTTTTCAACTAATTGTTTTTGTTGGGGGTTTGGCTGTCGCTGATATTCGTCGCCAAAATGCAGGGAAATTGCGATAATATCTGCTCCTTGTTTGCGGGCTTTGGCAATGTCTTTGACTATCTTTTTTTCGTCGATTAGGGAAACTAAGTAATCTTTGCCTTTGGGTATGGGAATGCCGTTTGTGCCGTAGGTGTAAGCTAGCTTGGCTAGTGAAATGTTGTTTTTGGTGCTGATTAAAGTGCGTGAAGCCTCGGCGGTAGATGTGGCTGTTCCTGTGGAAGCAATTTTGCGATCGCTCAGATTGGCGATCGTCCTAATTACCCCTTTTTCTCCACGGTCTAAAGCATGATTATTCGCGGTTGTCAAGATATTAAATCCGGCTTTTTTAGCCGCATCCGCTAATTGAGCCGGTGCGTTAAATAGCGGATATCCCGTATATCCGCCCGCATCTTCCCCCGCTAAAGGTGTTTCGAGATTTCCGATAACCCAATCGCCTGTTGATAAGATACTTTTAACGGGTGCGAAGAAAGTGTCAAAATTGTATGTTTTATTTTTTGCGTCGTAGCCCGATCGCGTTTGGGTACTGTGCATCATGATGTCGCCGACAGCAATTAGTTTTGCTTCTTTGATCTCAGACTTTGGTTGGGCGGGAACAGGGGCTGCAATTGGCGATGGCGTCCCGCCCCGCAAGCTACGACTTTCTGTAGGCTGTGTGTTGGTTTGTGGCGTTTGAATATTGCAGCCTGCGATCGAAAGCATAGCCATTAGCGAGAGCAACCGACGAAAATCCATAATTTTCAAGAGTGATTTGTCGGCTTACATGGTATCATAACTAATTTAGTTACGGCTAAATAGATGAAAAAAAACTATCTAATTATTGCCTTTATTGTTTTTGTATTAATTACGAGTTTTGGTGTTTTAACTTACGCTCAAACTTCCAGCAATAGACCTTTTGAATTTGCCTTGATTGGCGATTTGCCCTACAGTGCCGAACAGGAAGCACAATTTCCGAATTTGATTGCAGATATCAATCGATCGCCCGCAGCGTTTGTAGTCCACGACGGCGACATTAAAAACGGTTCTAGTGTCTGCGATGATGCAACTTTTGTCAGCCGCAAGCAGTTATTTGACAATTTTGAGATTCCGTTTATTCTTGCCTATGGCGATAATGAATGGACGGATTGCCACCGATCAAAAAACGGCAGTTACGATCCCGTAGAAAGACTCGCTAAACTGCGGGAAATTTTCAACCAGGGTAATCAAAGTTTGGGAAAGCGCACCTTAACTCTCACCCGTCAAAGCGAAAACCCGCAGTTTGCTAAATTCCGCGAAAATGTTCGCTGGATTTATCATGGAGTTGTGTTTTTGGCGATTAATATGCCGGGAAGCAACAACAATTTTGGCCGTACTCCCGAAGCAGATGCAGAATATGCCGATCGCAATTGGGCTAACTTAGCCTGGATCAAAGAATGTTTTGCTTTAGCCAAACGCAGCAACAGCAAAGGAATTGTGTTAGTTGCACAGGCAAATCCGGGATTTGAATTCGATCCGACGGACAAAAGAAGAAGCGGTTACAACGATTTTATCGCAACTCTGGAAACAGAAACAGGCAATTTCCCAGGGCAGGTTGTATTCGTCCACGGCGATACTCACTATTTCCGCATCGATAAACCTTTACCCCATTTTACCGATGAGACTCAACTACCGAGAATGAAAAATTTTACTAGAGTTGAAACTTTTGGTTCTCCCAACGTGCATTGGTTGCGGGCTTTTTATGACCCGGAAAATCCTAATTTGTTTGAGTTTAAGCAGCAGATTGTTCCGAAAAATTAGGCGAGGTAACACCATTGTTATGCAAAATAAATAATTTTTGAATTACACTGAAGATAGGTAGAATTGAGGAATTTATTTATGACGATCGCAACTAAGCGCCTTACTCTTGAACAATTTCTGAAACTGCCAGAAACTAAACCGGCTAGCGAATACATTGAGGGGGAAATTCTCCAAAAACCTATGCCGAAAATTAAACATTCTCGTTTCCAGGGGCAATTCCTGCGTGTCATTAATGAAGTGGTAGAGGAACTCAAGATAGCTTATGCTTTTCCAGAGTTGCGGTGTACCTTTGGCGGTCAATCGATTGTTCCAGATATTGCGGTACTATTATGGGAACAGATTCAATTTGATGACAGCGGCGAACCAGTAGATGATGTGCGAATTGCACCGTATTGGGTGATCGAAATTCTCTCGCCACAGCAAAGCTCAAATCGCGTAACTAGAAAAATTATTCACTGTCTGCAACATAATTGTCAGTTGGGGTGGCTAGTTGATCCAGACGATCGATCGATTTTAGCGTTTTTGCCCAACCAACAACCGCAATTCTGCGAAGGTAGCGATGTCCTTCCTGTATCCGAAATGATTCCCCTGAATATCACCGCCGAACAGGTGTTTAACAGGTTGAGAATGCAACAATGAATCAGGGCGATCGTCTTTTTTGTACCAATTAAAAAAATCTCCAGGTTGGGTTGCTAATGAGGACTTTCCTCTTTATTTAAACTCAGGAATGTAAGTCCTCACTACAAACCAAATTCCCTATTGTCGCCACCTGTCAAATTGGTCTTCGGAACAGCCATTAATAAATTGATTGTTCACCCAACCGTCGAGGATGGTCAAAGTTTCATTAGGAGGATTACCCGAAAATCTGGCCGCAATTTTCACCCAATTACCTTGTCTGCTGACAGCCCTAACTCCGTCTCCCCTTTTCAATTTAGCTACAACCGCGTACTTATTTCCTGGACCTTTGCGAATGTTAACAGCGCCACCTTCACCTGTAATAAACGAGCATTGAGTTTGCTTTTTTAAAGCTTCTGCTTTTGCGGGAGCCAGGCTTTGCTGCTTGCCGAAAACAGGAAAGCTGTAAAGCGAGAAGCTAAAACTTGCAACGACGGCTGCAATAAAAAAGGCTTTGGATTGAGTAAAAATTAGCATTATTTCATTTCCTTGGATTGGCAGAACTGAAGTCCCGATTATAATTTTTTGAGAATGACTTCAGTTCTTACTACTAACTATTATTTGACCGAGGCAAACCATTCGGTAACACCTTGGGCGATCGCCTCAGCTAATTTCTTTTGTTCTGTCGGATTCACAATCCATTCAAACTCTTCGGGATTGATCAGAAATCCCAATTCCATTAAAACAGATGGAGTAACGGCAGGACGAGTCATGGCTAAGTTATTCCAGAATACACCATAGCTCGGACGGTTCAACTTGGCAACTAAATAATTGTGCAAAAACATTGCCAAACTGTGCGCTTGCGGGTGAAACCAGAAAGCGCCGACGCCTTTAGTCTTAATGGCATCCCCGTTATCCGGCAAAGCATTGTAGTGAATTGAAATTGCGATCGCAGGTTCTTCTTTTTGAATCATTTCCACCCTCGGTGGCAAATCCAAATCGACATCTTCTACCCGCGTCATTACCACATTCGCGCCCCGATTTACCAATTCCTGTTGCACCAATTTCGACACTGTTAAAGCTACTGTTTTTTCCCTAATTCCCACTGGACTCACAGCACCTCCATCCTCCGGCCCGCCGTGTCCCGCATCGATGAGAATCTTAATTCCAGACAGCGGCTTTGCTTGCGACACAGGTATCATGCTTGTATTCGCCGGCGGGTTTTTTAAAGACAGCACTAAAGTTGTACCCTCGTATCTCAACTTGTAACCCCACTGCTGGGCAGATTTGAGATTAAAAGTATATTGTACTTGCAGTGGCGCGATTTGTTGCCATTCTAAACGTGAAATTACTGGGTCATCCGAGAGGCGAATAATGTCAGTTTGAGCGGTAGTATTGTACAGGGTTAAAGTGAAAGTGCGTTCTCCTTCCTGCACGGTGACTGGGACGGGTGTTTCTAAGGGAAATAACACCTCTGTCCAGCCGGAAACTTGACGCGAGCTGGCGCTGCGAATAATCGATCGCGGAGGCACTGTATCCTTGACAATTCGCACTTCCGATGCTTTTATCCAAGCACCGTAATCGAGTCTGATCCATTCTCCCTCGCGCCCAATAATTGTTGCTCGCGTTCCCTTCGGCAGCGGTGTCATCCGAGAAAAATCTGTACTCGCTCCGGTTCTAGCAACACCAGGATCTGCTGTTACTTCGGCTATTTCTAAGTCAACCGGAGAAAGAATAGAAATCTTGCCAGTACCCTGTTGGCTGATAGTTTTATCGTTCATTGTTAGTTCAAACGATGGCACGCCTAAATCAACTGTTTCTCCCTTAGATGAGAGGGCGTTGTCAGGGGTTTTACCGCAGCCTTGATACTGTTGGCTGCCGCCTTTATTGATCGGGGAATTTGCGTCTAAAAGTACAGATGCGTTGTCGGGTAGTTCCACTTGCGATCGCGCTTTTAAAGGAATAGTAACTCCCGCCAATTTTACCGAAACTTGAGCATTCGCAGGTGCGATCGCCCCAAAGCAAATATATTCCCCCGGCAAACTCGCGACATCGACTTTCGGCGTCAGGGAATCTTTAGCAAAAGCCAATCCTACAGGAGCTACTGGCTGATTCGACTCGCGCGTCACCTTAATTTTGACTTCCTGATTGTCGTAACGCAATGTAAAGACATTTTCGCCGAGTTGCAGCGGAAAAGTCGGGGCGAAATGCCCGGATGCGGTGCGCGAAATTTGGTTGCCATTTACTAACACTTGTCCCGGTGCGGGCGCTGTGCCGATTAAAAAGATGCGATCGGCTGTAGTTTTGTGGTTAACGGGAGGATAAGCGACGAACAAAGGTTGAGCGGCGACAGCTACAGAGGCGATCGCAATTATCAGACCAAACACACATAATGCTAAAAATTTTCTCATTCTATATCGCAACTAATTGAGAGTTTGTTGATTATTTATACTAGAACTTGCCCTAAGAAACCGGATTTCAGAGGATTAGTCGTAAGTCTTATTTACTAGACAGAGACCATTTTATCAGGTTTGTAGTTGCAATTGAGCGATCGGCAATATAAATTCCCGCGTCAAACCATTAAGTTTTAATTAGTTCAGAGGTCGTTCTCCACAGTTGCTCCAACCGATTCGCAGGCATCGTCAAATACAAAACATCCCCCGCACTCAGACAACAATTCAGCAAATCCCAGCCGTGAATAGTTTGACCCTTAGTTTCGGCATACAGAGGCACAAAATCCGCAGACTTAGCAGCATCTTGAATACGGTGGCCACAGAAAGGATGGTTTGGCGTAATCAATGTGGCCAAGCAAACCCATAGACTATCAGCAGTCATTCCGTTGCCCAAAATTCTGCCTCCAATCGCCGCCGCCGCGAAAGCAGGAGCCGCCAATTCCGTCGGGTTCAAAACTCCTTCAAACTCAAAAACTTGCTGCACCATTAAAGCAAAATGTGGATCTTGGTTGCGGACAATAACTGATAGTTTTGGTGCCAATCCTTTAGCGCTCAAGGCAATTTCGACATTAGACATATCGCTGCTAGTTACCGCTAAAAGTGCTGCCGCTTGCTTAACATTAGCAGCTTCCAAAGTTGCGGGCAAACTAGCACTTCCCTGAATGACCGGAATTTTCATTGAGCGAGCCGTGTTCAGAAACCGGCAGTTTGGATCTTGCTCGATCGCCACAATATCGTAACCGTTAGTGTGCAGTTCTTTAGCAATTTGGATGCCAATTCCTCCGAGTCCGCAGATAATGTAATGATGGCGCTGCGGAACTCGCGCCACATCCCAATATTCGGTAAAGCGAGTTCCCAATACATAATCGTTGAGCAGTGCGTAGCAGAGGCCGATGATGCCGGCTCCAACTAACATCATGACAATTGTAAATAGTTTAATGCTTTCGGGAGCTTGTTCGGCTACTTTTTCATGGCCTCCTGCTCCGGTAATCATCCCTACTGAAAAATAGAGAGAATCGACAATTGAGATATGCTCGTCAACACAAATATAGGTGGCAGTAGCAACGGCAATCATGGCCAGCAGTGCCAGTACCACAATTACCGCTGCTTGGCTGTGCTGCTGAAATCTGTGCAGCTTAGTTAATGTTTTGAGCAGTTTTTGAGCTAAAGTTTTTTGGGTGCTGCGGATAGTCGGCTGAGTGGCAACAATTAGCCGATCGCCCTGCTGACACTGCCGATCGGCAAGCACCGCCGATACTAAATCAGTTTTGTTAGCAGCCGGCAGATAATAAATCAACATTCGCGATCGATCGTCCCACAAATCGCTCAGTTTGCGATTTTTCCAAGGATGTGTTTCATCGATATATTCTTCGTGAATCGCCCAAGTGCGATCGAACAAACGCAACTGCCCGATCGCCTGATTTCCGAGAGCCGCAAAGGCAAAAACCGGAGCCGCCAACGATGAAACGCTCATGGAAGTGTGATCGGGCAAAGTGTGGTCAATTCTGTCGCCCAAGCTAGTATTGAACAATCTGTTGATGATGCGAATCTGAGGATTGAGAATCCTCGCTTGCATCAAAATTGCCAAATTTACAGCATCATCGTCTCCTGCAATTACTAAAGTGTGAGCGTTTTGAATGCCTGCAGCCAACAAGGTAGAAGCTGCTTGCAAATTGCCGACAACCACATCAGAAGTTTCGCCGCGAATTGGGCGATCGCTAATACCAACCACAATCGCTCCTTGCTGTCTCAACAAACAAAAAATCTTGTGTCCCGTGTGCCCCAACCCGCAAACAATGATTCGAGGTTTCATAAAAAGTTATTTGCCAGCCAATTTCGGAGCTGTCCTTGTAGTTTTACTTACCATTGTTGACTGTCCTGGCTTTACAGAATGTAGCTAAAAACACTATCTATGATACTTGTGCCACAGTCTCGAAGTGTTGGAAACAAAGCAAAAGCTGTGCCGTGTTCCTAAAGCCACCTTCCCAAGCGTTGAAATAAAGACACCACACTGCCATGTACCTACAGACATGAGATGCAACTAACCTGATTTAATATTTGAAAAATATCCGGGTGCGACAGCCAACCAGCAGAATTTGAATAGGTAGGGACAGCACACTGGCTATTAGTCACAACTTAACGTCAAACCGACCGTCTCTCTTGTTTGTATCGGAGTCTAGATCCCCCCTAACCCCCCTTAATAAGGGGGGGACAGGAGGCTTCTCAAAGTCCCCCTTATTAAGGGGGATTTAGGGGGATCGAGACTCGTCGGGTATAAACAAGAGATACATAAGGTTTTCAGTCTTAAATTGACACCAATAGATACTGCCCTGTTCCTACAACTATGACTTCCTACATAAATTTAACTGCCTTAGCGGCAGGAGTTATTATGAAATTGACTGCACCCTTATTAGCATCCGCTTTAGTGTTCGCCGGTACTGTCGCCTTTGCCAGCCAAGTACAAGCTGCTCCAACGAGCAACTGGAATAACACTAGAACAACATTTCAGTGCGTTACTTCCGGTCGTAATTTTGTCACAATTGCGCGGCGGGGAAATGTCACAACAGATCCAATGATTCTGTGGAAATCTACCGAGTTCGGCCGCGAATATACACCTTGGCAGCGCTGTCAAATTGTTTCCAATAGATTGACCAAAGCTGTTGCCCAGAGTGGCGGAAGATTGAGCAACTTGCAGTTAACGACAGGAATTGTTAATAACTTGCCCGTAGTTTGTTACGTGAACGGACAGGGGCGCTGCAACTCTCAAAATCTGCTGTTCACCCTAGACAAGCGAAATGCTAAAAATCCCGGTGATGCTTTAACGAGATTGATTAATTTTGCCCAAGACGGCAGCGGGCCCGTGACAACTTTCAGAACAGGAACTCAATCGTCTGCACCGCAGTTTGTTCCCTTTGGAGATATGGTCGATCGAGCTTTTAATTCTCCAAACAACAAACCGTCAGTTCCTGTAGCAAAACCGCAGGGCGATCGAGGTATTTAATAGTCGCGCCCCTAACTTGCACCTAAAAATTTTTGAAACTATTGTGGGGTGGGCTTCTAGCCCGCCCCTAACTATTTATATTAAAAACACTACACTGTCACCCCTTCAATTTTCTCATCTGTTAACTCGTACAACTCGCGCAACTGCTGCAACTTATCCGCATCCGGCAGCCAAAAACCTCGCCCGTTAGCCTCCAACATTCTGCCGACAATATTGCGAAAAGCTTCAGGATTTGCCTCCCGCAACTTCTTCGCCATCTCTTCATCCAAAGCATAAGTATCAGCCGCCTGATCGTAAACCCAACTATCAGTAAAATCAGCCGTTCCGCCCCAACCAATTAACGCCGTCATCCGCTGCGAAATTTCATAAGCGCCGCCCGAACCTTGATTAACCATCGCGTTAGCCCACTTAGGATTTAGCAACTTAGTTCGATATTCCAAGCGCAGCAAATCTTCTAAATTGCGCGGAGTTGTATCCTGAGAAAAACTTTCTACAAAACTCGTGTTAACCTTTTTACCGCGCTGCTTTTCTGCGGCTTTCTTCAAACCGCCAGTATTCGCATAATACTCTTGAATATCAGTCAAACCGTATTCAACAGAATCAATTTCTTGAATTATGCGATCGCACCCTTGCAACAACTGAGTCAAAACCTCCGGCCTCGCTTCCCCCTTATCCTTCCTCCCGTAACTAAAAACATTGCGACTTTCCCAAGTTTTCCCCAACTCATCCCCCGATTCCCAACTACCATCAACAACCCTATCGTTAACCAAAGAACCAAAATCCCCAGCCGGATTAGAAAACAACCTTGCCGAATAATTCTGCACACCTTTTGCCTGCAAAATTAAAGCGTGTTTGCGAATAAAATTCTCCGATTCCGGTTCATCAGCATCCGCCGCCCGCACGAACAAATCATCCAACAATTCAATAATATTCACAAAGCTATCTCGGAAAATCCCCGAAAGATTTCCCAACACATCAATCCGGGGATGACCGACATCAGCTAACGGTTTTAATTCATAGCGAACAATGCGGCCAGTACCTTCTTTAAGAGGTTCAGCCCCCACCAATTCTAGCAGAATTCCAATAGATTCGCCCCGCGTTTTAATCGCATCCAAACCCCACAACATTACCGCCACAGTCTCAGGATAATTCCCCTGTTCCTCAACGTGCTTCTCAATAATTTTCCGAGCAATTTCGCGCCCCCTTTCATAAGCCGCCGGAGAAGGCATCCGATAAGGATCTAAAGCGTGAATATTCCTGCCAGTTGGCAACACCCCAGCCCCATCCCGCAACAAATCCCCGCCCGGTGCAGGCAGAATATATTCCCCATTCAAACCCCGCAAAAGATTAGTCAACTCATCCGTCGTTTGCAACAACAAATCTCTAACTAACAAACCCTCCTCAAAAACCCCATCCCACCCCTCTTTCTCTTCCTCTCTGCGCCCTCTGCGCCTCTGCGGTTCATTTTCTTCAAAAACCAGTTCTTGCACCTGTTCCTGTGATAACCTATCCCCAAAATAAGCCTCAAGATAAGAGGTCATTTCCTCAGAATTAGGCGGTTCTCCGAGAACGTGCAAACCCGATGAAAATAAGCGAGATTCCACCACCTGTAAATACTCATAAAGCTTCACCAAATAGCGGTTAAAAGCATCAGGGCTGAACATTCCCACATTCTCAAAACTAAAAGCAATCCCTAACTTTCGAGCCTCATCAAACGGACAATCAGCCTCCAAACCGCTATCTAAAATTTTCTTACAAATAGCCTCTTTCAGCACATAATTCTTAGCCGTATCTTCCCGATATTCCGCAATCAAATCCCGCAAAGCTATCAATTCCTTGTACAATCCCGCGCGACCGTAGGGCGGCACGTTGTGAGAAATCAAAACACCGTAACCGCGCCGCTTTGCTAACATCGATTCCGAGGGATTGTTGGCGGCATAGATATAAAGATTCGGCAAACTTCCCAACAAAATATCCGACCAAGAATAGCCAGTATTTCCCAGAGGAGAACCGGGCAACCATTCAACAGTGCCGTGCATTCCGAAGTGAACCACAGCATCAGCTTGCAAATCATTTTGCAGCCACTTGTAAAAAGCAGCATATTGAGGGTGAGGCGTCAAATCGCGATCGAACATTAAGCGCATCGGATCGCCCGAAATTCCCAGCGGCGGCTGCAAACCTATCCAAACATTCCCCAGTTGAATGCCACCGATTTGGAACTCATCGCCGTCAGTCTTAATCCCAGTACCAGTCAAAGATTTCCACTGTTTTTCAATACGACTTATTGACAAATACCCCAGCCACTTCTCCAGAGTTTTAACATTAACAGTATGGCCAAACCCTCCCCTCCCATCTGCGTTCATCCCCGTTAATCCGCCTGTATCTGCGGTTGCAGCATCATCCGCCTCTTTCACCCTGCGAATTAACTCCTCCCCGTCAGCCGGAATTTCTCCAACTTTATAACCTGCTGCTTGAAGTTTGTGCAGGAAATTTAACAGGGATTTCGGTACATTTAATAAAGCAGCCGTACCCGCCGCACCGTAACCGGGAGGAAACCCGTAGAGAATAATCGCAATTTTCCTTTCCGAGGGCGGAGTTTGGCGTAGTTTCACCCAATTGTTAATTCTACTTGTCAGGCGTTTTGCGCGATCGGGCACCAGATAAATATCCTCACCCACCAAACCGCCCAGGGGAACAGGATCGATCGCGCCATCCAACTCAGGCAAAGCATACAATACCACACTTTGCAAACCTCCAATCCCCTGACGAGTCCAAGAATGGATATCCTGAATCAGCAGAGGTGCGGACACAAAATAAGGTACATTTTTAGCAGTTAAAATGCGCTTAGCAACTTCCACCTGCCTTCCACCCTCCATCGAACCAGCAGGCCCGCCAACCAAAGGAAAGCCAATAGTAGAAACAATCGCATCAACTTCCACAGCATCTTTGGCCAGCGAAAGAGTTTCTATATTGCCTTGTTTTCGGCGCGCAGTTTCATCAGCAGTCGTCATCCAATCCCGCACCGCCACATGGCCTTCAACGCCATTGATAAAAATCGGCAAAGGCACAATTCCTGCATCTTCAAAATAGCGAATTAATTGAGGAATATAAGGCTGCTTGGTGATAACGTGCTTGCGGTAAAGCAAGATGCCCACAACTGGGGATTTTACTTGATATGAATTTTGAGACCAATTGGTCTCAAATTTTGTGGAACGGGCATCTTGCCCGTTAAAAACCAGGTCTAAATTTTCAGACAAATTAGTCTCAAATTTTGTGGAACGGGCATCTTGCCCGTTATAAGCCTTTCTATCAAGATGTCTAGCCTCTTTTGTGGAACGGGCATCTTGCCCGCCCCTAGCACTTTGATTCCCGAGATACCAATCCAAATATTGCCGAGGCGATTCAAAATAACCATTATAATCAGGATGCAATAAACCCATATTGGGAGTTTCCACAGGCGGCGGAATTTCTGCAAGCTTCAGCCCCAAATACTTTTCGGAAATAATCCAAAACATCGAGACAACATTATCCGCACCACCCGCATTCCAGTAACCATAAATAATCAGCCAGTTTCGCAAATCCTGCACTTTTTGCACCGGCACATACTTTAATAACTTCGGCCCAACCTTCAAAAAGCTGATATAACCAGCCAGCTTATCTTCTTCTCGCCCATTGCTGAACTTATCTAGAATAAACTTAACAGGCTTCGGCATTCCCTTCGGTTTGTCGCCAATTTTAAAAGCACCAATTTGAGTAAGACTCATCAATTCCAAAGCCGACTCAAAAACCAGGCGAATCGGAATATTTTGCACCCTTTCTCGCAGCCACATTACCGCATCGTAATCAAACAGCAAACTCCCAAAAAACACATCAGCATTCGAGAGGGCGGCGGCTACAGCGTCGGGTTCGTCTGCGAGGGCGCGATCGCTAAAAACCCGTACTTCCAATCCCTGACACCCAGAAACAGCCAACTCCGCAGCTTTCCGGTACAAATCAGCATTAAAAGATTCAAACCCTGCAATTAAGACAATGCGTTTCACAGCCCAACCTCGAAATATTTGCTTCTTTTAATGATAAACTAATCCCAGAGATTCACAGACAAAATGCCTGTGCCACTAATAAAACAGAAAAACTTCTTGCTTCACTTCTTACTCTTCCTTCGCGCCCTTCGCGCCTTCGCGGTTCGTCAAATATTTATTCTGGAAGTAACAAAAAATTAAAATAATCAAACCACTCCAAACACACACATAATTAAAACCGTGAATCGAATACCTCCCGCAATAATTATCTTAGGTCAAAACAGCCAGCAGATCGCCAAAAAAATCTCCGCCCATTTCCCCGGTTCCCAGATTTACGGTTTAATCGATCGCACGAACGACACAGACATCAACTTTAGCAACTTCGGCGAAACATTGCGGGAATTGTTTGCAACAGAAACCCCAATTATCGCTATCTGCGCCGCTGGAATTATCATCCGCACTCTCGCCCCGCTGCTGTCAGACAAACGCGCCGAACCGCCAGTTTTAGCCGTCGCAGAAGACGGAAGCGCCGTCGTACCCCTGCTGGGCGGTTTGCACGGCGTTAATGATTTGGCCAGAGAGATTGCAGCAGCCCTCGGCGTACAACCTGCAATTACCACAACCGGAGATATCCGGTTTCGCACCGCGCTGCTGAGTCCTCCCCAAGGCTATTATTTGGCGAATCCAGAGGACGCGAAGACTTTTATTTCAAATTTGCTCGCCGGTGCAAAAGTACGCCTAGAAGGGGCTGCAGGCTGGCTTTCCGAGAGCAATTTGCCGATCACCCCCGATGCAAAATTGACCATCCGCGTCACCGAAAAAGCAATTGTGCCAACGCCCGATTGTTTAGTTTACCATCCGCAAATTGTGGCAGTTGCACTGACAAAGCTATCGAATATTGAGCCGGAAATAGCGGTTTCATTAGTGCAGCAAGTCTTGGAAAAATCAGGTTTAGCGCCAGCTTCCGTTGCGGGATTTTTTGCATTAAAAGAGGAGATGGGAAATCCGGCACTTGAAGCAGTTTCACAATATTTTAAAGTCCCCGTCCGCTTTTTTAATCTCTCCGAACTTGTCGAATTAGACTCAATTGAATTAATCGCAAATAAGGCCGTACAAATTGCCCTGACAGCAGCCGGTGCCAACAGTCACTTAATCGAGTCCGATCGCCCAAACGCAGTCAATTGCGCGATCGCCCTGGCCGCCGAACCCATAAATGCTAGCGCGATCGGAATTAGTCGCGGCAAACTGGCGATCGTCGGTACCGGCCCCGGAGGCGCGCCCTGGATGTCCCCGGAAGTTAAGGAAATCCTGCGCGAAGCCACGGATTGGGTGGGTTACAAATTTTATCTCGACTTAGCCGGAACCCTGCGAGAAGGACAAAAGCGGCACGATTCCGACAACCGCGAAGAGATCGATCGCGCGCGTTTTGCCCTAGATTTAGCAGCATCCGGCAAATCTGTCGCCGTGGTTTCGTCGGGAGATCCGGGTATTTTTGCGATGGCTGCAGCGGTGTTTGAGGCGATCGACTTTGATGCCAAACCCGAATGGCAGGGCATCGATATTCGGGTAGCACCGGGCATTTCAGCCATGCAGGCGGCCGCTGCTGCGATCGGAGCACCTCTGGGACACGATTTTTGCGTGATTTCGCTTTCGGATATTCTCAAGCCTTGGGAGGTCATAGAACAGCGGATTGCTGCTGCTGCTGCTGCCGATTTAGTTATGGCATTTTACAATCCCATCTCGAAACAGCGGATTTGGCAACTCGGAAGGGCGATCGAGATTTTGTTGCAAAGTCGCGATGCTAATACCCCCGTCATATTGGGGCGAAACCTCGGCCGGCCCGGTGAATCTGTGCGCGTTTGCACCCTCGGCGAATTCCAGCCGCAAGACGCTGACATGAGAACTTTAGTGATTGTCGGTTCGAGTCAAACTCGGATTATTCCCCGCAAATATGGAGATGTTTGGGTTTACACACCGCGCAAGTACGAAAAATAAGTAAAGCAGCAAAAACTTCGGAAATCAGCAATTGACTGAAAGCTAATTGACTTTGACAAGGAGATTTTTTGATCTCGCTGGGGGAAGTCTAGGTTAACAAATGGCGGCGAATCACTCGATCGCGATCGACCTCTTATTTCCTCTCAGGGTTTTCACTCTCGATTAATGAGTGATGGCCTTTGATTACAGGCATCCTCGGTACTGAGGGATCTCGGCTTCCTGAAGCCGAGTTTCTCTGGCAGATCTCGATCGAATTTAGATATCGACTCAACCGTAGTAAGGATTTCAGCTTCTTTTTTGGAGATATCTAATTTACATCTCAGGAAACAAAAAAAAATTATATAGCCACCATAAAATTAAGGGCGATCGAGGTCTGCTAAATTCCTTAATCCTAAGATAATCCTACGGTTACAACAAAAATAAGGCCTTCACCCAGATGAGTCTTCTGTGTCTTTGGGTAGACCGATTTTTTTTTGTCTGTTGATAAGATTCTCTTAAACAAAGCTTAAGAGAACGGTTAAAAGAACATGAAATTCCAAATCCCTTTAGCTCCTAGGGCTGTAACCCAATTTTTGCTTCGAGTGGTGACCTGTCTAGTTGTACTATCTTGTTTAAGTCACATCAATCTGCACTTCTTCCCGGATTCCCCGTTTGCAGCCTACTTTTCAAAGGCATTCAACGTTGATTATGAGCGGAACCTTCCAAGCTTCTACTCTGTTTTGGCATTGCTGTTTAGTTCTCTCTTGCTGGGTGTGATTGCCTATGCGAAAAATTTGGATAGCTGTCGTTACAAGTATCACTGGAAAATTTTATCATTCATATTTTTATATATATCTATAGACGAAGCTGCTCAATTTCACGAAAAATTGATTGACCCGATGCGAAGCCTGCTAAATGCCACAGGAATTCTTTACTTTACTTGGGTTGTGCCGTTCGGTTGTCTGGTAGCGATATTTCTATTATCCTATAGTAAGTTTGTGTTCCACCTTCCTGTTGCCACAAGAAAATTGTTTGTTGCAGCATCCGCTATTTATATTGGAGGAGCAATGGGGGTGGAACTGCTAGGGGGATACCTAGCTTCTACAACGGGGATGCAGGATTTATCCTACGCCATAGTAGTGACCCTTGAAGAGTCATTAGAAATGGTGGGAATCGTTGTATTTATCCACGCCTTGATTTCATATATCAAGACCTATCTAGGTGGAGTAAGTTGGAATATTTACATACCAGGAAAAAACGCACAAGTTACCGATGAGCAAAATCTCGGCATACCTGTCCTTAGCGAACCCGCAAACAGAAACCTATCAAGGTAAATTACTTGGAACCCGGTTTGATGGACGACAAAAATGCTGCATTATGGCCTTTGATCAGGATAAGAAACCCGCTTTCTTTGGTACTGAGGTGTCCTGGACTGGAGATTCTGTGATCGGCGGCGCACCAAACGACTAATATATAGGTTGCTTGCTGCACTAAACGACTAATTAGGGGTGAAATAGGTTAGTTCACAGATGACATCCTCACCTTTATCAGAAAATCGCTAAGAGCAACCTTTGCATGAGGATTTGATGGCAAATGACTTGTAAAACTTGCATCTTCTAATATATTAATTAGCCGATCGCGCTCTTGCTGATAAAATTCAATATCTGTATCTTCCAGCACAGATTTTTCCTCCCCAGCCAGCTTGCGATCGATCAAATCAGGAATATACGACAATTTGAATTTATCGTTAAGTTTCACCAAATTCGCCTCGACTTCCCCCGTTTGCATCAAGTGAATCCCAGCCAGCAACACCCGGTAAACGTACAGCAGCGGCTTAACCCGACGCGGGCGTTCTTTCTCAAACAATTTCCATTGAGTTTGAGCAAAACCGAGATAATGGTGGCTGTGGTGCTTGGTAATGCAGTTCGAGGCGATATCCTTTAATTCCTCGTGTTCCTTTGTACTGTAAACTATTAGCGGCGAATACAGTTGTTCCAACACGTAGCCGTTGCGCTTCAACAGCAACTCAAAAAATTTCTTAATGTCGTGAGTTACTAAATCGAGTTGCATTCCCTCCCGAACTTCAGAAACTTCGATTGTTTCTTCTCCAGAAATCAGTCCAATTACTTTCGGTAGCGGCAAAATGTGTACTCCCCGCAAGTCGAAGTCAGAATCTGCGGAAGGAAAGCCGTATAAGTGCGAACCGCTGACAGTCGCAAACAGCAGCGGGTAAGGTTGAACGGAGATAATTTGGGCGAGATTCGAGATGTATTCTGTCATATATTCCAGTCCATGCAGGCGGGCTTTGTTTCACAAGAAGCGATTTCAAGATCCGATTTCGATCGCACCTTTACGAGATTTAATCAAAAACAGGTTCGCTTTCTCGTAATTAGGACGTTCTGGTAAGGAAGTTGCAGCAAAAGCGCGATCGAACTCACCGTGCAAACTCAACCGCCAGCGATTCACCTCCTCCCAGGATATTTCTTGGTTGCGGATAGATAAAAGTTGCGATCGATAATCCTGCACGCGAACTGGTACAAACCCCTCCTTGAGCACCGTAATTCCTGACAGCAACAAGCGAATTAAGTGCATCGCGTGCTTCCAACGAATTTCCCCGGTATTGCGGAGGTCTTGCTCCATTTTTTTAAATTGAGACAAAACGTAGCTATTGTAAGTTTGATAAACCAATTGAGAAAGAAAGATTTCCCTAATTTCGAGCAATTCTTGTGCTACAGGAGAAACCGTTTCTACTAAAGGCGTGTACAAACATTCTAGCACATTTGGATTAGCTTTTAGTGCCAAAACTAAAAACTTTTGCAGTTCCCAATAGCATTCCTGATTTTCCTTATTTTCCAATTGTTCTGGAATGCCGTAAAGCGACCAATGAAGGATTGCAGGCGGCAGGTAAATCCCGCGTCTGTCTGTATCGGATTGCTCGTTATCAAGACCATAAGCTCTGGAACCAACAATGCAGCGGTAAATTACAGAATCATAGAGGTTGTATTCTGCAAGAAAATCTCCTCCTGACTGCAATCCTTCGCTCTGAAACTGCTTGCGGATACTGAGTTCGTGCCGCCGCAGACTAACTTGTGTTCCGTCTGGGAGTTTGACTAAATATGCGTGGGAATTGTCCGTAGGCGATTGAACGATGACGCCTACTAATCCGGGTTTCCAAGGTTGGTCGCTGGCGGGGTTCTTGACCTCGATTTTGGTGACAACTTGGGTTCCTGCGGGGATGATTAAGTTGAAATTTTGAGGAAGATTGGCATTTGCCATGAGGGAACCTCCTGCGGGGCACGAGTTACGATATTAGTGTAGCATAGATGTAGTATACAATGGGGTTTTGGGCGATCGCTGTTTTGGCTTTGTTGAACAATGTCTAATTCATGATCGATTCTGCAAAAAGAGAAACAGAAATAATTAACGTATTCTCTAAACTCTGAACTTCAGTAAAATCGCGATCGCCTGTAATTAAAAAATCAGCATGAGCAGAGAGTGCACAAGCAATAAACTTAGCATCTTTTTGATCTCTAGGAAAATCAATTTCTATAGATACATCAATGAGTTTGGTTGAACCTTGAATCAAATTCAACCATCTTTCTTTCTGAACATCTGTTAATTTTAGTTTTCGTCTACTTAATACCTCCTGATACTCTGCTAAAATTTCTTCGGAAACTACCCATTCATAATCAGGTTGATTGATAACCCAGCTAATAACAGAAGCTGGTTTTCTTCCAGCGATTGCCGCAGATACTAAAATATTAGTATCTATAACAACTCTCATTCTCCACTCCGATAAGCTGCAATTTCTTGGGCAATTTCTTCATCAGTTAAAGGATGATCGGCGTGTAAAACCTGGGTTTCTTCACATAATTTGCTAAAGTCTTCAGCTAAAGCTTGTCGGTGCGGATCGGGCTGATAACTCTTCTTAAGTTTCCGGCTAATTTTAATTTTTTCTGCGAGTAACTCTTGTGCAGGTTTTCCTGAAAGAATCGTTACTACTTGCCGAGGTTGATTAAGATGCTGTTTTTCTGACAAAGCTTTTAAAGCATCAGTAATTACCTGATCCGGGGTTGTATATTTCCCTGTTTCTAACTGTTGTTGCAATAACTTTTCTTGTTCTGAGTTCAGAATTATTTGGATCATACAGTTACCTCTCTAAATAATCTCACGCCGTTTGAGATCTGTAGGGGTGAAGCATTTGGACGACAATTTATGTTGAAAACCTGTAATTTTATCCCCGAATACTTTACGCTCCAACATGGATCGCGCGATCGCACTCCGACAGGATATTTTATTTTTTGGAGATTTCTAATGAGTCCCCATCAATTTTGAATGGGCAATACAGGATTTGAACCTGTGACCCCTTCCGTGTGAAGGAAGTGCGCTACCACTGTGCTAATTGCCCGCAGATAATTACCATACCATACCAAGTCCAAATTCGCAACTAAAATTTTCCTAAAAAATCAGCCGCTTGTTTCCGAGTTGAACTCGACACAATGCCAAGAATACAGGCATTTGTCGAGTCTGGCATCAGTTAACCTGCCACCAACCCGCCGAGGGGCCGACAAACCGCACTACAATCCACCAAGCCACCAAAAGACTAATCCCCATCCAGCTACCGCGACTTGTCCACTTCACAAAATCTTCGCTTTGGGTTTTCGTGATTGGCAGCCAGGGAACGATGCGCTCTTCTTTACCGTATTCGTCGCCGATCGACTCTTTGCGACGCTTAGCTTCACCCATAATCTTTGTCTACTAAATTATATTTCAACTAGATACCTAACCAAATTATAGGCCAACAGGTCATCTCAAGCCTGCGTCAGCCAAGTCGTATCCAAATAATCAATCCTCGCAAAAGGACTCAAAGCCGCTAAAACCTGCTGTCCATAACTGCGGTGAATCACCCTGCTGTCGAAAATCGCCACTACCCCTTGACGTTCTCGCACCGGCGCGATCGCCCGTTGCAACTCATTCAGCGCCGCCGGCAGCAAATACAACCGAAACCAATCCTTGCGCCGTTCCTTATAATAAGCCACACGCGCCGTCACCAAAGGATTCTCCAAAGAAGGTAGCGGCAAAGTTGCGATCGCCAGCAAGTGAGGCGCCCTCAATTCCCCCTGATGTTCTCGCCAAAACTCCCACCCCGTCACCAAAATCGCATTCTCCCCCACATCTGTTTTTTCAACCTGCACCCTAGAACCGAACTCAGAAGCCAAAATCGCCGCCAGCCTAGCCTTCAGCGGTACATCACCCACAATCAGCACCGTTAAACCCGCCACCGACGCGCTCATCAACAGCAAAGTCCGAATTTCTTCAATTAAAACACCCTGAAATTCCGGCGTATTTGGCAGCGGCAGCCAGTTGGGAATGTACAGTTGAATTAATTCACTTTGTCGATCGGGCGAAAACTTAACGCTCGTCAATTCTGGCAGTCCCAGCATTTGCCGGAAGATCGGAGCCTTCGGTTCCACATCCACCGCCCCCCCAATCAACACCACAGGCTGACAATCCCAAATTTTGCTCAAAACCTCAGCCACCTGCACCGGCGCGCAGTACAGAGAAAATGACCCAGCCTCCCGATGAATTTCCGCCCACCGCAGTTTTCCATTGGTTTCCCACCGCTGCCAAAAATTGCTCCAAGCAGCCGGAATTAGGGGGTTTGGCTCGATCGTTTCAAACAGCCCCTGCAAAATATTTTGCTCTGCCGTTTCCAGCAAATAGCACTCCTCTGGTTTCGCCGGATGCTTAAAGAAAGCCCGCGTTAGCATTACCCGCCCTTGGAGGATTGCATCGGCTTCCAAAGGCTGAGATTGCATTAAATCATTCCAATCAGCCGGTTGCAAACCCGCCGTCAATTGCTGGCGCGTCCAAACTTCCAAGTCATCCACACCGTCGATAATTGTCGGGATATTCCTGTGAAGTTCCGAATTCCCCGCCAAGCGAGCCGCCAGCCAAGACTCTGGATCTGCTAGCATCAATCCTCGCCCAGTGGCACGATCCGAATAAGTCTCGATCGACCCCTCTGTTTGCAGCCACTCTTGCAAACGTGGAATTTCCACTCCTCTCAAATGCTCGATCACCCGTGTCGGCGCTACTAAAATCACAGGTTCCGGCCACATCAAAATCGGCATCAAATAGCTGACTCGATACCGCTGTCGGTAAGCTCCAGCCGGAAGCCCCGTTTGGATCAGAGCGCTGCGCCCCAAGCGCAAAGCCCGCGCCACGAGCCGCGCCATCGTTAAATGGTGGGGCCAGTGCGGCTCGGAGTGCGATCGCAGGAAGCGGAGCAATGAGTTGTGGACTTCTACCTCAATCAATCGGTTTTAAAATTGACATTTCTCACTCAACATAATCAAAACTGGCCAGAAAATCAACTACTTTTTGACCGAGAGGCAAACTGAATTTACTCGGCTGATGATTTGCACCTCCCTTCCCAAAATTCCCGTGAGAATTCACCATCAAACTCTCCTGTCCCGAACTAATTAAAATAGTTTGGGTAGGCGACTCAAAAAACTTTGTGGGCTGACTCAATCGTGATATATTAGAGACCAAATTTATCAACTCATTTAATTTATTTGTAGCTGCACTCAATGCTTTACGCAATTGCAATATTCGTTCCTCCTCCAACTTTTGACTTTCAATATTTTTGCCGATAACCATAATATTTCTCTGAGTTTGTACGGCATCCTTAAAAGGAAGAATCGCTAAAAAAGCTGCTGGCAATAAATGCTCATCGCTCTCAAATCTAAAAGTTAGAGTTGTGCGGCGGTAGCCGACTTCAATATTAGGAGGAAAATTCATTGCCCGGTAATGCCGAGCTATTTCGCTGTAAGCTGTTGCTAAAGTGCTGTTTGCTGAGTAGTCTAAAAGTGAGTCAACCACAATTTGCACTAACCCAGGCGTGTGATTTAAAAATTTTCTCGATTCTGACGGCGAATTAAATTGTTGAATCTGAGTGTGATCGCCTGCGGGGCTGAGGTCAACCCACTGGCAAGTAATATCATCTGCAATGATGCCACACCGAGCAACCAAATACAGTTTTGCTCCTGTTAAAGTTGCTCCCCTCAAATCAGCGCCCACCCAATCTGCATTAATCAAATTTGTTTCTGTCAAATCAGCGTGAACGAAACTAGCACTTCCTAAATTAGTATTTCTTAAATCGGCTCCGTTAAGGTTAGCTCCGCTCAATTTAGCAAAGCTCAGATCCGCGCCGCTGAGGTTAGCTCCCGTCAAATCAGCCCATTTAAGGTTAGCTCCGCTCAAATTGGCACTGCTAAGATTCACCTGTTGCAATGAAGCTTGTCTCATATCGGCATTGCTCAAATTGGCGCCGCTAAGTTCTGCTTTCGTCAAATCTGCGCCGTGTAAGTTAGCTTCTTGAAAGTTAGCTGAAACAGCCGAAGCACCTCTGAGATTTGCACCGGACAGGTTAGCACCTGACAGGTTAGCTTCCGTCAGTTTTACCTCTCTTAAATCTGCTTCAGTCAGGTTAGCGCCGCTGAAGTTAGTTTTGCTGAGTTCGCAGCGGACTAATTCGCTTCTAATCAGGGATGCTCGGATTAATTGAGCTGCACTTAAATCGGCTCTCACTAAGTTTGCTACGTTGAGAGTAGCCCCGTTTAAGATTGCCCGCGAGAGGTTGGTACTGCTGAGTCTAGCCACATTCAGGTTCGCTTCGCTCAAGTTAACTTCGCTCAAGTTAGCACCGCTGAGGTTGGTAACAAATAAGCTAGCCCCCTTTAAAATTGATTGGCTGAGATTGATGCGGCTGAGATTAGCTTCATTCAGGTTGATTCCTGTGAAATCTCTGTCGCCTTCAGTATATCTTTTGACGATTGCAAATCGTTTGAGCAGTTCTTCAGCTTCCATTTGTTTACCTGAATAAAATGGCGATCGGCTAACTTTTATATGGCATAAATATAAATAATATCAAATTCATTTATAGTATTTACTCACCGAGCTGATAAAAGCTTTTGACAAACTCAATGACCGTATTTAGAGGGGGGGTGGTAAATCTTTGCGCTTTAATTGCAGGACTGATAGAGGTTTTGTTGACTCCCGGTAAATTTGTCAAGTTTCTGCCAAAATCTGGGTGATAGTGAATCATCAAAGTTTCGGCGCTGGAGTTAGCGAGTACAGTTTGGGTAGGTGATTGGAAAAAAGTTGACATCGGTTCGCGATCGAGGCGAATCGGCTGAATTTTCATTTCCCCTATTTTTCTCATTGTTTTGGTCAGGGCTACGTTTAATTGCACTACCATATTTGAAACTCGGACGCCCAGGTTATTACCACTTTGGGGTTGAATCATCTTGATCAAAGTAATCAAATTTTTCTGAGTAAATGCTGCATCACTAAAGGGAACAATCGCAACGAAAGCTGTGGGAAATAGTTGCTCGTCCTGCTCTATTTTAAATGATATGATTGTGCGTCTGGAATTAACTTCGATACTGGGAGGATGATTCAAAGCAGGGTATTGACGGGCTATTTGGCGGTAGGTAGCTGCCAGGACAAAGTTAGCATCGGGGTCGAGGGGTCGATCGACAATAATTTGAACTGTCGGCGGTGTAGCATTGAAAAACCTTTGAGATTCTTCTGGGGTAAAGCGCTGAATGTGGCTGCGATCGCCGTTAGGACTGAGGTCAACCCAATCGCAGGTAATGTCATCTGCTTTCACATCAAACCTAGACACAGCGTAAATTTTTGCCCCCGTCAGGGCCGCCCCCGTCAAATCTGCACCCACCCAATCAGCGTGAATCAAATTCGCTTGAGTCAAATCCGCGTGTACCAGAGTAGCGTTCAACAGATTGACATTGCTCAAATTTGCCCCGTACAAGTTGGCCCCGCTCAATCTCGCTTCATCCAAGTCAGCACCGGTCAGGTTCGCCCCGCTGAGGTCAGCCCACCGGAGATTAGCGCCTCGCAAGTCAGCGCCGCTAAGGTTTGCCTGAGACAGATTAGCTTGTCTGAGTTCGGCATTGCAGAGGTTTACTCCTCGCAAGTCTGCCCTGCTGAGGTCGGCTCTGTGCAAGTTGGCCCGTTCCAAGTTGGCCGCTGTTAGAAAAGCGCCTCTCAGGTGAGCCCCGCTGAGGTCGGCTTGCTCTAGATTGGCTTCTCTGAGGGTTGCTTCTCTCAAATCTGCTTCGCTGAGATTTGCACCGGTCAAGTTAGCACTGCTGAGGTTTGCTCGAATCAGTTCGGATCTGATCAGTGTAGCTTCAACGAGTTGGGCTTCGCTGAGGTCGGCTCTAATCAAGTTGGCTACGTTGAGGATAGCGCCGCTGAGGTTGGCTTTGTGGAGATTAGCACCGCTGAGTCTGGCAACATTAAGTTTGGCTTTTCTCATGTTGGCGTTTGACAAATTGGTGCCGCTCATGTTGGTGAGGCTCAAGATTGCCTCACTGAAATTAGCCCCGCTGAGATCGATCCTGCTGAGATTTGCCTCGCAAAGGAGGATGGCAGTAAAATCTCTTTCTCCTGCTGCATATTTGGTGATGAGTTCTTCGGCATCCATGCTTTTCAATTTCCCTGATGTCTTAGCTAGAACAAAGCTTTATTGTCCCAACCTTTAAACTAGAATAAGCATTTTTTGTAACTTGATGCAATATGCCTAGACATCTATATTGTGGAAGCCTTTTATAAAATCCAAAATGCTAGTGATATTAGCTTGAGCCAATTTTGTGCTTTCGGCTAACTTACCCGATGGTGAGTTACTTTGCTCGTATTTTTTAATCAGGCGTTTGCCGAAGGCAGGGTGGTGATATACGCTGAGTCTTTGATCGCGGGAATTAATTAAGCTCATCTGTGTTGGAATTTGAAAGAAATTGATGCTTTCACCGATTTTTGGAAAAGAACTGGAAATTTTGATTTGGTCTACTTTGCTGATAGCTTGGTTGAGAGCTTTGCTGCATAACTGGACGTGTTTAGATTCTTTGACGTTAAGTTTGCCTGCATCGTGGGATTGAATCATTTTCATCAAAGCTATTAGGTTTTTTTGAGTTATGGCAGCGTCGTTAAAAGGAATAATGGCAACGTAAGCGGTGGCAAATAATTTATCGTCGCTGTCCATTTTAAACGCGAGTACGGTGCGCCTGGAGCTGACTTCGATCGTGGGAGGCTGACTTAAACTTGGGTATTGTTGGGCAATTTGGTAATAAGTTGCAGCTAGTGCAAAATGAGCGCCTTGGTCTAAGGGCGAGTCAATCACAATCCGAACTGTGGGCAAGGTTTCATGAAAAAATTCCTGGGTTCCTCCCGAGTTCAACCAGTAAATTTGGCTGTGGTCGCCGTTGGGGCTAAGATCCACCCACTTGCAGGTCATGCCTTCGGTTTTGATGCCCAGCCGCGAAACTGCGTGAAGTTTTGCTCCGGTTAAGGTGGCTCCGGTTAAGTCGGCTCCAATCCAGTCGGCGCGGATCAGATAGGCATTTGTCAGGTCGGCGTGAACTAAGCTGGCATTCAGCAAGTTGGCGTGGCAGAGGTCGGCTCGGCTGAGGTCGGCACCGCTCAATTTGGCTTCGCTGAGGTCGGCCCAGCGGAGATTGCAGCCGCTGAGAATAGCCCAGCGCAAATTGACGCCGCTGAGGTCGGCGCCGCTGAGTACGGCTTGAGTGAGGTTGGCTTGTCTCAGTTCTGTGCCTCGCAAGTCGGCGCCGCTGAGGTCGGCTCGGCTAAGGTCGGCGCCTTGCAGGTTGGCTTGTTCGAGGTTGGCTTCTGTCAAGCACGCGCCGCTGAGGTGAGCGCCTCGAAGGTTGGCTTGAGCGAGGTTGGCTCCTCGAAGGGTGGCTTCGGTGAGGGTGGCGCCGCTGAGGTTTGCGCCGCTGAGGTTTGCGCCGCTGAGTTCGGCTCGAATGAGCTCGGCTCTGATCAGTTTGGCTCCTATGAGTATGGCTTTTTTGAGGTCAACTCGCACTAGATAAGCGACGTTGAGGTCGGCGTCGGTGAGGTCGGCGCCGCCTAGATGGGCGCCACTGAGTCTGGCGATGTTGAGTTTTGCACCTGTGAGGTTGGTTTTGCTGAGGTTTGCTCCGCTTAGGTTTGCTACACTCAGATTCGCACCCTTGAGGTTGGCTCCGCTCAAGTTGACGCCGCTGAGGTTGGCCTCAGTCAGGTTGATTCCGGCAAAATTTCTTTCTCCGGCGGCATATTTTTTCAGGAGTTCCTCGACTGTCATGGGGGCGGCACCGTATCAAATATCCCCATTTTATTGCTATGAATATCGGTATTGTAGGACTAGGTTTAATTGGCGGCTCGATCGGGCTGGATTTGCGATCGCGCGGGTTTAATGTTTTTGGGGTTTCGAGTCGGCAGCAGACTTGCGACCGGGCGCAAGCTCGCGGTGTTGTCAATGAAGCCAGCATAAACCTGTCTCTGATGGCAGCAGCGGATGTGGTTTTTATTTGCACGCCACTGGGGTCGATCGAGTCGATCGTCAGAGAGTTGGTGCCCTATCTTCCCCCTGATACTATTGTAACCGATGTCGGTTCCGTAAAAACACCCATAGTGCAGGCTGTGTCTCCTCTGTGGCCGAATTTTGTAGGGGGACACCCGATGGCGGGGACTGCTGAAAGCGGGATTGAGGCGGCGATACCGGATTTGTTTGTGGGCCGGCCTTACGTGGTGACGCCGACTGCCCAGACGCCGACGCTTGCGGTGGATAAGGTTGAGGAAATTGCGCGGTTGCTGGGTGCTAAAGTTTACCGATGTGAGCCGGAAGATCACGATCGAGCTGTGGCTTGGATTTCTCATTTGCCACTCATGGCGAGCGCGACGCTGGTTGCTGCCTGCGATCGAGAGGGCGATCGGGATATTGTTAATTTAGCCCAACATTTGGCGAGTTCTGGTTTTCGGGACACGAGCCGCGTTGGGGGCGGCAATCCCGAGCTGGGAGTCATGGTGGCAAAGTACAATCGAGAGGAATTATTGCGATCGCTCTCTATTTACCGCGACAGTCTTGACGAGTTCATCAGCGATATTGCAGCCGAAAATTGGCAAGCTCTCGAACAAAAGCTGAAGCTGACTCAACAAGCGAGAGAGAATTACCACTTGTGAGCCAAATATTACTTAAAACAGTCCTCGTCTAGATTATGATTTGTGGATGCCTATATATTGAGTTTCAATGTACAGTTATTCTCGACTCAAGCGATTTTTACTAGGTGAATCTCTCCCCACTAGCGCATTTATTCATGAACGGTTGAGCAACGCTACAGGACTAGCGGTTCTGGCTTCCGATGCACTTTCGTCTGTTGCCTACGCTACTCAAGAAACTCTGCTCGTGCTGTTACTAGCGGGGAGTAGCAGTTTGAGTTTATCGCTGCCTATTTCTGGAATTATTATTTTACTGTTGGCGATCGTGGCGCTGTCTTACCGACAGACAATTAAAGCGTACCCCAACGGCGGTGGCGCTTACATTGTGGCGCGAGAAAATTTAGGTATTTATCCTGGTTTGATCGCCGCAGCTTCGCTGATGATTGATTACATTTTAACTGTAACTGTCAGTATTTCGGCTGGGGTGGCGGCCTTGACTTCAGCAGTTCCCTCGCTGCACCCCTACACAGTTGAACTGTGCTTAGTTTTTATTGTCCTAATCATGTTTGCCAATCTCAGGGGATTGCGGGAATCGGGAAATATATTTATGGTTCCCACCTATGCGTTTCTCGTTGGCATTTTTGTTTTGATTGGCTGCGGTTTATTCCAACAGGCAACAGGTAATGTTATGCCGACATTACAAAATATTCCAGCTAAGGAACCTTTGGGATTATTTCTGCTGGCGCGGGCTTTTGCGGCGGGCTGTACAGCCCTGACTGGAGTTGAAGCCATATCAGACGGGGTGTTGGCTTTTAAGCCTCCTGAATGGAAGAATGCGCGCCTGACTTTGAGCTATATGGGGGGAATTCTGGGAGCGATGTTTTTGGGAATTAGTTACTTGGCTCATATTTATCAGGTGATTCCTAGCGAACATGAAACGCTCCTTTCTGTATTGGGAAAACAGATTTTTGGTGTGGGTATATTTTATTACTATTTGCAGGCAGCTACTCTGTTAATTTTGCTGTTGGCGGCGAATACGAGTTATGCTGATTTTCCACGACTTTGTTATTTTTTGGCGCGGGACGGGTTTTTGCCGAGGCAATTGTCGCTGTTGGGCGATCGCCTGGTTTATTCTAATGGCATTAATCTGCTCAGCTTCTGCGCTGCTCTTTTAATTATCATCTTTCGAGGCAATACGAGCTCGGTGCTTCCCCTGTATGCGGTTGGAGTTTTCACTTCTTTTACTCTCTCCCAATCGGGAATGGTAATTCACTGGTTTAAGGAGCGAGGTAAAGGTTGGCAAGTTAGTGCTGTGATGAACGGTATTGGTGCAGTGGCAACAACGGGAGTTTTAGCTGTAATTCTCGCTACAAAATTCCTTTTGGGAGCTTGGGTGGTCGTAGTAACTATTCCGATCGTAGTCAGTCTATTTTTAGCTATTCACCGACACTATCGGTATGTCGCGGCTCGCTTGAGCATCCAGGGAATAGAACCGAGGTCTTATCTTCGCAGACCTAGAGTTAAGACGGTGACACATCCGGCAGTGGTGTTAGTCGGGCAGTTGCACCGGGGAACTTTCGAGGCCCTCGATTACGCTCGTTTAATCGCTGATGAAGTTGTGGCAGTTCACGTAGATATTGGTTTGACCGATCGAGCAAAATTACAAGCGGCTTGGCAAGATTTGCAATCTGATATTCCTTTGGAAATTCTGGACTCGCCTTACCGTTCTGTTGGTTCGGCTTTGACACACTTTTTGACTTTGTTTGAAGAGCAGCGGCCTGGAGTGTTCTTGACTCTGATTATTCCGGCTTTTGTGACGCGGAATTGGTGGGAGGGACTGCTGCACAATCAAACTGCTTTCTTTTTGAAAGCTGCTTTGCGGGCGAAAAGAAGTCGGGTTGTAACAACGGTTAGATATTATCTTTAAGCAATCTCTAGTTAAAAGTTTGCCATTTTTCGCCTGTCAAACAAACTTATTGAGGACTTGTGCAGCAACCCGGTTTGTTTCTGGAGGTTTTGTTGGTCAACCTAAGATTTATCGTAGAAACCGGGTTCTTTGACCCCACAATTCTCGGTGTAGCAAGAGGGATATTGGTTAAAAAACGCGTTTTTTTAAGTTTCGGTGCGTAAGTGAGGTATTAACTCTACAAGTCCACAGACTAACTCATCGGCGCTGAAGAAATCGGGTTTTTTGGCCTCAGTCCTAGGTTAAAAAACCCCGTTTATCAGAGCCGGAGTGCATCGAGGGCTTTTGCTGTTACAAATATAATCAAACACACACTAAAGATATCAGTACTTTTACGGTAATGATGTTATTTGAAATTGACAACCATCTAAAATTTTAGTAACTTATAAGGGACAAGCAATTTTTTTTGAAAAAATAAATTATGAGCGATCAATTAAGCAAACTCAGTGAAGTGTCGATGGTCTCAGCCAATTTTGGCAATGGGTTAGCCTATAGAGAGATTCTCCTGGATTGGTTTAAGTTTTTAGGTGGCAAACCAGGGGAAGTTATTGTGGTTGACGGTGGCAGCGATAGCGACACTCAAAAAGTTTATTGGGAGCTGTATCAGGAGGGTTTAATTGATAAGCTGCAAATCATTGCATCGAACCATCCAGACAATGACAAAGAGAGATGTTTTATTCAGGAGTATACATCGGGAGCAATCGCTAGCAAGCCGTATGTATTGTGGTTCAAAATTGACACGTTACCTTACAGAGAAGGCCACGACGGTTGGTTAGAGGAAGCGATCGATTATCTCGACCGAGATGAAATTTTTGCAGTCGGCGGAGCTTTTAACAGAACGTTCCCACATCTCGACGCTTGGGCTGGGTGGTACTTCATTCGAGCCTGCACGATCAATTTTTCTTTGATGAAGCACAGTACCTTTGTTGCAGTCATGCAAGAATATGTGGGTGAATATATTGCTTCAAGATTTGAAGGAACACACCAGTTTGGCAGGTTTTTGCTGGAAGAAGCATTTAGCGCATATATGGAGGCTCACAACCAATATACTTTGTGTAAGGTTGAAGACCATAGCTGGACGGTATTTCACACGAATGCTCAAGACGAATATTTGCAGGAGGTTCGGGAGAAATATTTGGCTCGCGAAGATGTTCAAACTTTCATGAATGCAGGCCTTGCTAAAGACATCAATCAATTTCTTTACTACGGAAAGCCACCTGTAAGAAGCAGCATGATTCAGAAAATGCGCATGGCTTTGGGAGAAACAAAAGTGGGGGGTTATTGGCGGAAATTGAAAAAAAGTCTGGTTTTTGGGAAAACTGCGTCCAACCCTTAGTCAGCTCATTTATATTTAACAATAAAAGGGAGAAAACTAGCTTTGATGGGCGCTGACAGCGCAGAAAAACAGCATAACAGGGAAGAGATTCACAAATCTTGGCTCCCTCGCTATCGCAGATAGTATGGGTAAATTGACCCGGAAAAAATGAGGTGTCATACTTGTAGTGAGTCGAGAAGTTGCCTTCAACTTCTCTGTATAAAGATTGCGGCTGCTGAACCAAATTATTTTACTAAGTACAACATCTCTTCCATTTGTGGCGGTTGTACTGCAACCCGCAATAGACTATTTATGCAGCAGCCAAAAAACTTGAACAGGCTTTTGCGAGCTTTATCTCGGCAAGGTCTTGATGTTAGTTACGACAATAAAGTCTACTCGATTTGTCTCAATAGTTCTCTGAAAGAACAGTGGCAAGATGCCAGTGCCACAACAGCAGAAGTTTTGCTCCCAGAGGATTTTCCTGTGGAAGCAAAGGCGCTCAAACAGTTAGCAAATTTGGCAAATGTTCGACACCCTCAAGGCGGCTGCGTTTGCCACGCTTGCGCTACTCCAGCAGATTTCCATCCGGGGGATGCGGGGGTGGCGATCGGCTCTATTGTAGAAACAGCAGGAATGGTGATTCCGGCTGCTGTCGGTTCCGATATTAACTGCGGGATGCGGTTACACGTTGCGGATTTGTCGATCGAACAATTCCTCAGTCAGCGCGATCGATTTGTAGAATTGCTCAAAGGCGATTATTTCTTCGGTACTCGCGATGTCAGCATGACTGCAAAAACTGCTCGCGCGATGTTCCAACACGGGATTCCCGGATGGCTGGATGGTATGGCAGACGAGGCAACCGGCAGCGCGGCTAATTCGGATTTCCAGCAGTTGGCCGCAGAGTGCAATCGCACTTTCCTTGGCGGTTCCATGAATGGCGATGTCAGATGGGCTCCCGAAGAATTAGTCCCAAATGACGGCTTAGTCAGGGATGGCGGGTTAGCGACTATCGGCGGCGGCAATCACTTTGTCGAAATTCAAGTGGTTGAGGAAGTTGTGGACAAGGCTACGGCTTATACTTGGGGAGTTCGATCGGGACAAATCGCTTTCATGATTCATTCGGGTTCGCGGAATGTTGGCAAATATATCGGCGGAATGTGGCGCGATCGAGCTTGCGACGCCTGGCCGAAAACTCTGAAACATCCTGAATCCCGGCTTTTCCCGGTGTCTGTGGCAGCAAATCCCGAACTTGTGAACAGCTACCTGCAAGCGGAAGCAACCGCCGCTAACTACGGTTTTATCAACCGTTTGCTGCTAGCAGAACTTCTGCGCTGGCGTTTGCGGCAAGTTTTTGGCGATGTCGAAGCTCCCTTAGTATACGATGTGCCTCACAATATCACCTTAGCTGAAGGTGGCGGCTGGGTGACTCGCAAAGGTGCTTGTCCCGCACATTCCGGCCAGCCTGTAATTGTACCGGGTTCGATGGGCGCGCCGTCTTTTTTGCTGGTTGGGAAGGGGAACGATCGATTTTTGCGATCGGCCTCTCACGGTGCAGGAAGGGCGCGATCGCGGTTCGATATGAGTCGCAAAGGTGTTGACAAAACTGACTCCGCTTTGGGATTAATCGGCGTAGATTGCATTACCTTGCGCGAAGAACGCAGAATCGAAGAAGCACCGGCCGCTTACAAGCCAATTCAACCAGTAATTGACGTTCAGGTTGAGGCACAAATAGTTGGTGTAGTCGCTAAAATGAAGCCAGTGTTAACGTTTAAAGCCTAGGAACGGGGCATTTGAGAATTAAAAATTAAACCAGGGTAAGGTGCGCGCCGAGCACTCTACTAATTTTTAATTCTCGGCCCTATTTCCGATCCCCCATGCCCTATGAATGATTCTCAAGCATCACCAAATCCATCAAAACCTGTCCATCCCCTAAAGCGGCTGATGAAGTACGGGCGCCGCTACCGCCTGAAAGCTTGGCTGGCCAGTATCTGTTCGCTGCTGAATAAATTCTTTGATTTAGCGCCGCCAGCATTAATCGGTATTGCCGTTGATGTGGTGGTGAAACAGCAAGATTCTATCCTCGCTCAGTGGGGCATAAAAGATGTCTTTTGGCAACTGGCAATTATTACTTTTGTGAGTTTGATTGTTTGGACGTTGGAATCTGTTTTTGAATATGCCTATGATTATTTGTGGCGCAATTTGGCTCAGGATATTGAACACGATTTGCGTCTGGAAGCTTACGGGCATTTGCAAGAATTAGAGTTAGCTTATTTTGAAGAGCGCAGCACTGGCGGTTTGATTTCTATTCTCAATGATGATATCAATCAACTCGAACGTTTTTTGGACGACGGTGCTAATGAGGTGATTCAGGTAATTACCACTGTTGTTGTGATTGGCGCGGCTTTTTTTGCTGCCTCTCCTGGTGTTGCTGGGCTGTCAATGCTGCCGATACCTTTTATTATTTGGGGTTCGATCGCCTTTCAAAATCGCCTTGCTCCTTTCTATGCTGACGTGCGGGAAAAGGTGAGTTTTCTGAACGGACAACTGTCGAATAATTTGATGGGAATTACTACTATTAAAAGTTTTACTTCCGAAGATTATGAAATTCAGCGCATCGAAGCACAAAGCCAAGCTTACCGCCAAAGCAACCGACGGGCGATCGTACTTTCGGCTGCTTTTATTCCCCTGATTCGGGTTGTGATTTTCTTGGGGTTTATTGCAACACTATTTCTGGGCGGTTTGGAGGTGGTGGCGGGCCGGTTGTCTGTGGGAACTTACAGCGTTTTGGTATTTTTGACCCAGCGGTTGCTGTGGCCGCTGACTCGCCTGGGAAATACTCTGGATCAATACCAGCGCGCCATGGCTTCGACTAATCGGGTGATGAATTTGTTGGATACTCCGATCGCAATTCACACAGGTGATATTCGGCGGCCGGTTAGTTCGATCAAGGGTGAGTTGGAATTTAAAAATGTTACTTTTTCTTACAATCAAAGAAAGCCAATTTTGCAGTATTTTTCCTTGACTCTGCCTGCAGGCAAAACTACTGCTATTGTTGGCGCTACTGGTTCGGGAAAAAGTACCCTGGTGAAACTCATATTGAGGCTGTACGAGGTACAGTACGGCAATATTTATCTCGACGGTATAGAATTAAATAACCTGAATTTAAAAGATTTGCGAAGAGCGATCGGATTGGTGAGTCAAGATGTGTTTTTGTTTCACGGTACGGTGGCCGAAAATATTGCTTACGGCAGTTTTGAGGCTAACAATCGAGAGATAGTAAATGCTGCGAAAATTGCCGAGGCTCACGAGTTTATCGTACAATTGCCGGACGGTTACAACACTATTGTAGGGGAACGCGGTCAAAAATTGTCGGGGGGTCAGCGGCAGCGAATTGCAATTGCGAGGGCAGTTTTGAAGAATCCGCCGATTTTGATTCTTGACGAAGCTACTTCAGCGGTGGATAACGAGACTGAGGCGGCAATTCAGCGATCGCTCGAACGAATTACCAAGAATCGCACTACAATTGCGATCGCCCACCGTCTTTCTACTGTCCGCAATGCTGATTGCATTTGTGTCATGGAAGAGGGGCTGGTGGTAGAATCGGGGCAGCACGAACAACTGATCGAACAGGACGGAATTTATGCGGCGCTCTGGCGCGTGCAATCTGGTATAAGATAGAAACGCAGCGCTTTTGGGTAATTGGTAATTGCTAATTTGTAATTGGGGATGGGCCATTGGGCATGGGTAACTAATGACAACAGTCAACAGCCAACTGCCAACCGCCAACTGCCAACTGCTAACTGACTGTAAAATATTAGTTTATACAAACAAGAAGAGAAAATGTTTCTATTTGATAGCCCTGAGTCCAAACCCAACGAAAATAGCTGGAGTCGCAAGTTAGATAAATTTGTGAAAGCTAATCAAAATGAATTGGCTGCTTTGGCTTGGGGGCTATTTCTGGAAAGGGGAGAAGAAAGCGAGGAGATTTTAGCAATTGATATTGCAGAAACTGCGCGTTTTGTGTATTGTAAGAAAGAGGCGGTTGAGGAGTTGAACCGTCAAGTTAAAAGTCATATTCAGGAAGTTGTAGGTGTGTTGAACGCTCACAAACCTGAGAAAGAAGTGGCGATTTTGGCGATCGGGGAAGGTCAAATTAAGTTGATTCTTTTTGAACCTAAGCCTGAACCTCCTGTTTGTTTTGAGGAAGCTGCGACCGATGTGGATACATTGTTGGCTAAGCTAGAACAGCAGATGGTTGAATGTATGAAATAGGAGTTATATCAAATCCGGTGGTATCGGAATTGATACTCCCTATAGTCAGGAGACGAGGCGGTGAGGTTTCCCGAAAATTAATCGGGCGATGGTTATATCTCTTATCGAGGAAGATTGATTATCTTGAGGTAGGGAAATGGCAATGCCGTGTCCTGCGTTGCCCTATTGTCGATGGTTATATCCGATCGCACTCTGAGAGCAATTTTATCCCGCAGTCTCTTTCAATCCCTGGGTGATCTCAACATTGTATCAGTAACAGGCAAGATGCCTGTTCCACAAAGAGTAAACCCGGACTTATTATAAATATCAGAATAACCAGCAATCAAAATAACCAGCGGGCGGCGAATCGTCATGAAAAATTTGAGCTTTGTCTATATTAGGTATAGCTTCCGCCAATTCTCTACCTAATTTTACTTCCTGTGATCTGTCAGTTAATGGAAATGAAAATTGATAGCTATCTTGTAAATATTTTGCCTTAGCAACAATCTCATCTTTCTCCCAAATCTGGCTGTTGCTACCAATCAAAATGCTATTACTTTCCTGGCAAACACATAGGCATACCTGAGAAAACACACTTTGAAAAGTCGTAACTTTTTCGGCATAAAACTGATCTCTATGCAGCAGATTGGCTAGCACAACTCCCTCGGTTGACAAGTGTTTTTCGCAGATTTGATAAAACTCATTGGTGGATAGGCGGTGCGGAAAGTAGCCGTTGCCAAAAGCTACATCGATCATGATGATATCGTACTGAGTATCTGATTTTTGCTGCTCTAAATACTCTCTGCCGTCTTGAATTGTTACAGTTAGCAGATCGTCGAATTTTACCCCAAAACACTGTGTAGCTGCTTCGATCGCGATCGGATCGACATCCGTACATTCTATAACCGTTTCCGGCAAATAGTGGTGCAAAACTAAGGGAATTCTGCCGCCGCCAAATCCCGCTATGTAGATTCTTTGAGGTTGGCTTTGCCACACTAAACCCAACATCATCGCCTGAGTATATTCAGACACTAGATGTAAAGGATTGTTGAGATCGAAAATAGATTGCAGTAAATCTGTTTGCCGATTTACTTTTTCTACTAAAGATAGCTTAATGTGCGATCGCTCTTTTGTGACTGCAACATAGTGAACACCAGACTCTTTGCAAAAAATAACTTTGTCGGGCTGTTGCTGCAGCCAAGCCAGTCGCTGTCGAATAGCGGATAAATTAATAGATTGCCAAGTTTTGTGTTCCTCAATCATCTGATTTTAAATTTTATTTAAATTCCATATTCTCTAAGAATATAGCCTCATCAACCCGGTTTCTACAAAAATGGCTGAGTCGCCAGGTATCTGCGAAGAAACCGGGTTTCTACTCAAGGCTGGGGCAAGTCAGTCGATTTTAGATTTTAGATTTTAGATTTTAGATTTACCCCACAGATAAATCTGGGAGTTTGAACTTTGGTCTAAAATTTTTATCTTTCCACGACTTAAGTCGGGGGCTTGTATCCGTTTTTGGGCTGGGTCATGTCTCATTTTCCAGCATGGCGAAGAACGAGAAGACAACAGAAATTCACCCGATTACAGCCGCTTGTACGCCACCAATTCCAAACCTGAAACCGAAAGTTCCACTTTTTCCCAATCTTGCTTGTCACCTTCCAACTTTTCAAAGGCTGCTGAGGTGAGCAAAATCTCTCCCCGTTCCGCCAAATCCTCTCCCAGCTTGGATGCCAGATTAAATTCCGATCCGTACATATCTTCTCCTTCCAGCATCAAAACATCGCCACAGCCAATACCAATGCAGAGGTAAATATCCATCTCCGGCGGCAGTGTCGTGTTGACAGCCGCCGTTTGTTTCAAAGAGTCGATCGCAGCTTCCACAGCCGATTTTACATCGGGAAAAACTGCAAAAATATTGTCGGCTTCCTCCTTAACTACAGTGCCGCTGTATTCTGAAATTATCGGTTTGACAATTCCGTGCATCCGGTGAATCATTGCCAAAAAATGAATAATTCCGTAGCGGACTGTCGTGCGCGAAAATCCCGACATATCCATTACTAAAATTGCGTAATTTTGGCGAAAAGTTTCATTAATTTTCGCATCAATTTCAGCCATTCTTTCGGGATGTTCGTTTCTTTCTTGCAGCAGCTTTTCTAAGGTAGCGCGGTTATTTGTTTTCATCTTTGTTTAATTAAATTCCCAATCGCGACACAGTTCTTGAGGCCGGCCAGCAGGATGCACCGCACAATTGATGCCATCCTTACCGTAATAATAATCGCACACTTTGCAGGGTTTAGTGTGCTCTAATTTTTTCATCAAAATTGCCCGGATTGTCTGGACTCGGTTGCGATACTTGTTTGCATTGGAGTGACTCGGTTCAATTGCCAAAGCTTGCTCAAAAGCTGCTAAGCTGGAATCGTACAATTTAATAATTTGGGAACTGTATTTTGTCCAAGCATCGGCATGGCTTTGATACAGTTCGACTGTACTTAAGTTTAAAATTCCGTATTCTGTCCAAGCGTCCGCTGAAGCTCGATCGAACTTAATATTGGCATTGAGCAAAACTTTTTTGATCGTTGCCAAAAGTTCCCTCGGCTGCCAAGGTTTGCTAACATAAGCCTCGGCGCGATCGCCCTGGAACCTCGCAAATAAAGCTAACCGCTGTCCCTTGCCTGTTAAAAATACCACTGGTATGTTCCGAGTTTCGGGATTAGCTTTAATTAAACGACAAACCCCGTAGCCGTCTAGACGGGGCATTATGACATCTAATAATACTAAATCGGGGCAATTTTTCTCAATTTTATCCAGCGCTTCCACACCGTCCGATGCCTGAATTACATTCAATCCGCTGCATCTCAACTGATGTGAAATGCACTCCCGCTGGCTGCGGGAATCTTCCACCACTAAAACTGTACTCATCACTCCCCACCTGGTTTCTGAGGTAAACTTGTTCGCTGCTTCGAGTAACCCTTACTGAAATCAGTTTACCCACATTGGAAGAGTTTGTTATCACTGGCAAGCTAAACTTACTAAAATTGCAACAAATCTTAAACTGGGAAGCAAAGGTGATACTTATCAGAAAATGCTTGTTGCTAATACCCGAAAAATTATTAGATATTTGGGCGACAAATATTCGACTTTTAAGCCTTCATAACGCCAAATCTTACTGATGTCGGACGAAAACCTTGTTGAATTGCAACAGATAATCGGTTACTGTATACATTAAAGTTCTTAAAGACGACAAATGAATAGATTACTCCTCACTTTATTGGTAAGCCCCACGCTGTTTGGATCTGTGATGTCTTTGAGCGCGATCGCAAATCCCGCTCAAATTGGCGAAACACCAAGCCAATCGGCTGATTCGCCCCGCTGCGTGCGATCGCCCCACACTCAGCGTCTGACTTGCGTGCGCCTCCCCGCCAAAGCTGCTGCTAATTCTAAAGTAAAAATCAGTTGGCAGCAGCCTGATGATCAGCAGGTGGCGATGCTGGATTTTTCGGAAGAAGAAAGCGATGCGGCTGTGGCCCTGTTTGGCTGCGACTGTCAGATGTGTATCAACTCGCTGCGACAGTTGCGCGGTTTGCCACCTCTGGATTTAGCTTCTTGAGGGCGATCCGACACCATTGGGAGTCAGTCTCAAAAATCTGGTTTCCGATCGCTGCGGGCTTTGGAATGCCTTTAGCTTTCTCACTTTTAGAGAAACCAAAGCCAGCAAATTTATCGATCGCCCCAAAAAACATCCTAACAGCAAAGCAGCCAAAATATAAGGTGCAGCAACCTGCAAATTCGACCAACCGCGACCGTTTAAATTGCCTATTAACCAATTCAAAGCAGCTTGCAAACGGCTGTCTTCAGCTAACAGCAGCAGTGTAGTTTGTATTGCCCCAAAAAGAGAACTCACAGCCACACCAGCTAAAACCAAACGTTCGACAGAAATTCCCGTTTTAGTTTGTCCCAAAAAGTAGACCAGCATCGAAGTTAAAATAGCACCTATCCAAGCCGCCAAAGACACCCCAGTTTGAAATATTCCCAAAGTCAGCATGGTAATCGCAACTAACCCCGCACCAGCCGAAATTCCTAATACAAAAGGAGCGGCTAAACCGTTGCTGAGCGGCTCCTGCAGCCAAGCTCCCGACAATTCCTAACGCCGCACCAAATGTCAGCGCTGCCACCACTCTGTGCAAACGCACTTCCCAGAAAATAGTTTGATTTACAGCATCACCTCGGTGCAGAAATGCTTGTCACAATTGAGCTGAACTCATCGGCACCGCACCAAAAGAAAGTGAAAGGGCGATGGTTAACACCAAACCCAATCCTAAGAATACAACTGCCTGAAAAACTCGATATTTTAGCCAGATTTTTTTCACAATATATTATACCGCTTTGCCGTTAGATAAATAACCTTTTTTCAGAGTTATTCCTGCGCGATCGCCCAAACTCCTAAGAGACAATCTGGCTAGTTACTTACCATATATTCTCCTGTTTGTGGATAGATCGCGCTCGTTAACTACAGTAACCTATTCAGATTAAAGCCCGATCGGAGATATTGCACCGATCTGTAATTGTAGAGCTTGCGCGCCAACCGCATTTTCAGGTATTGTGAGAATGATTATCACATAAAAGTGCGCGAGATCGGCTCGATCGCCCGTATCTTAGCAGAGGCGATCGCACCGGGCTGTCAGCGATGAGGTGCGATCGGCTTTGGAAATTAACAGCAATGCCTTTACAACTAACCAATGAATAACAATGACTAATCTCACCGTACAAACCCCAAATTTAATTGCCGATCTTCCCAAAAAAGGGATGCCAGTAACTATAATTACCGGATTTCTCGGCAGCGGCAAAACCACTTTGCTCAATCAAATACTCAAAAATCGCCAAGATTTAAAAGTAGCAGTTTTAGTTAACGAATTTGGCGATATCAATATCGATTCGCAGCTTCTTGTTTCTACAGACGATGACATGGTAGAACTTAGCAACGGTTGCATCTGTTGCACTATTAACGAAGGCTTAGTCGATGCAGTTTACCGAGTTTTAGAACGAGAAGAACGCATCGACTGTATGGTGATTGAAACCACCGGAGTGGCCGACCCGCTGCCGATTATCCTGACATTTGTCGGCACCGAGTTGCGGGATTTGACCAATCTAGATTCTGTACTTACCGTAGTCGATAGCGAAACATTTACTACCGATCACTTTGACAGCGAAGCAGCTTTTAAACAAGTGGCATTTGCAGATATTGTGCTGCTGAACAAAACCGATCTAGCTCCTCAAGAAAAAGTAGAAGAGTTAGAATCTTACATTCGCACAGTTAAGGAAGGAGCGAGAATTTTACACTCTCGATACGGTGAAGTTCCTCTACCCTTAATTTTGGGTGTAGGTTTAACGCAGGCAGATATTTTCAACAGTCTGGAAATTGAGGAAAAACACGAACACCATCACGAACACCATCACGAACACGAACACCATCACGGACATCAATCTCATCACTTAGATAACGACGGATTTATTTCACTATCATTTGAGAGCGATCGACCTTTTGATGTTCACAAATTCCAAGAATTTCTCACCGAAAAAATGCCCTTGGATGTATTTCGGGCAAAAGGAATTCTCTGGTTTAACGACAGTCCGATGAGACACATCTTTCAACTCAGCGGCCCCAGATACGAATTAGATGCTTCCGAATGGTTTACCACACCTAACAATCAACTCGTAGTCATCGGCCGCAACTTAGATACCGCTCAAATTCGAGAACACCTGAACAGTTGCTTAGTTTAAGATCGTGTCTTAAAAACCCATGAGGACACGGCATTGCCGTGTCCCTACTATCTCATCCTTAAGTCCTAATCTCAAATCTCAAATCGATCGCCCTTACCTGCTACAATTGAAGGTATAATATTAACGCAGTAAACCGCTACGAGTGAATCATGTCCACAAACACCACACTACCCGCAGCCCTAGCTAAAATCGTCCAGCGCTTTCAGCGACATTCCGATCCGAAACAGCGCTACGAACAACTGCTGTGGTATGCCAAGCGACTTCCAGCATTTCCCGAAAGCGACAAACTGCCGGAAAACAAAGTTTCTGGCTGCGTGTCGCAAGTTTATATTACTGCAAATTTGGCAGACGGAAAAGTTCTGTATCAAGGTGATTCAGACGCTCAGTTAGTCAAAGGATTAGTTGGCTTACTGGTGGAAGGTTTGAGCGGATTAACACCTGCTGAAATTGTCACCATTACCCCAGATTTTATTCAAGACACGGGATTGAATGTAAGTCTGACACCTTCCCGCGCTAACGGATTTTACAACATTTTTCAAATGATGAAAAATAAGGCACTTGCTTGTGAATTAAGCAAGCAAGCCGAAGCAAATTAAAAGAATAAACAGTCATGACTCAAACTACAAATTTAACAAAATCAAATTCTGGTAACTATTCCGCCACAGTTCAAGAATATCTGTGGAATTGGCAAGAAACACAAATCAAAGTTATTTACGAAACTAGAGGACAGGGAAATCCTGTATTGTTGCTGCCTGCTTTCAGTACGGTTTCGACGCGAGAAGAAATGCGTCCTTTAGCAGAATTGTTAGCTCCCCAATTTCAAGTTGTGAGCTTAGATTGGCCGGGTTTTGGCGAATCCGATCGCCCGCGAACCGACTATCAACCGCAATTATACCATCAATTTATCAAGGATTTTGTTGAGGCAAATTTTAATAGTCCTGTTGCTGTAGTTGCAGCCGGTCATGCTGCGGGTTATGTGATGCAGTTAGCGCAATCAAAGCCCAATGTATGGTCAAAGATTGTGTTAGCTGCACCGACTTGGCGCGGGCCTTTGCCGACGATGAGCAAACAGCAAAGCGGATGGCATGGAATTGTGAGAGAATTAGTACGATCGCCCTTACTGGGACAATTCCTATACAAACTCAACACTGCGCCGTCATTCCTCAGCTTGATGTACCGCCGCCACGTCTATGTTGATGCAGCTAAAGTCACGCCCGATTTCATCCAAAGTAAATGGCAAGTGACGCAAAAACCCGGTGCTAGATACGGTTCCGCTGCCTTTGTGACTGGTGGTTTAGATCCGGCAAAAGTGCGATCGGAATTTACAGATAATTTTCAACAATTAGCAGTGCCGGTGATGGTTGTAATTGCTGAGGATGCGCCGCCCAAATCAAAGGCTGAAATGGAAGCATTAACGGAATTACCCGGTGTTGAATCGCGAGTTATTCCTGGTTCCTTGGGAATGCACGAAGAGAATGCAGCAGCTTTAGCAAATGCGGTTAAATCTTTTATTTGAGATAATTAAGAGGGAATGAAGCGCTCCAGCGCCAGAGAACGCAGAGGGGAGAAGGGAAGAGGGGATAAATGCAAGCTGTTTTTTTAACGTTAGTTTGGATGGTTTGCTATTGGTTTTGTCTGCCAGTTTATGCTGTCGGAGATTCGCCGATGGTCAATTTGCCAAAGAGTACGATCGAAGGTGCGATCGACTTTCACATTCATTCTTCTCCTGATGCGATTCCCCGCAGATTAGACGATTTTGAAGTAGCGAAATTAGCTGCTAGGGCGAAGATGAAAGCTGTGGTATTGAAAAATCATTATGCCAGCACAGCAGCGCGGGCAGTTCTGGTTAATAAAATAGTACCAGAAATCCAAGTTTTCGGAGGAGTTGTTCTCAATTATGCTGTCGGCGGCATTAATCCCGACGCTGTAGACGCAATGCACCGCATCGGCGGCAAATACGGTAAAGTAGTGTGGCTACCAACGGTTGATGCTGAGCATCACTTGCAGGTTTTTCAAAAATCGGGAAGGGGGATTAAAGTTGCGGAAAAGGGCAAAGTTTTACCGGAAACAGCAGCCGTGTTGAAGATGGTAGCCAAAGAAAATTTGGTATTGGAAACCGGTCATATTTCATCAGAAGAAGTGATGGCAGTTGTCGGTGCAGCCAACCTGCTCAACATTAAAAAAATCCTGATTACCCACGCAATGGCGGATGTACCCGGTTTATCCCTAGAAAATATGCAAACAGCCGCCCAGATGGGAGCTTTTCTAGAACTGGCATTTGTCAACGATTTGATGGGAGAAAATGCCGTTGATGACGGACACAAAAACTGGCATCAAGTTCCTATTAGTAAGATGGCAGCAGCGATTAAACTAATAGGAGCCGAGCATTTTGTTATGAGTACAGATTTGGGAAGAAAACCCGATCCTTTACCTGCGGAAGGTTACAAATTATTTGTGAAAAAATTGATAAATCAAGGAATTTCCCCGCACGAAATTGATTTAATGATGAAACACAATCCAGCTCGATTGTTAGGCATTTAGAACTGATAATTGGTAATTGGCAATCGGGGATTGGGAACCGCTAATTGGGAATTCTATTCCCTCTTTTCTCTTCCTTCTTCCCTCTGCCTTCTGCCTTCTGCCTTCTTCCTTCTGCCTTCTTCCTGACATCCGTTACATCCGTTACATCCGTTACATCCGTTACATAATCCGTTGCCGAACTTCCTTCTTCTATTCTTGATTGCCTTTACCGCGCAGGTATCCGTTATCTGCAACGCGCCAAGCACCCCCAGCATTGCCCGTTAAATCGCTATCTTCCACGGTAGCAATGCCATCTCTGTAAACGGCGATCGCCTCACCTTCATTACCATTAATCCGACACCGGCGCACGATCAATTTTCCTCCCAATCCGACACCTATTCCCAAACTGCCGTTGTCAAAAATACTGCAATCTTCCACCGTTGCTTTCCCATTATCCGATATAAAAATTCCGTTCCATACCCCATCATGAATTTGACTGCGGCGGAGGATAGAATTTGCATCGGGGCCGCAAATTCCCACCACAGAATAGTCCGCAGAAGTGATATCGCTGTCTTCTATGATTAACTCGCCTTTGCGAATATCTATAGTGTAATATTTCCCAGTTGCGTTCAGCGTTAAACCGCGCACTAAAGCACTGTCAGTTGCCATTTTAATGCAGTTTGAGTTGATACTTTCAACCACAATGCGATCGACATCTCCGCTGCCGATAATTTCTACCGATTTGTCGATAATTAGACTTTCGCGGTAAACGCCTGGATGCACGTCAATGCGCGTGCCCGGTGCTGCATTTTTCAGCGCTTCGCTAATAGTAGTATAATCGCCTTCACTCTGCTGAGAAACAACAAATCCTTGACTCTTCCCAACTTTGGTATCTGAAGTAGATACTTTAATTTGCCCTGACTTCGACTCAAAATGCTCAGATTGTCGATCGCCCGCTTCGGAAAGTTGCGATGTTAGCTGTAAGCGTTCTTGATAAACTGTCTCTAGCTGATGTTCTAACTCCCATACTTGAGATTGAAGTTGAGCTTGATTCTGGTTTGCTGTCTCGATTTGACTTTGAGTTTCCGAGAGTTGAGAATAAAGGTGCGATCGTTCTCTGTTAGCAGTTTCTAGCCCAGATTCCACTTCAGAGCGAGTTTGGCGAACACTTTCTAACTGGTGTTCTAACTCGGATACTTGAGATTGAAGTTGAGCTTGATTTTGATTAGCTGTTTCGATTTGACTTTGAGTTTCCGAGAGTTGAGAAGTGAGCTGAGATTCCAATTCAGAGCGACTTTGACGCACACT
>NZ_JAUBOS010000001.1:221045-384353 GCF_036700365.1 Microcoleus sp. w2-18bC1
GTTTCGATTTGACTTTGAGTTTCCGAGAGTTGAGAAGTGAGCTGAGATTCCAATTCAGAGCGACTTTGACGCACACTCTCTAGCTGAGCTTCTAAGTCAGATACTTGAGATTGAAGTTGAGCTTGATTTTGATTAGCTGTTTCGATTTGACTTTGAGTTTCCGAGAGTTGAGAAGTGAGCTGAGATTCCAATTCAGAGCGACTTTGACGCACACTTTCTAACTGATTTTCTAAGTCCGATACTTGAGATTGAAGTTGATTTTGATTCTGGTTCGCTGTCTCGGTTTGACTTTGAATTTCCGAGAGTTGAGAATAAAGTTGCGATCGTTCGGTGTTAGCTGTTTCTAGCTGAACTTCTAATTCAGAGCGACTTTGACGCACACTTTCTAGCTGATTTTCTAAGTCCGATACTTGAGATTGAAGTTGAGTTTGATTCTGATTGACCGTCTCGATTTGACTTTGGGATTCCGAGAGTTGAGAAGTGAGCTGAGATTCCAATTCAGAGCGACTTTGACGCACACTTTCTAACTGGTGCTCTAACTCGGAGATTTGAGATTTAAGTTGATTTTGATTCTGGTTGGCTGTCTCGGCTTGACTTTGAATTTCCGAGAGTTGAGAATAAAGTTGCGATCGTTCTGTTTTAGCAATTTCTAGCTGAGATTCTAATTCAGAGCGAGTTTGACGCACACTTTCTAACTGGCGTTCTAACTGGGAGATTTGAGATTGAAGTTTAGTTTGATTCTGATGGGCTGTCTCGATTTGACTTTGGGATTCCGAGAGTTGAGAATAAAGGTGCGATCTTTCTGTGTTAGCTGTTTCTAATTGAGCTTGCAGTTCTGATAACTGAGACTGGAGTTGCGAGCTATCTTCCTCCTTGCGATGTATCTTAGACTCCAATTCTGACAACTCAGACAGGAGTCTTTCTCGCTCTAAAACCACCATTTCGGATTGAAGTTGTAGTTCATGAACTTGAGAGTTTAACTGCATTTTCTCCAGATTAGCAGCTTCTAACTGTCTTTGCAGTTCTAATAATTCAAATGGAGGTTGCTGTGCTTGTTCGCGAGCTGTTTGCAATTGAGAGTTGAGTATTTCGCGCTCTTGCTCTGCACTCTCCAATTGAGCTTGTAACTCTGACAATTCCGAAGTAAATTGCGATCGCTCTGCTTCGACTAATTGCAGTTGAGTTTGCAAACCCAACAGTTGAGACTGAAGTTGGTGCCGCTCTTCAATCGAGCGATCGAACTTAATTTGAATTTCCGACAACTGGTACTGTACCTGCAATCGGCTTTGGCTAGCCGTTTCCAACTGACTCTCAAATTCCGACAGCAGAGCGTGAAATTGAGAACGTTCTGCATCAACCGCTTCTAACTCTGCTTGCATTTCCAGCAATTGAGCGTTAAGTTGCGATCGCTCCTGATCCGCAACTTCTAACAGCTCTTTAAGTTCTGCCACTTCTGCTAACTGCGACTCAGCTTGGTGAGCATTTTCTAACTGAAACTGCAAATCAGCAATCAGAGCATCAATTTGCGATCGATCCTGGGCAATTCCTGTCAAAAATTCTTCCATTTCTGACACTTGATTTTTTAAGAAATCTTGCTCGCGAGTCACAGTTTCCAACCGACTTTGCAACTGGGACAATTCAGAATTTAGCTGATTTTCATTCTGTACCTTTTGTCGCAATTCCGAAGTTCGGGCATCCAACTGAGCAGCCAAATTTGATATAGCCTCCTGCGAACCCTGCATCCGCACCAAATTGCGTGAATTTCGCTTATTCAAAATTAGCCAGCAGACTAATGCCCCGCCTCCAAATCCTATTAATAAAAGTAATGCTTCCATTTGTTTTATCTAATTAATATAAATTGAGTGATTTTGATGCTGACCAAAAAAATGGACATCCACAACTCGCTATCTTATATCGTTTCCGGTTGCATCGGAATAAGAAAATCGAGCCTACAGTTAACAATCAACCATTCAGTTTTGCGACCCGCCAGTCAACAGTCAACAGTCAACAGTTAACAGTCAACAGTCATGAGGAGTGCAACCGAAATTGATATTACTCAAAGCTATCACAACTTGCCAGCTTGTGTTCACTTGGCTCAACAATTTATATTTCTTTACAAATCCGTTTTGTTTACAGGTAAGGTGCAGCGCACCCTGCAAGTCCGATTAATGAAGCAAATCCACAATATGAGGAATAATTTCGATATGCTGAGTCAACAAATAATCCAACCTATCCGCCAGTAAACTAAAAATTAAATCGTTGTAACTCATTCCGTATTCCGCCAAACCTAAAGCTACCAAACTCGTCACATTTTCCCCTGGATGTTTCAGATCCGGTTTGGGATTTGCTTCCAAAACATAAAGTGAGCCATCAGCATCACTTCGGACATCAATCCTCACCAAACTGTTCAAACTAAACTCCCAATAAATTTTTCGAGCTAACTCAATTAACTCTTGTTTTAGTTCCGGTTCCTCACCGCCCATCAACCGTCCTCGGTCGGCCGTAATCGCCTTTTTATCCATAGAAGTAAAGATGCGTTCTTCCGGCTCCAGCACCCGCTCAACAGTCGAAAAAGCAAAGGGTTTGGTATTTTTATCAAATATGCCTTTAGCATAAGTAACATAGCCACAAACCGCTACACAAAATTCTCTTCCCGGCAAATATTTTTCAATTAAAGCAGTATTGTGAGTGTCTCGGTGAACGTCCGAAACCGCCTGAGACAAACCCTCAATATTGTCTACAAAATGAACGTGTAATGAAGCGCGGCCGGATACTGGTTTAACAACAAACGGCCCTTGATAGTCACCAAAAGCAATGGCAAAACGCTGATGCAAATTAGGCTGCAAAATCCCTTGAGAAGGATGCCAAGTCATAAACGGAGCGGTTTTAATTCCGACTGATTGCAGTTCCCGTTTAAAAGCGTGTTTGTTATCTAAAGTTGAACTGTTTAAAGGATTGTGACCCACATAAGGCATTCCCAACATTTCCAACAATGCGGGAGTGTGACAAACAGGATTGTAGCCTTGGACTCCGCCAGTATTCAGCCACACTAAATGGATATTATTTTGTTTGAGTTGTTCCGGCAAATTCATGTCATCAGGTAGGACAAAAACGTGCTTAAAGCCAATTTCTGCTAATGCTGTAGCAATCTCGCGGGCGACGATTTCGTAACTCTTCCAAGCGCGGGGATTGTGAGTTTTGTAAATCACTGAGCCGGGGCGATCGCAGTCGCCGCCGAACACCACAGCAATCCGCAATTTAGCAAACATCACCTCCAAATATTGAGGCAGCAAACTAAAGTCATAATGCCAGCTATTCAGGCTGATTGATGTTGGAGTCATTTAAGTATTTTTTTCCTTTTTGTTTCATTTTTTAGCCACCGAACTGCTAGATTTTCCCAAGTAGATTCCCGCCAAAACCACAGAAAAAGCAAACCAATTAAACAAGCTTAAACTTTCCGAAAACAGCACCCAAGCCATAATAGCCGTAATTACCGGTTCTAGGAGCAGGAAAAAAGCTACAAATTCCGACGAAAAACGACCGAGACTGTGGATAAGCAGTCCCTGACCAAAAGCTTGGCAAACCACGGCCAAAGCAATTACAGTCAGCCATCCCTCCCAAGAATAAGGGAAAACTCGATCGCCCGCAAGGAGAACCAGTGGCAAAACCAAGATACTGCCCATAAAACAGCGCCACATCAATATAGTTGTCGCCGGAAACTTGGTTCGCAAATGTTCGGAAATTAGCAGATTTCCTGCATAAAACATCGCCGATAAAAGAGCAGCAACGTCGCCGACAAGATTGTCTCCCGCAGTTTGCAAATCGTCGATTCCGATCGCAATTGCGCCAGACAAAGCCACCGCCAGTCCCACCAAAAACCTGTTGTCAAAGCGTCGCCCCAACAGCAGCCATCCCCCCAAAGTAGTAAATAAAGGAGTTAAGTTTCGCAGTACAGTAGAATTAGCGACATTAGTCTGACTCAGTGACCAGGCCCAGAAACCCACAGAAGCAGAAGAAACCACGCCTACGGCTATTAACAGCATCACATCCTGCAGAGTGTAGTTCGATCGCTCTTCAACTTGGGCCCCAGACATTCGGCGACGCGCAGCATCAGCACCATTCCATAGTCCAAATACTACAGTTGCTATCCACAAACGGTTAAAAACAGTAGCATTCGGGCTGATTTCCCGTTCGCTCAACCTAATAAAAATCGCTGCCAGCGACACCGCTAGCAGCGCCGCCGACAGCGAAACGATCGCCCAAATTTTGCCTTGACTGTCAGCTAAGTCACCGTTTTTTAAACTGTCTGGCTTTCCCGAAACAAGAGTTTTGTTTTCAGGTGTTAAGGCAGAGTGTAACTCGGTTTTTTCCAAAATATTGCGCTGAAGTTCAATATTTGGCTCTGGCAATCCCAGTTTTTTTGACATTATTAAAAGTTCCAATGAAGGCAGAATGCAGTTGTGTAGGGTGCGTGACAAAAGAAAATTTGGGCGACGAATGGAGTGACTCAAAAGTCACGCACTCTACTTACTAGGGCTGCAAAAACTATTTTTTAGAGTTAACAGCAGCTTAGGCTGAAGGTTTAACAGAAAGCTTTGTCAAAGCCTCCTTTATCGCCGGTGGCAATTGCCGGATAATCTTGTTCTTGTCACGATCGACACCAACCAAAGTTACCTGTGCTGTCACATATAACTCCTGAGTATCAGCCGATCGAATTTCGTAATCCCAAAGCAGCCGCACACCCTCGGTAGCAGCGATCCGCGTTCTGACTGCCACAGATTGACCCATTTGTACAGCCCGGTGGTAGCGCAGCGAAAGTTCCACCACGGGCAATTCCAAACCCTGCGCCACCCAGTCTGCATACTCGATGCCGAGAGAGCGCAAACTTTCCACCCTAGCTTCCTCCATCCAAGCAATATAAGTCCCGTGCCAAACCACACCGCTGTAGTCAGTATGGTGAGGGTACACTCGCACCAAATATTCAAACCAGCCCTCAGAGTCCATCCCCCGCCGATTTTGAATAGCACCAGCCGGTGCGAGTTCTGGTTGAGTTCGATCGTTCTCTAACACTTTACAAATCGTTCCAAAACGCTACATTTCTACAAATCATAAGACAAACTTCAGGTCTATGCTTAACATTAACGAACTAGAGTACCAACGGCCTAGTTTAACGTCGCACAAGAAAACTCAACTGTTTTTACCGCCAAAACCATGATAGAAAAAATTTTAGTAGCCGTCGCCGGTCGCGGCTTGTGCGAAGAGATGTTTAATATGTTGATGGACATCCCTTCCTTGCAACAAACCTCTGTCACCGTCTTGCACGTCGTGCCGCCCCAAGTAACCTCCGATGGCATGGCCGAGAAACTGGAAGAAGGAGGCAAGATTTTAGCACAAGCAGTCCAGTCTTTGAAAATAGATCCCAGCAAAGTCAACCCTCGGCTCAAACAGGGAGACCCGAAAACCACGGTTTGCCAAGTCGCAGAAGAAGAACAATCCGACTTAGTAATTATGGGTTCCCGGGGACTCGGACGGCTGCAATCGATTTTGGAAAACTCAGTCAGCCAGTACGTTTTCCAGCTAACATCCCGACCGATGTTGTTAGTAAAAGACGACATCTACGTCAAAAAAATCAAGCGCGTCATGGTGGCGGTAGACAAATCAGAAGCTGCCAAACAGTCATTAGAGCTTGCGCTATCTTTGGTTAAAGAAGTCAGCGGCGGAGAGATAATTTTAGTACACGTCACCAAAGATTTGACGGGAAAAGCCAGCGAAGATTTAACAGGAAGTGCTGAAAAAGACCCCGTATTAGCTCCGGCAGTAGCACTAGCGAAACAAATGGGAGTTAGCTACCGCTGCGTGAGTGCTACAGGCAAGCCAGGGGAAGAAATTTGTCGGATTGCAGACGACTTGAATGCCGACTTGTTGGTAATCGGTTCCCCGGATCGGAGACCCAGCGTTGCCAAAAACTTTGTGGATATCGATCGACTCCTAGGAAATTCGCTATCAGACTATGTGCGAGTTTATGCCAACTGTCCCGTCTTGCTAGCCCGCACAGTCGGCTAGGATCTTATTGTTAAGAGTTAGCAGCTAACACTCAACAGTTAATCAAAAAAGCGCCTCAGCAAAAAGCTGTTGGCGCTTTTTTTTGCAAGCAGCAAAGCCAGATAAAAATAGCAGCAGTTGCTAATCTTTTCTACCTTGACGGCTAGCAGTTTGAATGTACAGAATGATTAGAAAAACACTGGGAACCAATACAAACAGAATGGTTGCCACAAACCCTAAATCGTTAACTTCCATGAAGACGCTCGCCTCTATCGGAAAATAGAAAAACACACACAACTAGGATATCACTCAAAGGCAAAAGGCAAACTCGAAGACAGAAGAAGAGCTTACCGACAAGCGTCGAAACCCTCTTTCTGCTTGGATGCCTCGCTGCCCCATCTCTTATTTGTCCTAGAAACCAAGTTTCTTTTCCTAGGCGAGCAAAAAGCGTGATTATACAGTGAAATAGGAAAAAAAACACAATTTTTGCATTCTGCATTTTCTTTCTGTTAATCAACCTTCTGCCTTCTGAGAGTCACGGTTTAGTCTTCACGCTCACCTGGCCATTGACCATAGCTTGACAAGCCAACCGATAGTTTTCGGGCTTCTTCTTGAGCTTGCGATTCTCAAAGTCAGTGCGGGGCGACAGATTTTCACTACCCTCGACAATTTCCACAATGCAGGTGCCGCATTGACCGATGCCCCCGCAATTCATCATCTTTCCCGAAAATGTGTACAAATCGATGCGGTTTTCTAGAGCTTTGAGCCTCAAATTGGCTCCGTCTGCTGCGATGACTTCCTGATTTTCCTTCACAAACTTGATATTGGCCATTGCCGATCCCTTAACGCAGTTGACATGGAACTCTATTACAAAATATTAACTAATGTGTCGGACGTTTAATACAGGATGTCCAATTGATCTGGTAATTAAAGCTCCCCCCAACCCAATCTCAAGGAGCATCCGAGAGGTTATTAGTGGGCAGATTGCTCACAGCCCGCTGAAGAGACGAAAGTCCCAGGTTGTAGGTAACAATTGCCGACAATCGGTTTCTCTCAGCCCTAGTCAAATCAGTTTCCGCCTGAATCACATCCGTCTGAGTACCCACACCAGCTTGAAACCGCAGTCTCGCCAGACGCAGAGCTTCCCTCGACTGCAAAACCCCCGCCTCAGAAGTTTCGATATTCTCAAAACTCGACTCTAAGCCAAAATAAGCTTGTTCCACTTCCCGGCGCACCTGATTGCGGAGTTGGTCAAATCGACTTTCGGCGATCGTAATATCCGCATCCCGCTGTTTTACCCTCGCGTTCGCCGCGCCCCCATCGAAGATACTCCAAGTCAGACTCGCCCGGATCGAATAACCATCGGCCCAGCCGCGAGCAGTATACGGATCGGGGTTATCAGGGTCTTGTCCCAGTACGTTGTAACTACCCCCAACACTCAGTTGAGGCAAACGCCCCGCCTGAATCGATCGCCTCTGCTGCTTGCTGATATCCCTCTGCACCAACTGCTGTTCCAACTCGGGGCGATTCTTAAAAGCCTGCACGATACTCTCTTCCAAAGACAGCCTCCAAGAGCCCGCTTGTTCTACAGGATCTGCCGCTGTCAAGTTCGCCGACTGGCTGATATTCAAAATCTCAGCCAGTCGCCGCTGGGCAACCCGCTGATCCCGGCGGGCCACTGACAGTTGTTGCACTTCGTTAGCCAAATTTGCCTGAGCTTGCAACACAGCAAACCGGGTTCCCACCCCTGCCCGTTCTAGGGCTTCGGCATCCCGCAAACTTTGCTGGGCATTTCTGACCGAAGCTTGGCGGATGGCAACTTGTCCGTCCGCGTTTTGCAAGGTGTAGTAAGCCTCAGCAGTGTCGAAGCGGAGTTCCTCGGCTTGGCGTTCCACATCCAATTCCCGAAGGCGCAACTGTTCCTCTGCCGCGCGGATGTTAGCCCGTCGCCTTCCGAACAAATCGATGTCATAGCTCAACTGCAAAGTGCTGTTGAGACTGTTGTTGCCGAAATTTGTGCCGGCTTGCTCGGCGGGCTGCCCGGTTCGGTTAGCCAGAGCGTTGAGGCGGCGCTGCCCAGCCCGGATTCCGAGTTCTCCGCCGGCCGTCACAGAGCGGCTGGCGTCCATTTGAAAATTTAGGTCTGGATAAAGAGCAGCTTGCTGTTCGCGCAAAGCTGCTCTGCTTTGTTCCACTTGCTGTCCGGCGATTTGCAAAACTTGGCTGTTGCGGCGGGCGAGGTCGATCGCCTGCTGCAAGGTAATTGACTCAGTTTGCTCGATCCTGACATCCTCCGGGTTTGTCGGAAACAGCAGCGGATTCGGGTTGGGTTCCAGGGAAGTCGGAGGCTTGGTGTCTAAAATGCCCCTCGGAGGGACAGGGGGGAAACTTTCGTTCGGAGTGCCCCGGAGAATTGGTACTGGGGAACTGGGCACAGGAACATTGTTGGGAGGGTTCGGGGAAGGCTGCTGAGTCTGTGTCGGTTCCAACCCTCTTAGAGGCGTCGAACCGGCCTGAGACAGAGTTGATGGGGAAGCCGGAGCAGCCTGTTGAGGCTTTGATGCTTGCTCCGGCCCGGCTGGGGGGTTAAGGGCGATCGACTGTTCGGCCTCTGACGCTGATTCTGCCGCTTTGTTCGAGGTCGATCGAACATTCTGCCCTAATTCGAGCTGATTGCTAAGGGCCAAACTGTCCTGAGATTGAGTCGGAGACTGTGCTGAAGCACTCTGTGCGGCGTTGCCCAAAGTAATTGCAGCGCCCACTCCGACTACGATGATTTGACGAAAAACACGCATAATTTTTTAATTACTCTGCAATCCTAGAGACAATTTTAGAGCAAGATTGAGGTCTCAAGTTTCTAGTCTGTAGCCTGAACTCGACGGTTACAAGTCAGAATTACCCTACTCATCTTAGCTTTTGAATGTTCGATTCTAAATTTAGAATTCAACCTCAGCAGTTGCCAGACCGATCGCCGCCGAGATTAGTTCCTCTACTCCGCTCACCGGCAAAATCCGGGTTTTCAGCGAGCTGGCGAGCTGTTCGACGGTCATGTCGTCGAGAAAACGCGGTTCCCCCTGTTTTAGCATCACCGACGGCAGCAGGATGCCATCTCCCAAGTCTCTGCCCTGCAAAGCTTCGAGCAAATCTTGCCCGGTGAGCAAACCCGTGACAGTGATAGTTTGTCCCCAGTAGTGGCTGCACAGTGCTGCCATGTTGATGGACAAGCCGGGAATTTGGTTTAGTTGTTGTACGATCGGCTCAAAAGCTTTTTCGACAGCATTCCCCACCACCCAAACTAACTTGCGATCGGGCTCGACTGGCATCGGTTGCAGCTTCTCGAAAGCCGTTTCAAACTGCTGGATAAACTGGCGAATCGAACCCACACCGTTACCAATTTGGGGATAATCTTCGTAATCAGCAGCCGACGGCAAATCTAAACCCGCGATTAAAAACCACTCGTCAGCCAGCCAAATACAGCGCGATTTTGAATTCTGCTTTTTCCCTTTTTTGCCACCTTTTCCTGTACTCAAAAGCCCTTGAATTTTCTGCACTTGCTCGATTACTTCTCGCGCTTTTTCCGCCGTTACTGCGATTAGTTCATCTTCGGGAGGGCGAAAGCGAGTTAAACCCACCGGCACTACAGCCACCGATGCGACAGCGGGAATACTTCCAGTATGAAACTTTGCCAAATCTAACAAAGTACGTTCTAAATGTTCGCCATCATTAATACCAGGACAAACAACTACTTGAGCGTGAATTTGCAAGCGGCGTTCTTGAAACCACTTGATTTGCTCTAAAATCTGGCCAGCCCGGAGATTTTTTAACAGTCTAATTCGCACTTCCGGTTCGGTAGCGTGCACGGAAACATAAAGAGGAGAAAGCCGCATTTTTTCGATTCTGTCCCACTCTTTTTGAGTCAGATTTGTGAGAGTGAGATAGCTACCATAAAGAAAACTAAGTCGGTAGTCATCATCTTTGAGATACAAAGTTTCGCGCTTTCCCGGAGGCTGTTGGTCAATAAAGCAAAAAGGGCAGCGATTGTTGCACTGAATTAGTCCATCGAAGAGAGCAGTTTCAAATTCCAATCCCAAGTCTTCGTCATACTCTTTTTCTATTTCTAACTTGTGAGTTTTGCCTTTAGTGTCTAATACTTCTAATTCTAAAAATTCATCGGCGCACAGGAATTGATAGTCAATCAAGTCGCGGGGTTTTTGACCGTTGACGGCGACGATTGAGTCTCCGGGTTCAAATCCCATTTCGGCGCAGATGCTGTCGGGGATAACTTTGGTGATTAGGGCGGGTCGGGTTGATAAGTCGCTCATGATTTCGGGATTAATTATTGGGTTAGATTGAGTTTTGTAGAGTTTCTTGAGGTTTTTATGTGTAAAAACAACCCTCGTACTATCTCTTATTCACCTGTCTCAATTCTACAGGTTTAGTTTAGTTGAAAATGCTGAAGGCGAGTAAGAAGGGGTTTACATACATCAGCGACTTGCGGTATTCTAGATTAGATAGTGTATTGTACAGCATCTGCGACACAATTATAAGTTAACTTTAAAAAATAAATGGTAGAGCTATAGCAAGTCTATTTTAGTCGTGAATGTAGAACAACCTGAAACGCTTGTGATGATTGAATCGATTGTTTACAAATCAAATGGTTTTGCTATATGAATGATTATATCGATTTTTACTGTGAGCGGCTCATTCCTGGTTTATGGAGCGAGCCACTGAATGCTATTTCCAATGTGTCTTTCATTATTGCAGCATGGGCTATTTGGCAATTAGCTCAGCGACACCACAGAATATCACCTGGTATTTGGATACTGATTGCTTTAGCCACCAGTATTGGTATCGGAAGTTTCCTGTTTCATACATTTGCAACGCGATGGGCAAATTTACTAGATGTGATTCCTATTCTGCTCTTTCAGCTTTGTTTTATATGGCTTTACAGTCGTCGGGTAGTTAGGATGAATTCAGGATATGCAGGAGTATTACTTGCAGCATTCTTTTTTGTTAGCGATTTTAGCAAGCAATTTATAAATCTTCTCAATGGTTCTCTTTCGTATGCTCCTGCATTTTTGGTTTTGCTCGGACTAGGACTGTATCACTATCGACAGCAAAAGCGCGAACCATTCATTCTATTAGCAGCAACAGGTGTTTTCCTATTAGCCCTTGCATTCCGTACTATCGATCGGGCAATTTGCCCTTTGTTTTCACCAGGGACTCATTTCTTCTGGCACCTTTTTAATGGTGTTTTGCTGTACCTGTCAGCAAGAAGCCTGCTCTTAAATTGGTCAGAGCGAGTAAAAACTTAAAACTCAAAGTAATATATCGCGCATACTGACTCTCAGGTTCCTACGATCGCACACCACAAACTCAGCATCAGGCATAAACTCGCTAAATGTTGTGGAATCAAAGATTTAATTGAGCGCTTGGCAATTTTTTGAGTTACAAATATTGTAACTAATAATGATACAATCAAAGTTAAACCTTGCAAGAAACTAATCACCGCTGGATCGGCAATAAAACTCGGTAAATCGTCTCTAATTTGTCCGAAAGTGGCCAAAGTTACGGGAATCACTCGACCGCCTTCCTGCAAACCCAATCGCCAATAGTGAGCCAAACTACCGCCCCAAACTAAGGGTAAATAACCGTAGGCGAGAGAGACAAATGAGAGGGGTTTGTAGGTTGTAAATGGCATGGTTTCTGCTTGTCCCAATCGATAAATTGCCTGCATGATTGCGTAGGCAATTAGGGGAATCATCGGCGGGATAATTAACACTGCGATCGATAGTCCTAAATGAGGTAAAAATTGCTCTAAATTGATGCCCAGCCCCAACCAACTATTTATCTCCGGCAAGCGATGCAGATAAATACCGCCTAATAATAGAAATAACAGGGCAACTTCATAACTGTGAGGAACGTGGGTAGTCCATAATTCGATGCCGGGAGGGCGCAGATTTAATTCTACCGATCGATGCGGACAAGCTTTCAAGCAAGTCATGCACAACACGCAATCTTTATTATCGGTTAACTGGGCGGGATGGGAATAAATCGGACAGCCATTAGTAGTTAATCCTTCCCCCAAGCCGGGGCCGCCTTTGTAACATTGGTAGGTGCTGCATTCCGCCGCGCAGGTCCCTTGTTGGGCGCGAAGTTCGATAATTGAGAGTTTAGCAAATAATCCATTCATTCCCCCGATCGGGCATAAATAACGACACCAAAATCGCCTCTCGAAGATTAGGGAAAAAATTACCGCTCCGGCGGTGATGAGCAACAACAAACAACTGGATAAATAGGCGGTATTTTCTAAATTCCACAACTCTTCCCACAGAAATATCAGAGTAAATAGTCCAAATAGAAGCCAGCCACCCCATTTTTCGGCTTGTTGGCGCGGCCATTTATTGAGAGTTCGAGGGAAAATTTTTAGCGATAATTTTTGGACGATTTCCCCATAAATCATAAAAGGGCAAAAAGCACACCACAATCGCCCGATGATGGGGAATAATAATAAAATTAACGGCCACCACCACGCCCAAAAGATATTTAGGGCAAAATTATGTTGTCGATCTTGGGGAGCAACAAACAGGATAATTACCACCAATGCAAACACCCAGGTGGTAAACCAATAATTCACGCGATCGGGATACCAATCGCTCCGTAAAAATTGCCGAAATTTTGGATAAATATTTAATAAATTCAGCCGAAACTTTTGTTTCTTCGCCGCCTGGGCCCAAAAGACTTCTTCCGTTAATACCTGACTCCCCTGTGCTTGAACTAAGGCGCGATCGACCATTCCCTGCAATTCCTGCAAATTACCTGGAAAATCGTAGGCTTGTAAGCGGCGAATTGCTTCCGGTGTAACTTGGGGCTTACCTAATTTCTTTTGGCGACCAATGATATTGAGATAATAGTTGACTTGTGCCTCTAAATCTGCTTTTCGCACCCGCAAGGATGGGACTTTAATCTTGTGTTGTGTCAGCTTATCTAGTTTGGGCTGCACAATTTCTGAGATTAAAATTATCCGGGCCTTACTAGAACGCGGTGGTCGCGGTATTTGTCCTTCCTTGACAACTGGCGTATAGGTTCCCTCGGTTAATAATTGCTGAATTTGGGGGCATAATTGAGCGGGTAATTCTTGCACGTCATTTAAAATTAACGTCCCTTCTCCCAACCATTCCAACAGCCCCGGTTTGCCGCCCAACCGCCCGAATAATTCCGCTCCATTGCTCTGAAGTAAAGCACTTTTAATCTGAATAATTGGCTCGTTGCGGCGATGGGAACCGAAATGAATTAAAGCAGCTAAATTATCCTTTTCTAAACCGGGTTCGCCAGAGATTAATACCGATCGGCTGTCACTCGATGCCGTGCGAATTTGTTGGCGCAATTTCACTGCATAACGACTATTGCCAATGACTCCTCGTTTCGCCCTAGGTACTAGATAGCTTCGGAGGGCATTTTGACGCTCTCGTTCGTAGGCAATTTCTGCTTCTAGCTGCTCTAATTTCGCCGCCAAACGTTGAGCGTAGGCTTCGGCGATCCGTGGATATCTTTCTAGCAAACCACGCCAGCGATCGGCACTAATTACCCAAAATTGACACTCTGTCCGAGCAATAATTCGACTATCCGCAGGTTGCGATCGATGAAGGGCCGATAAATTGACGATCGCCCCCGGCAATAAACTACTCCCCCACATTAATCCCGGTTGTTTGCGGCGGTAGCGATCGGCTTGTCCCCGTTCTAAAATATAGAGATTAGTGACAGGCGTATCTTCAATTACCACTCGAAATCCGGCAGGAAAAGTTGCCATTTCCATTTCACGCGCGATCGCCTGTAAAATCTCGCGGGATAATATGCCTAATTCGGTGCTCGATTCGAGCCAGTTAACTAATGTTTCGGTAGACATCGCTTAGCGTCGGCGAAAGCCGAATCGTGGTGGTTGGTGTAGGATATATATTTTTGTGCTACATCAATATTAACTGCTGGGAACGACTAGCATTTTGAGTTTGAGTGTGGTGTTAATTTTCTGTCTTCAGCATAGCCGATCGACACTCCCCGCTCTAATATATTTTTTCTGCACGTCCTCCTGCAATCCGCACCTCAAAAGTTATTCCAGGTAGCTGAGGCTGCCATCCAAGTTGCACTGCTTGCCTTATCCATTGTGCTACATCAGAGGGTGTTACTGGTTTCACTTCGTTAATATCCACCAAACATTGAGGATGAGGTCGATCGGTGAGGATAACTAACACCGAACCCTGTTTTTCAGCGTGTTCGACACCAACATGAATATTTCCGCCAGCGAAGCATGATTGTGTATAAGTAGCTTGTCTTCGGATTAGCCAGATGAAAGCCTCCTCATCAACAATTATTTTTCTTGTTCCTTTTTTCGGTATTGACATAGTTTGCTAAGCTCGTTAGCGTAAAGGTAAAAATCGTACTTGCGCTTCCCATTCTCCTTCCAGACTGCACTCAGCTATTACCAAAATTTCCTCGATCGCCAAACCTACGGAAACACGACGACTTACTTCAAATAACCCTGGCATCTCAAGACCTGCTTGCATTCGTTCGGAGGCGAAGTTGGTCATCGTTGCTACATCGCTGGAACGCGGACAATATCAACGTCGGGATTCCGCCGCAGAATACCTCGGACAATCTGATTGTTAAAGTTCTCGTCTGCCAAGAATCGCAGCATATAATACTACCCTTTTTGGTCGCGTCTTGCTAATAGGCTATCGCGTATTCCAACTGGGTTAAAATGCCTTTCTGCTTCCTGCTGAAATTCTGCGACAAGACGTTGAAGTTACATCAGATAAGCGTTAACTTCGGATTAATGTCGCAAGTAGTAGCTGAGCGCAAAATAAATATCGGAAAGTTGGAGAGACGGATACTGTTCCCTAATTTCTTCTGCTGTGCATCCTTCAAGAAAAGCTGTAATCATCGTATCTAGGGTGACGCGGGTTCTGCTAACGCGAATCACACCGTTTGCATAAGCCACCAGCAAAATTGGTTCAGCCGTAGTAACAAGTAGCATTTTGAGATTGATGGCAGTGTTAGTTTTCTCTCTTTAGCTTAGCAGTTTGCTAAAGTAGATCGCCTTTACAATCAGGATAAGTTCTGGGTTGTGAATTTAGCTTTGCTGTGAGAGGATGTATCAAAAATATGTATTTATGAAACTCAAAATTTTGACGGGTTCCTGACAGGCTGAGGATCGGGAATTAAATAATTTACACAAGTTTGTGGGGAGTAGGGGTTGGGCGGGACGCCCATCCCACAAGAACCATCACGCATTGTAAGTTATTTAATTCTCATTCCTTAGTTGTTTCTGCCAGCACAACACCGCTCTTTTGTCAACCCAGACGTGCGGGAAATAATTGCTTTTGTTGCGATCCTCTTCCATACATCAGCACTGGGATTATGAACGGAGAAGCCGTTTAAAATCTGATACTATTGTTCCACAATTCCGGGAGTGATAAAGAAGGACATCGCTACACCAATGCTAGCAGCAGGAACCAGCCTAATTAGCGCTAATTAGGCATTTTGGCGCTCACTATATTCGGGCATTCTACATCCTTCACGGCGACGCTCACTTTGAGTTAAAAGCTAACAGCTTGTCAGCTATTAATCAGCTTTTTATGAACAGGCTCTCCGGCCCGTTCCACAAGAAAATTTACTTTTTGTGGAACAGGCATCTTACCTGTTCTTGTTTTGTGGAACAGGCTTTTTACCTGTCCTTGTAATTATAACAACCTAGGCATTTTTCACTGCCCCACCTGCGATCGCCGTTAAAATGGCTACGCCAAAAGCTAGCCGATACAACACAAATATCCACGTCTTTTGAGTTTGCAGGAACTTCATTAGCCACGCGATCGACAAATAAGAAAACACAAATGACGAAATCGTTCCTACTATCAAAGCTGCAACTCCCGCATCGCTGATTCCTTGTCCCAAATCACCCCTTAATTCCACTAATCCAGCCAGAGTAATTGCCGGAATTCCCAATAAAAAAGAAAACCGCGCGGCGGCAGGTCTTTCCAATCCCATGAACAATCCTGCTGTTAGGGTGGAACCCGATCGCGAACACCCTGGAATCAATGCGATTGCTTGAGCTAATCCCATCAAAATACCGTCTAAGACAGTTAACTTTTCATAAGTGCGATTGCGCTTGCCCATTTTTTCTGCTATTGCTAAAAGTAGCGACATCACGATCGAAGCAATGGCGATGCTGGCCAAACTCCTAAGTGGCGAGTTGTCAAAATCTGGAACCAATGCCTTGATTAGCAGCCCAAAAAAGACTATAGGTATTGTTCCCAAAACAAGTGCCATCGCCATTTGAAACTCATGGGATTTGTAGTTGCGCTGCACCAAGGCTTCTACTGCACCAACAGTTATATTTGTCAAGTCTTTCCAGAAATACCAAAGCACTGCAACAATGCTGCCCAACTGAATCACAGCAGTATAAGCAACTCCGGGATCGCCCCATCCCAGAGCGATCGGCACTACCTTTAAATGAGCGCTGCTGCTGATGGGCAAAAACTCTGTTAATCCTTGTACAATTCCTAAAACAAGGGCCTGCACCAGATTGATTTGAGCCGGCCCGGAAACATCAGCAGCCGGCGTTTGGGCGAGGAGTGCGTCAAGCAAAGCTATCATTAGTTGTAAATTCCCAGTTGTCAGTTTCTAGTAATCAGTTGAATTTAATATCTTGCACCCTTCTGGGAAGCTAGAAGCCCACCCCACCACAAATAAATTTTATTGTGGCGCGGACTGGAACAGTCCGCCCCTGAAAAGCCGATCGCAAATAGTGATATTCTGCCTGTAGAATCGCCTTGTCGATCGCCACTATCAGCAATTTATGATCGTCGAGCCGAAACTACTTTAACCTACTCAACAACATTTGCCTACATTTTGCTGATAAACTTAGGAAAGTTTTTGCATCTGATTTCGGTTTCCTTACAGCAACTGCCCACAACCTATGATATTTCCTGAGAACAAAAATTCAATTGTTACGGCTGCTTCTGGAATCCGCTGGCTGAGGCGAATCTTGTCGGCCAGTCTTGTAACGGTGGCGATCGCACTTAGCTTCATACTGCTAAGCGGCACCCCACCAGCCTTGGCAACTCTCACCGACGATCGTTATGACGGTACAATTTTTGCCCTCTACGCCGGCAACGGTTCCCTAGTTCCTCCTAAAGTCAAACTCACAGATTCTTTCAAACGAAATAAACCCGTATTGTTAGTGTTTTACACTGACGACAGCAGCGACTCCAAGCAATACGCGATCGTCGTCTCTCAACTCCAGGAATTTTACGGGCGCGAAGCCGATTTTATGCCCATAACAATTGACTCTTTGCCTCCGCAACCGTCACCAGAAATCACCGAACCAAGCCATTATTACGAAGGTTTTGTACCTCAAACCGTAATCCTAGACCAATCGGGGAAAGTAGTTTTTAATGAGAAAGGACAAATACCGTTTGAACAGGTAGATGATGCTTTTCGGAAAGTATTTGACTTGCTGCCCAGAGAAAAATCAATCCCCCTCAAACGCCGTGTTGTGAACGAACTCAACGTCGAATTGTCGAAGTAAAATATTGCAATAAGAGGACACGGTATTGCCGTGCCCATACCCGGATTAATTGTATGGAAACTGCACTGCCGTGTCTTGATTCTGGGTAAAATTAATTCCAATAGTATCGGATTTGATATAACAGCGATTAAATCAATTCAATATCAAAAATGCAGTCAGTAATCAAAGTTTTATTAATGGCAGTTTTGACTGTGTTGTTAGTTTTAGAAACAGCAGAAATCGGGCGATCGATAATTAGCGCTTTTCCTGACAGCAGTTCCCGCAAACCTTTAGCTTTAAATCAATATACAGGCGTCGCCTATCTCGATTCGGCTTCCTGTACTGGTTCGCTGCTAACGGGAGGGTTGTACCTTCTCACGGCGGCCCACTGTCTGAATGAAGGCGGAGTTAAGGTTTCTGCTGAAACGGCAATTAAAGCAATTTTTAAATTGCCTAGGGGTGAAATTAGCATCCCCGTTAGCAAATATTATATCCATCCGGGCTGGACTGGTTACGAATCGGAAGTTGGCAACGATATTGCTATTTTAAAGCTGAAAAGGATCGCGCCGCCAAGGATCGAACAGTACGAGATAAATAGAAACAAAAATGAAGTCGGGAAAGTATTGACAAAAGTTGGATACGGGTATATAGGTTTAGGTGCAAAGGGACAAGATGAAAATTCTAATTCTGAGGCGAAAAGATATAGCGGACAGAATCGGTATGATGCTTTAATTGATGTTTTGAAAGATGCTACAGAATCAGATATGTCGGAATTGGTTTTGGGAAGTCAATTAATCTTTGATTTTGATGCGGGAACTAGCGAACACGATGCTTTGGGGAGGCATTTTCCAAGATTGCGCGATCGAGGTTTGGGGAAAAATGAGATCGCTACGGCTAGCGGAGATTCCGGCGGGCCTTCGTTTGTCGAGGGCAAGATTGCGGGGATTAGTTCTTGGGGTTATAGCGATCGGGGATTTTTCAAAACAAACATCGCCGATATTGATAAAATTGAGGACAATGGCAGTTTCGGGGAAATTTCCGGCGACACGCGGGTATCGTTTTATGCTAATTGGATTGACAAAATGACCCAAAATCCATCCTAGGAATTTTTAAAATTTTTACTAAATAAAAAGCTTAGCGCCTTAACGCCACGCTGCCAACAATTAATAAGTTTTATCAATTATATCACGATCGTTTCAATCCCTCAAGTGTCAGGCAAAATAGATCAGAACCGTTTAACTTCAAATCATGACCAAAACCTTAATTCCCGTAATTCTCGCCGGCGGTAAAGGCGAACGTTTCTGGCCACTGAGTCGCAAACAGCGACCCAAGCAGTTTTTGAGTCTCGACGGTAGCGGCAAGAGTTTGCTGCAAGCAACTGCCGATCGACTATTAACATTAGGTAACGGTTGGGACGATTTGTGGGTAGTAACGTCGGAAATGTTGGCTGCGGGGGTTCGCGAACAGTTGCCGCTGTTACCTCCGGAGAATTTGCTGGCGGAACCGGAGGGTCGGGATACGGCGCCGGCTGTGGCCTGGACTGCTATAGAAACTGGCAAGCGTTACGGTGAGGATGCGGTTGTTGGTTTTTTCCCCGCGGATCACTGGATTGGGGAACCACAGGAGTTTGTCAAGACTTTGGAGGCGGCGGCCGAGTTGGCGAAAAATCAGGATGCGATCGCCACTTTGGGAGTCAAGCCGAGTTATGCTTCGACTGGTTACGGCTACATCGAACAAGGCGAGGAAATTGGAAGTTTTGGTGGTTTTCCGGCTTATCGAGTGGCGAGGTTTACGGAAAAGCCCGATCGCACAACTGCGGAAGAATTTGTAGCCAGCGGCAAGTTTAGTTGGAACGGTGGAATTTTTGTATTTCGAGTCGGAACTGTCTTGACAGAATTGCGAAATCATGTACCGGAAATGATGGCAGCTTTGGAAGCAAAAGGCGCGCAGGCTTACTCGGAATTACCCAAAATTAGCATCGATTACGCACTGATGGAGAAGACGCAAAAAGCCTGTGTTCTGCCCGTAGGGTTTAGCTGGGACGATTTGGGAGATTGGAATGCGATCGGTCGTTTGCTGCAAGGAGACAAACCGAATGTGGAGTTAGCAAAACACGTCGGAATTGATACGAAAGGTGGCATTTTTTATGCAGCGGATGAGAACGAAGTAATTGTCACCATTGGTTTAGAAGATGTGGTAGTTGTCAGAGATGGCAATGTGACTTTGATTGTGAAAAAAGATAGAACGCAGGAGATTAAACAGGTGATTAAAGTGTTGGGAGAAGATGAGAAGTTGAAAGATTTATTGTAACTAATTCTGTAGGGTACGCAGTGCGTACCTTACCGCTACCAACAGTTTTGCTATTCAGTTTTTGCGTCCAGGAATGTTACATAATTTCTGCTAAATCTAAGACAAAACCTGGCAGTACCTCTTCCCCTGATAGAGTGCGAGGATTTTGGATAATTTCAACATCTTGACCGGGGCGATAAATTTCAACACGCTGATTTTGCCTGTCAATTAACCAACCCAATTTAGCACCGTTATCTATATATTCTTGCATTTTCTCTTGAAGTTTCTTCAAGGAATCAGTCCGAGAACGCAACTCAACAACAAAATCGGGACACAAAGGAGCAAAACAGTCTTTTTGTTCCGGTGTTAAAGCATCCCAGCGTTCTTTTTTGACCCAAGAGGCATCAGGAGAGCGATCTGCACCATTGGGGAGTGTAAAGCCTCCAGAAGAGTCGAAAACTACTCCCAGTTTAGTTTCATGGTTCCAGACTCGGAGTTGAGATGTTAAATCGGCATTACGCCTGCTAGTTTCACTGCCTGTCGGTGGCATAATAATTAATTCCCCGGAAGCTGTACGTTCAAATTGATAATCGCGGTTGTGCTGACAAAGCTGAAAAAATTGCTCGTCAGTTAAGTTGATGGATAATTCGATCGAGTTGGTAGGAAATTGGATGGCAATCATGTCTCTTATACGGTTTTAAACACATTTAAAATCGGGTTATTTAATAACTTACTCATTCCAGTATTTGACACAAGTTTTCAAGTTTTCAAGTAAATAAATTTAATTATAAAAATATCATGTCTGCTTTAACAGTATATTACCATGAGGATTAATGCCACGGCCAAAGACCGATCGCCCCACCCCCCAAAACTCTCACGCCCATTCCCACCATTTCCCCGAAGTTATTCCCCAAGACACTGGTCAGCCCGGTCAACAGCGCTATCCTAGTAGTTATATAGCCCTTAAACCCGATCGACCCGGAGGCCCCTTGTTTAGCCTAGTTCAAAACACTTCTCGCAAAGGAGAAATTCTAGAGGTCGTCTTCCGCAACGGTTGGGACTACATGAAAAGCCTCCTAACCGGCCGCAAAACCGACGCACCCAGTCTCCCGACTCCAGCAGTTCTCCGCAATATCCTCGTCGAATTAGGCCCAGTATTTGTCAAATTGGGTCAATTGCTGAGCACCCGTCCCGACCTTTTACCCGCCAGCTACATCGAAACTCTCTCCACGCTACAAGCGGAAGTGCCGCCCGTACCGTGGTCGCAAGTAGAAGCAATCGTCCGCCAGGAACTCACACAATCTCTCGAAAATACCTTCGCTAAATTTAACACTCAAGCCGTCGCTGCAGGTTCGATCGCCCAAACCCACAAAGCTACTTTAAAAGACGGTCGCGAAGTCGCCCTCAAAGTTCAGCGCCCCGGTATTGAGATTGTCATCGAACAAGACATCGCCGTGCTCCGAGGTTTGGCAGAACTTGTCATGCTCACAGACTTCGGTCAACAATACGATATTGTCGCCCTAGCAGAAGAATTTGCGATCGCCCTGCGTGCAGAACTCGACTTCATTCAAGAAGCCAGCTACACAGACGAACTGCGCCGCAATTTATCTAAAAGTAAATGGTTTGACCCCACACAAGTTGTCCTACCTGAAATTAACTGGGAGTTGACTACAAAAAAACTCTTAGTAATGGAGTGGCTGAACGGAGTCCCAATTTTGTTAGGCGATTTGCAAGGAATTCGCCACAAAGGAGATATAAATGCCGAACGCGAAGAAATTACAACGCTACTTTGCCGCGTTTTCTTCCAGCAGTTATATATCGACGGATTCTTTCACGCAGACCCGCATCCCGGCAATTTATTTTATCTCAAAGACGGCCGCATAGCTTTGCTAGACTGCGGCATGGTCGGCCGATTAGACCCGCGAACTCAGCAGAATTTGACAGAAATGTTGCTGGCAATTGTCGATTTAGACGCTCAGCGCTGCGCTCAATTAACTTTAGAAATGGCCGAATTTGCTCAGCCGACAAGTTTAGTTAATCTAGAGAACGATTTAGCTCGAATGCTCCGCAAGTATTACAATGTGAGCTTGTCGCAAATGAACTTGTCGGAAATTTTTTATGAGGTGCTGGAAATCACCCGCAAAAATAAAATTCGGCTGCCCAGCAATCTCGGTTTGTATGCAAAAACTCTAGCTAATTTGGAAGGACTGGCGCGCTCTTTTAATCCCCGATTTAATATTGTAGAGCAGGTTAAACCGCTGATGACCGATATGTTTCGGCGTCAGTTATTAGGAGATGATCCGATCCAAGCTCTGCTGAGAACTGCCCTGGATCTCAAAAGCTTATCTTTGCAATCTCCGCGACAGGTGGAAGTGCTTTTAGACCGAGTTACTTCCGAAACTTTGAAGTGGAACTTGACACTAAAAGAACTCGATCCGCTACGCCGCACTCTGGGGGATTCTGCGAACCGACTTTCTTTTAGTATTGTCGTGGGTTCGCTGATTGTGGGGGCTGCAATTATTTCTTCTAACGCACAAACTCCTCAGCTATCTTTTCTGAGCACGGGTTTGTTTGGGGCGGCGAGTTTTTTGGGTTTGTGGTTAGTTATTAGCATTATGCGATCCGGGCGTTTGCGGAGTTAATTGTCAAGGAGAAATAGGGAAAATCATGAGATATATAGCCTTTCTCAATTTTCGTGAGGTACACAGGCGACCAATTCCCGATCGGATTGCCATTCGCAGAGATATCTTGAATTTATCGGCATTAATCTGTGTTTATCTGCCTTAATCTGCGGTTTTCCTATCTACCGCACTGTTGCCAAGAAAAGCTATAGCATCCTCAACTATTAAGCAACATCTCTGACTTAAGATAGGCGATCACCCGCAGCCGCTAAGTCTAAGCTAGAAATTGTTCCATAAACCTAATTGAGGAAAAAAAGATGAGCAGCGGTCACGCCAGCCATAAAGGCTCTTCCACAAAACCCAATACCAACACTAACGGTCAAATTACATCCCCTGAAGACCAACCCGCTGACCCGCTAAATCAAGAAACATCCGGTTATCCGTTCCATAACGAAGCAATGGAAAATCCTGTTGCCACCGCGCGACCCGACGAAGAGGCTGAGTCTGGCGAAGAACAGCAATAGTTATATCGATTAAATTGTCATCGATATGCTATCTGCGACGCGGTTGATTAGATGTTTGAGAAAAATCAGGTTTGTACTAATTACATCTTGCACTTCCATAGTCCGCCAGGGATTAGAATCTTCGGCGGACTATTTGGGCAGGTTCAGTAGTACCTCATATCAAATTCGTTGACATCGGAATTATTATCTCTCTCTTCTCTTTCTCTGTGTCCTCTGTGCCCTCTGTGGTTTAATCATTCCGATACAACCGGAATTGATATCACAGCTTCATAACCAAGGACTAAAGTCCTTACTACAAAACTATTTAACCTCTAAAATTCAAGTTAGGAATTATTGAGAAATGAGCGAGATTAACCAACTATTTCAAAAAGACAAATTGCCGGAATTGGGGTTAGTCTGCATTACAACATCCAATGAAGTTCGCTTTCGCACTGTCACGCGGAAACGACTTTTACAGCTTTCGGAAACTGAACAAGAAACTGTATTGCTCGAGCTTTATACAGACAACTTAAAGCGCCTTGACAAAGCGATCGACTTCTGTTCCGTTAATCAAATTAAGCTCTATCGCATGACTTCTGCACTGTTCCCTTTTGCAGATACAGATTTGGGGGAAGCAGTGCTACACTCCATGACTGAGGAATTGCGGACTACGGGCGATCGCGCTTTGTCTTTGGGCATCCGCTTGGTACTCCACCCTGATCAATTTGTTGTCCTCAGTTCCGACAAGCCTGATGTCGTTGCAAACAGCATTAAAATTCTCGCCACTCATGCTTTAATTTTAGATATGTTGGGACAGCCCCGATCGCCCCTGGCACTGATGAACATTCACGGCGGCAAGAGCGATCGCATTTCGCAGCTCAAATCAGTCATCCGCGATTTACCCGAATCAATTCGATCGCGCTTAACCTTTGAAAATGACGAATACGCTTACAGTTCCTCGGAAATTTTAGAAGTTTGTCTCGATACCGGCGTACCAATGGTTTTTGACGCCCACCACCACGTCATTCACGAACATTTAGAAACTTACGACGATCCCAGCGTTGCCGAAATGCTCGCAGCAGCCCGCACAACTTGGTCTGTTCCTGAATGGCAATTAGTACACATATCGAATGGCAGAGAATTTTTTGCCGATCCGCGCCACAGTGATTTAATTACAGAAATGCCTAATTGCTATTATCAGGCTCCTTGGATTGAAGTAGAAGCTAAATTTAAAGAATTAGCGATTGAAAAGTTGCGCGCCGAATGGTTGTCTGGGAATGTTCCACAATTTAGCAATGTCTCGTAGGGTGGGGTTTTACAAACCATCTTTGCCTAACACCAATAATCTCGAAAACCGCCCGGTCCAACGGTAAATCGCAATCTACCTTTTTGTTAATACCAATTATAAATTATGTGCGGACGATACACTTTAACTACTTCAGGTGAAATCATCGCCGAATTCTTCAAACTGTCGGCAGTTCCCGACATCAAACCGCGATACAATATCGCCCCAACTCAATCAGTTGCCACAGTAACAGTTGAACCAGAAAAAATGCAGCGAGAGTTTCAATTTATGCGCTGGGGTTTGATTCCAAGTTGGGCAAAAGACATGAAAATAGGCAGTCGCATGATTAACGCGCGATCGGAAACCGTAGCCGAAAAACCTGCTTTTCGCAGCGCCATCAAGCACAGGCGATGTTTGATAGTCGCTGACGGTTTCTACGAATGGCAACAGCAGGGAAAGAACAAACAGCCTTACTATTTTCAAAAGGTAGACGGCGAACCTTTTGCTTTTGCCGGTTTGTGGGAAAATTGGGAATCTCCAGAAAATGAAAACATTGTATCTTGCTGTATAATTACTACCGCTGCTAACGAAACAGTGGAGCCGATGCACGATCGAATGCCAGTGATTATCCCCGACAGCGATTGGGAACAGTGGCTCGATCCTTCTGTTAAAAATGCTCAGGAAGTTTTGCCATTGTTAAAACCGTATGCTTCCGAAGTGATGAAAGCAAAGGCGGTAAGTGCGATCGTCAACAGTCCAACTAGAGACAGTCCCGAATGTATTAGCGATCGGCAATAAATGATGGGAGCGGACAACACCGAGATAGTGTCAGTTATGATGTAAAATGATGTTTGAGTTGTAGCTTTGGTTTTCTAAGGATCAGTTTAACTCAGTTGTTATTTGCTCAAACATTTTTTTATCTTAACATCAGTTAGAGGACAAAAAATATGATTGGATACGTTACAGTCGGCACCAACAATCTTGAACGTGCAGCCAAGTTTTATGATACTTTGCTTGCGGAAATTGGCGCTCAACGATTCATGGAATTCGACCGATTTATCGCATGGAGCGTTTCTCCAGAGATGCCAGGATTTGCTGTTGCAAAACCCTTTGATGGCAACGAAGCAACTGTTGGTAATGGCGTAATGATCGCACTTCAAGTTGACAGTCCAGAAAAAGTCAACTTAGTTTATAACAAAGCGATCGAACTTGGCGCTAAGGATGAAGGAGCAGTGGGGTCAAGAGGCACGTTACCGGGGTTTTATGTGGGATATTTTCGGGATCTAGATGGGAATAAGCTGAACGTGTTTTGTATGACTGAGCCAAACACTTAAGATTTTTATTTTTCGTGAGGTTCGCCTAAAAAAAGCTATTTCCGATCGTTAGCTATTAGTTATCAATCCATACATAAGAATTGATAACTAATAACTAATGACTGATGACTAATGACTAAATTAGCTGTCGTACATCCGCGCTTCAGCCGCCTCGGGATTTTCCTCGCAATACTCGTCAAAAGCCGTTTTTTCAAGCTTCATCGATCGCTGGTGAGAAGCCTCAGCCTGCATTTCCTCTACAATATCCCACGCTACCGCGCACTCTCTAGAGGTAGCGCCTTTCTCGGCACAGATAGTTCTGGCATCCGCGATCGCCTGTTCGATTTGTTCGTCAAATAAAATACTCTTCGGCTTCTCAAGAAAATCGCTTTTTGTCAAGATATCCGTGACCGAAATAATGCCCACTAGCTCGTCCTTAATCACCGGCGCCCGGCGGATGCGGGTATTCGCGAACAACCTAGCCACGTATTCCACGCCCAAGTCTGGATTCACCGTGATGCACGGTTTGGTCATAATCTCGAAGACGCGGACTTTTTTGGGGTCTACTCCGTAAGCTGCTACTTTATAGACAATATCCGTTTCGGTGACAATCCCGTAGGCGTCTTGTTCGTGGCGACGTTCCACAATTAAAGCGCGCAAACACAAATCGTTCATCATCGCCACCGCTTCAGCCACAGTTGCCGAACCGCGAATAGTAACAACATCTGTGGTCATAATATCTTGGGCTTTCATCATCATTTTTTATTCCTTCCTGCTGATAAACTCTACTACGTCCCGATTTGGGGCTGTCCATTTGATTTGCGATCATCATTAGGACTTACCCTCACAAACCCGGTTTCTACCAAAATTTTGGGTTTAGTAACGATAAATTCCGGGTTAGCAACCAGGTTTCTGAGAAATCGTGCATCGCAAACTAATCATAAAACCTTTAACAGCACTCGGAATGACAAGTTGCCTCAAACAGCCCCTCGCTCCCCCGGAACCTCTGGAGTCCGCGATTTAGCGCTCCCTGGGGGCCCGCGTGCAATCGATCGAGCAAGAGTGAAGTATTGGGGCGATCCATCTTTGAGCTTGTTGGGATCAGATTTTCCAGCCCCAGTATCAAAGAAGCAAAAGTTAACACAAACTAAGCAACTGCTTGCGCTCGCACAGATCCCCGCCTCTGATAAACTTGATGGCTGGGAGTGCAAAAGAGCACAAGGCACGCATCAGCAGTTGGGAGGATCTAGTTCGTGGACAATGTAATCGGTTTAGAGATTATCGAAGTAGTTGAGCAGGCAGCCATCGCCTCCGCTCGCTTGATGGGCAAAGGCGAGAAAGATGAAGCTGACAGAGTGGCTGTAGAAGCCATGCGGGAGCGCATGAACAAAATTCATATGCGCGGCCGCATCGTGATCGGCGAAGGCGAACGCGATGACGCACCAATGCTTTACATCGGTGAACAAGTAGGTATTTGTACCCGCGAAGATGCCAAAGATGTCTGCAACATAGATGAATTGATCGAAATTGACATCGCTGTTGACCCCTGCGAAGGTACTAACCTGGTTGCTTACGGTCAAAACGGTTCGATGGCAGTTTTGGCAATCTCTGAAAAAGGTGGTTTGTTTGCGGCACCGGATTTCTACATGAACAAATTGGCTGCTCCTGCGGCTGCTAAGAATCATGTAGATATTCGCAAAACGCCAACTCAAAACCTCAAAATTATCTCTGATTGTCTCGGCCGCAGTATTGAAGATTTGGTGGTGGTGGTCATGGATCGCCCCCGACACAAAGATTTAATTAATGAAATTCGGCAAGCGGGTGCAAGAGTTCGGCTGATCAGCGACGGCGACGTTTCGGCAGCGATTTCTTGCGCGTTTTCTGGTTCCAACATCCACGCACTTATGGGTATTGGCGCTGCACCCGAAGGTGTGATTTCTGCAGCAGCAATGCGCTGCTTGGGCGGTCACTTCCAAGGGCAGTTAATTTACGATCCGGCTGTTGTAAAAACTGGTTTGATCGGTGAAAGCAAAGAGAGCAATATCGCTCGACTTAAAGACATGGGCATCACAGACCCTGACAAGATTTACAATGCTGAAGAGTTGGCATCTGGAGAAACAGTTCTGTTTGCAGCTTGCGGGATTACTCCCGGAACGCTGATGGATGGAGTTCGCTTCTTTGGCGGTGGCGCTCGCACTGAAAGTTTGGTAATTTCTTCTCAGTCGAAAACTGCTCGGTTTGTGGATACAATCCATATGTTTGACCAGCCGAAATCTTTGCAATTGAATTAGTGATTAGTTAGTGGTTAACAGTTAAATGTTAACAATTAACAGTTAACGGTTAACAGTCACCGATGATTAGCAATTAGCGATAAACTAAGAACTAATAACAGGTGACTGTTAACAACTAAGAAAGAAATAGTGACAAATCACAGATATGAATATTGCAGTCGTAGGTCTCAGCCACAAAACAGCGCCGGTAGAAGTTCGCGAAAAACTGAGCATTCCAGAACAGAAAGTTGAAGCAGCGATCGCCCAATTGCGCGGCTACCCGCACATTCAAGAGGTTGCCATCCTCAGCACTTGCAACCGCTTAGAGATTTATATTGTTACCAGCGAGTCGGAGCCTGGTGTGCGAGAGGTTATTCAGTTCCTTTCAGAATGCAGTAAAGTTTATGTGCAGTCTTTGCGCCCTCACCTGTTTATTTTGCTGCACGAAGATGCGGTGATGCACTTGATGCGAGTGGCTTCTGGTCTCGATAGTTTGGTGCTCGGAGAAGGACAAATTTTGGCTCAGGTGAAACAAACTCACAAACTCGCCCAGCAGTACAAAGGTGTAGGCAGAATTTTAGAGCGCTTGTTCAAGCAAGCTCTCACAGCAGGGAAGCGAGTTCGCACGGAAACTAGCATCGGTACCGGTGCAGTTTCTATCAGTTCGGCGGCGGCAGAATTGGCTCAAATGAAAGGTCAGCATTTAGCAAGCAGCAAAATTGCGATTATCGGTGCTGGCAAAATGTCGCGACTTTTGGTACAGCATTTGCTCTCAAAAGGAGCTAGCCATATTTCGATCGTCAACCGTTCTGTGCGGGGCGCTCTAGAGTTGGCCGGTCAGTTTAAAGATGCTGAATTGCACCTGTATCAGCTCTCGGAAATGATGCAGATAATTGCCAGTTCTGACTTGGTTTTTACCAGTACCGCAGCTACTGAGCCACTGTTAAATAAAGCTAAATTGGAAGCGGTTTTAGACCCGAATCGCCCTTTGATGTTGGTGGATATTTCTGTGCCACGAAACATTGACTCGGATGCGAACGAACTCGCTAATGTGCGATCGTTTAATGTGGACGACTTGAAAGCAGTGGTAGCTCAAAATCACGAAAGCCGTCGCAAAATGGCAATGGAAGCTCAAGGCTTGCTGGAACAGGAAGTAGAGGCTTTTGATCTCTGGTGGCGCAGTCTGGAAACGGTTCCTACTATTAGCTGTTTGCGGGATAAGATAGAATTGATTCGGGAACAAGAGTTAGAAAAAGCTTTATCGCGTCTGGGTTCGGAATTTTCGGAGAAACATCAAGACGTGATTGAATCTTTAACAAGGGGGATTGTGAATAAGATTTTGCACGATCCGATGGTACAGTTGCGCGCTCAGCAGGATATTGAGGCGCGGCGGCAAGCGATGCAAACTTTGCAAACACTGTTTAATTTGGATGTGGATGTCAATCAGCAGTACAGCTAGTTTGTCATTAGTTATTGGTCATTAGTCATTAGTCAGTTGACAGGAAAGCAGTTAGCCGTTGACTGGAAAGCAGGAGTCATATTATGCCCGGTCAATTACCATGAATAAAAATGCCTCCAACCCTTGCGGCTAAAGCATCATTCGGGAGGGTAAATTGCTCGAACCTGATATCAGTTATCATTCAACCAATAACTAATGACTAATAACTAATGACTAATAGGCGAATTTGTCAAATAATCCTACTGATTGCGGGGCTATGGCTGGTTTTTGAATTAGCCTCCCGCATTGCAGCAGAAATTCTCTGGTTTCAGGAAGTTGGATATCTTCAGGTTTTTCTGTTAAAGCTGAAAACTCAAGGGTTGTTGGGGACGATCGCAATTGCTGTTTCTTCTGTCTTTTTGCTGGGAAATTTGGCTTTAGCCCGCCGCCTGCAACATCCCGCAGAGGAAATGAAATCGCCGGTTGTGGAGGCGCTATTCACTTCACTGGGGGCGAACAAAACGGGGAAGAATATCGGGAGGAATTACGAAATACCTGTTGCTAAATCCCAAATTACCTTTTCCTGGCTGCTGTTAGCAGTATTCGGATTGAGTTCGCTCACAACTTTTATAATAATTCACTGCGGGCTGTTAGCTGCAAATAGCCTCACCTATTTCGGTATAGCGGGGAATGTACCTCCACCGCCCGTGCAGTTGGGAATTGAGTCAATCCAGCATGGGGCGGTGCAGCTATTTTCTCGCTGGTGGCAGTTAGGCTTGTTGCTGGGGACAATGTTAGCTGTGGTAATTAAGCCTGATTTGTGGCTGCGGGCGATCGCCATTTTTATCAGTTTAGCGATCGGGCTTATTGCCACCAGTCGCTGGACAAATGTTTTGCAATATTTTAACCCTACTAATTTTAATAAAACAGACCCTATTTTCAATCACAATATTAGCTTTTATGTATTTATTTGGCCAATTTTAGATTTGCTAGGATTCTGGCTGACAGTTGTATTTTGGTACAGTTTAGTATCTTGTGCTTTAACATATTTGCTGTCGGGAAATAGCCTGAGTCAAGGGAGATTTTTGGGGTTTTCTCGATCGCAGCAGCGGCACTTGTACGGGTTGGGTGCAGCTTCCATGCTAGCCGTTGCTTTCCGCTATTGGCTGGGGCGCTACGCATTGCTGTATGCGCGGGGAGACGTTACTTACGGGGCAAATTATGCTGACGTGACAGTGCGACTACCCGTCTATGGATTTTTGAGTATTTTGGCGGCGGCGATCGCCGTTTTGATGCTGTGCCAGGTTTACCAATTCAAAATTAAAAATGAACTACTAAAAAAAATTATTTTAGCATGGGTGACTTTAACTCTTGTGGGAGGTTGGCTGCTGCCACAAATTGTGCAGCAACTCATAGTTCAACCCAACGAACTAGCACGAGAACAGCCGTATATTCAGCGCAGTATTGCCTTTACTAAAGAAGCCTTTGACCTCAACACAATCGAAATAAAAACATTCGATCCCGCCGGAAAACTTACTTATGCCGACTTAGAAAAAAATCAACTTACTATTAGCAACATCCGGCTATGGGACAAGAGGCCGCTGCTGCAAACCACCCGACAGTTACAGCAAATTAGACCATATTATACATTTCCTGATGCCGATATCGATCGCTACACAATCAGAAATGAAAAAGCACAAAAGGGAGATTCAGAAAGCCAACAAGTTTTTCTGGCAGCGCGAGAATTAGATTACACAGCAGTTGCCCCGGATGCTCAAACTTGGGTGAACGAACACCTAGTTTACACTCACGGTTACGGCTTTACTCTTTCTCCCGTAAACAGAGTCGGTGTCGGCGGTTTACCGGATTATTTTGTCAAAGATATTGGAGTTGCAGCCCAGAAAGGAGAGACTGCTTTGGAAGTCACTAGCGATCGAATTCGGGCTAGTATTCCGATCGGCTACCCGCGCATTTACTACGGCGAAATCACCGATACAGACGCGATGACGCCCACGAAAGTCAAAGAATTCGACTATCCTAGCGGCGAAGACAATGTTTACAATACTTACAGCGGTAGGGGCGGAATTGCGATCGGTTCTCTGTGGCGGCGCTGGCTGTTTGCTAATTATCTCAAAAATTGGCAAATGGCGCTGACGCGCAATTTTACCCCAGAAACTAAATTACTGTACCGCCGAAATATTAATAAAAGAGTCCGGGCGATCGCTCCTTTTTTGCGCTACGATTCTGACCCGTATTTAGTAGTAGCTAACGCCAATCTTAGCCATGATGATATAGAAAAACAAAAAGATAAAACTAGCAACAAGATTAAACCTTCACCCTCGGCTACTGATAAATCTCCCAACTATCTTTACTGGATTATCGATGCCTATACAGCGAGCGATCGCTATCCATATTCTGACCCAGGAAAGCATGAGTTTAACTACATCCGTAACTCTGTCAAAGTAGTAATTGATGCCTACAACGGCTCTGTTGACTTCTACGTTGCCTATCCCTCCGATCCGATTATTAACAGTTGGATGGCTATCTTTCCAGGACTCTTCAAACCCCTTGACAAAATGCCTCCGGCTCTCAGAAAACACATCCGATATCCAGTAGATTTGTTCAGCATTCAATCCGAACGCTTGCTAACTTATCATATGGAAGACCCGCAAGTATTTTACAATCGAGAGGATTTGTGGCGAGTTCCCAATGAAATTTATGGCAGCGAACAGCAGCCCGTAGCACCGTATTATTTGATTATGAAGCTGCCAACGGAAACAGCAGAAGAATTTATTTTGCTGCTTCCATTTACACCAGTCAGTCGCAACAATTTAATTGCTTGGATTGCAGGTAGATCTGATGGTGGCAATTACGGAAAATTGCTCTTGTACTTGTTTCCAAAACAGCGATTAGTTTACGGTCCAGAACAAATAGAAGCTTTAATTAACCAAGATCCAGTTATTTCCGAACAAATATCTCTCTGGAATCGCCAGGGTTCAAAAGCAATTCAAGGAAACTTATTAGTAATTCCCATTGAACAATCTTTACTGTATGTGGAACCTCTTTACCTAGAAGCAGAGCGCAATAGTTTGCCAACTTTAGTCAGAGTTATTGCTGTCTACGAAAACCGCATAGTCATGGCAGAAAATCTTGAATGGGCACTCAAAGCACTTTTTCAGCAACAATCTACTAATAAATCGGTCATTATTCGACCTGTAGAAGGAACAGCACCAGCTTTAAATAGTGAATGATATCAATTTCGGTGGCACCGTCGGTGCCACCGGAAATGATATAAATTACTGCGATTTCTGTTCGCTAGCAGCCTTAATATCCTGCCACCAAACATCAACATAGGGCCACATCAATCTCTCGTCTCCTCCCGAATCTAGTTTCACAGTCACCTCATAACGGTAAATATGCGTGAGTTCGCCAGTTTTACCATTCAAATAAAATTGTTTGGGATTGTCGGTGATAATTTCTACCCTTTGATTCAACAGTGGCAGCATCTGGGTAGAAGAACCCTGAAACGGATTTTTGCCTTTGATCACATAGCCACCAATCGAAGAGAAGTACATTAAAGCTAGGAAAAATACTGTACATAAACCCACAATTACCAGTGTTTTTTGTTGTGAAAAACTGGTATAAACGCTCACATATCCTACGATCATAGTTCCCAAAAACAACAAATTTGGCAGGTACAGCCCATCTTCCAAAAACACGCTACCAAAAAATATGAGGGCTACCTGAAAACCAAATAATGCAGCCACCCAACTCCAGCCGGTTAGCAACGATGCAGATAGTAGCCAATTCATTGCTACAGTAAGGGCGATCGCCATTGCTATTGCCCCAAGTGGTGCTGCATAATCGTACTGTCTGAAGGGAAGAAGAACAAAAAATACTAAAGCATACGCAAAACCCCCAAAAGCCAATGCTAATCCACTAATTATTTCGTTCCCGTTCAGCATGGCAAGGAATTTTTAGAGCACTAAATTGAAGCGTTCGCCTTCTGTTGTGATAGTAGCCGTTGAAAATTCCCAGCGGACTAATGCCAGACATTCTAACCGTAGGGTGCGCCACAAAAACCTTACCGCTATATTTAGGGGAGGGAACTCATTTTTGAACCAAGCGTGCTATTCCAGTTTCCCAAGGTGCAGGATTAACGATGATCGAAAGCACCAATCAGCCACATCAGAAGGTGAAATTTTCAGAAAACCAGATTATTTAGGGTCGATCGACTTAACAAATTGTTGCACAGGCTGTGGTAGAGCCGGCACAAAAGTCTTTCTAAAACCCCTAACATCGAACACTCGCCACAAAATACCTACCGCTACCGTCAAGAAAAATAACGCTCCCAAAAAATTGAACACAGTAGACAGAAAACCGCTGTCCCTTTTTTTCGGAGGTGTAATATGTTTCATGCGATATACAGCCGGCTCGTAATCTCTCGCCTCCTCGCGATTACGCCGCGGTGTTTTGGGCCGCGAACTCGCACTGCGGCTCTCAGTCAAACCCGTTTTATTAGTTTTAGTAAAACTGCTGGGCGAGTTTAGCTCAGAAGCGCCGCGGGTTCCCGTTAACTTACTAGCAGAAGCCCCCGTGTGGCCAACAGCAGCATCCTGAATTCTGCTGTTATGGCGCTGAGTCGATTTGCGTTCGGCGAGGGTACGCATCAAACTTTGCAATTGCTGAGTCGCCGCCGGCGGGCGTTCCCCTTTCCTCGCCCAATTTAACAGCATCGCCCCGGTAATCCCGCAGAGATTCGTAGCGCCTACAGAAGCCAGCCGCTTCAGCAGAGGCTGGCTGTTGGACACAAAAATCACCAATGCGTCCGGGTGTTCTTGAGCCAAACCGTAAACGCACTGAGCCGTCGCCACCACCAGCATTGCTGGCTTGCTTTGATTTTTGATCGAAGGTTCGAGAGCGCGGTGTGTTTCCTGAGCGTCAGTTGCAATCCAGCCGCTGTCGGCAAAAAATCGCATAAACTCTCTAGCTACTTGCTCTTGAGCTTTTTCCACCGCTTGCCCTGTCAGACGATCTATTTCGTCGTACACTACTTCTGGGATATAGCAAGTTCCCACCTTCGCATATTCTTGCCAAACTTGGGTTCGGCCAGTCATTAAAACATCTGCATCAAAAGTTACCAATACAGGAGGAAGTTGATTAGCCATGACTGTATCCTATAGGCTCAGATAACTTATTTAAACTTAATCGATCGAGTTTAAACAAATTTTGGGTTGTAAAAAAATCAACTTTTGGTAGTAGATAAATTGCCCTGGGCGCGGGTATTAATGGGAAATTAGTAGTTAGGAACCCGATCTCCCTTCAGTTCCCAGTTCGATCGCTCAATTCCTATATTCCACTAATTTACCGCAACCCAAGAGCCTATTACCAAAGATGCCCGACTACTGCTAATTCCCTATTCCCAGACGGCCAGCCAAAGCCGGAGTCAAAGGCAACAGGGCAGCAATCATCAAGAACAAAGCTAGCAAACCCAAAGCCGCGCGAGCGTCGTCAGGCTCAGTCAGCTCGTTGAGGCTCGGCCGCTCCAGATTCCGCTGTAAAATCAGAATCACGATCGCCCAATACAGAGCCAAAGGATTAACTAAAGAAACGATAGCCAGCACCACAAAAGTCGCCAAAGTAGTGCGACTGGCTATTTTCCGACCGTAGATGGCTTGCACGATTCTACCCCCGTCCAACTGTCCCGCCGGCATCAAATTAATCGCCGTTATTACCAAGCCCAACCAACCGATAACTACCAGCGGGTGAACGTCAACAATCTGCTGCTGCAACGCCGAACCCAAAACCACTTTGGCCAAAGTTCCCACCAAAACCGAGCCCTTGAAAAATTCTGCGGGAATTTGGAACAAACTGCCGGGGTGAGACAGCAGCAAACCCGTTACCAGCATTAGCACAGAAACTATTCCCCCAGCCGCTGACCCGGCAAAAGCGATGTCAAACAAAACTTTACGGTTGGGTAGCAGCGACTCAAAACGGTCGATCGCTCCAAAACAACCTATCTGCAAAGTTGGTATAAAAAACGGCCAACTCAAGCCAACCTTGTACCGATTTGCCAGCACTCGGCGAGCAATTTCCCCAGATCCTAAAACCGCCCAAATTCCCGCTGCAATTGGCAGAACTTCTAGATATCTAGCCGGCGAGTTAAAGAAATCGAAACTTAGCAGCAAACCGCCTGTCTCTAAGCTAGTAGCAATTGTTGCCAGCAGCAGGACGACTGCTAGGATTTTTTGAGACACAGTTGTGGGCTGCGGGTCGTTGGTGCTGGGCAAGATAATAACTACGGGCTTCTCGTCCTGATTTTCTACTAAAAATAGACGGTAGCGATCGTTTAATTTTTCTTTCAAACTTGCCGTCAAACGTGAGTGTACTTGTTCTGGGTCTCCTCGAAGATTGCCTTTGAGAATTACCCCATCTTGATAGGGAATCGTCTCTGTGGCAAAGAAAGTATCAATTCCAAAGATGCCTTTAATTGCCTTGAGATCTTCCACCGGAACGGGAATTATTTCTGATTCATTATTCCCAGGCGAGGAGGTGACGATCTTTATGGTTTCTTTGGCTGGTGTCGGCTGCGAGTCAGGGTCCGAGAAAGCATCGCTTTGGGACTTTACCTCAGCAGCATCCGGTCGCGGCAGCACTGTCTCAGATGCAGCCTTACGCAATTGCCGGCCCAGATAAATGTATAATCCCGTGGATGCCACCAGCAGCAACAATACCGCAACTAGATTGAGGTAAATTCCGGCAGCGAACAAACCAAAGAACAACAGCCAGGGACTCATCAGGGCAACAGACTGCAACCAAGCCAAAATTCCCAGTTTGCCAAAAGGTCTGGCGCGATAAAATCCCCAACCCAGAATTCCCAGAGCAACCAATACGAGCGCAATTGTTGCCGTATTTTCCGATGCAACTATAGGCATTCCGGTTGTTTGCGCCAATAGGGGCTTTAATCGGTCGATCGCGCTGCGGTCGAGTAATAGCATTAAATTTTGGGGAACATTAAATAGAGTTGTTGGGAACATATCCAAACCTGTCGGAAACTAGCCTGATTACTAAGGATAACCTCTGAGGGCTACTCGGCCCACAACCTGCTGCTGGTGCTGTTTGAACCTCGCAGGATCTAGTCTATTGACACAATAGACTTTTTATGATAAAGCATCGGCTGTGTCAAACCTATACTCAGAAAGGTAGCAGTGTCGATCGCCCAGAAGCAGGAAGATTCGCCCAGTTTGGCAGGTGGGGCTTTTGCTTCGGATTTGTTTTGGATTTCGGTCATCCAAAACAAATCCGAAGCAAATAATATCTCAGCCTCTCTTTTCTTGGCAGGAGAAAACTGCTGAAACCCTTGATATCATTAAATTTGTGTAACGGGTACGGCAGGACTTGAACCTGCGGCTCGCTGCTTAGAAGGCAGGAGTGTTAAATTATTCTATCTCTTGCTGCGTAAGCTTCTTAGTTTTTTATCATGCAAAATGCGAAACAAATGCGAAACAAATGCGAAACAATTTGGTACTGTAGGTGTGCAGAGTTAATGACCTAACCATGCAAGTAAACAAATCTCAGCGTCGGAAAAATGGGACTGTAGGGGTGATGGTAAGCCGAGGTCTGCTACGCCTTCATTTGCCTCGCGAGCTTTACGAGGGTAGAAATAAGTTTGTGTGCATGGGTCTACCTGATACTTTGGAAAACCGGGCGATCGCAGAATGCAAGGCTAAGCAGATTGAGGTTGACATCCTTAGAGGAATGTTTGACCCAAATGATTTAAGCAAATACAAGCCTGTCCAACCCCACAAACACAGCAGTAACCTGGTACAGGCTAAATTTGGGGCAACAAGTCTGACGCTACAAGAGTTGTGGGACAAATATTTAAACTACAAGCAGGGTGCGCTCAAGCCAAAGTCTTTGCACTACTTGCAGACTACGTTGGGGCGACACATAGCCAAGTGTCCTTCGGATATTCTGCAAGCGCTAGAAGTTCGCGAAGTCCTTTTAGGGACAACAACGGGGGACATGACTAAGCGCATTCTCACCCACTTAAATGCTGCTGTTAATTGGGGTATCAAGCACAGGTTGATTACTTTGCCTGTTAGTCCCTACAAAGATATGGCTAATGATTTGCCTAAGTACAACTGGCAAAACGACCCCGCCCCTAATGGTTTTGTTACTGAAGAAAAGACGCTGGTGCTACAAGCTTTTGAGTCTCACAAGAATAAGCCCGGACACTGCTACCACACATACTACCCATTGGTAAAGTTTTGGTTTTTAACGGGTTGTCGTCCTAGCGAAGCTATTGGCTTGACTTGGGGGAATATCTCGCCAGACTGTTCTTACGTTTTGTTCAACGGCAGTATTCAGTTCATTGAGGGTAAAGCTGTTGAGAGTAAGGGCAGCAAAAATAATAAACACCGAAAATTCCCCTGTAATAATGAGTTGAAAGAGTTTTTAGTGTCAATTAAGCCACAACAGTTTGATTCTAAAAAATTGGTTTTTTCTTCTCCAACTGGGGAGGTAATCAACTACAGCAATTTTTCTCAAAGAGCTTGGCACAAGATAGTTGTGCCTATCACTGACAAGACGCGAGAACTTGGTTACAAGCCTACTACTCCATATTCTTGTCGGGATACTTTTATTAGCGAACAATTAGCGCAAGGTATCCCATCTGCGGTAATTGCTCGCTGGTGTGATACGTCGGAAAGTATTATTAATTCCCACTATTTAGACAACAAAATTTTGGAGCATTTACGCCCGCTTTGATACTGTTAATATGTTGATTCTAGGGGCAACTTTTTGGGACACAAAACTTTACAGCTAGCTATTGACACGGTGGCTGTAAACCTGCACTCTAAAGGTAAGGAAGATTGATGCGCGACTGACAAGCACTTGCAATGCTAGCCAAGTCACGACTTCCCCAAACGTTATATCGCAACGGTTGGAGCTTAATAATTATGCCAATTTCGGCGCGGTTCCCTGATGGGCGATCGCAACACTTTACATTTCCCCGGCGTGAGCTTTTACAGAAAGCTGTGTCGGCTGCTTTGTTGTGCCTTGTTCCCCGCGCTCAACCTATAGCTACTCCTCTGAGCCGGTTCCCTCGTCCTGAATTTGCGATCGGTGACTTAGTTGCTCTGGACTGGGAGGGAAACGAGGAAGAGGACGCCCCTCAATTTGCTACTGATTTTGGCGAGGTTGTAGGGCTGTGCTATTTGCCAGAAAATGGTTATTACCACCCCCGCGACACTTGGGTTTATTACATTTACTGGACGCACAGCACTTGCAGTGCTTGGTCTTATCCCTGTTTTGAGGGAGAACCGGCCGCAGGCAACACGCTGAGGCTTGTCAAACATGGCTAAGCCTCCCGCTTCTTGCCGCCGGATTGACCACCTAAAAACAGTCGCTTACGCTTGCGGGTTCTGCGACGATGACGCTCGGAAGTTTGGGAAGCTCACAAAAACTTCCACATGGGAAGCGCTTCTAAACCTGCACGGACTGGAGTTTGAGCCGAAGTCCGAAACACTTCCTCTTCCAACGACCGCTGGCAACATTCAACAAAACTCATCCTGCAACCTTTTGGAGTGGGTGGATTTTGGGCAAGCCTTCGCTCTGGCTCTTGCGTCGGTTGGCTTCGCTGTGCTGATTCTGGGGATGTTTCCCCGCATCAATCCGCTAAATCTTTTTCCTGTAAAAATCACAATTCAGGTAGGTAAATAATGAGCTTACAACTGCGCTTATTCGGTGGCGGTCAAGCTGACGCGACCAAAGAAGGAGGCAAGCTAGCCGTCAATGATGGCAGCCACTCAATCGACAAATCAAAAGTGCTGGCATCGACAGATGCTTACGCCCTAAGTCCAATGAATCCCGGCAACTTTGCTAGCATCCGCTCGGTTCCGGTAATTGAATCTCCCCGCTACGCGGACAAGGAAGAAGCGAAAGCGATGGAGAAGATGGCCACACAGTGCGAGTCAGGCGCTAAGTACGCCAAACGCCTCTATACCGCGCTCGGACGGATTGATACGGCGGACACTAAGGTACACAAAGAACACGCGAAATATAAGGGTGGCATTGCCCGTAATGAACTCCGAAAAATCAAAGCAAATACTACCTACGCCAAAGGGCTTCATGGATTGCGCGAAGGTTATGCCAAGCAAGGGTTAAGGCTTGATAATGCAGACTCCAAGGCACGGGCAGATATCGACGCTATCAAGGCAAAACTCACGGGAGGGGCGAACTAATGAGAGCGGCTAGCCTGACAAACTATTTTGTTGCCGGGTGCGCCGCTTCCTCCCTTCTGGGATGGATAGCGTCATTGCATCCGATGTCATTCCGAGCGATCGCCTTTTTGGCAGCAGCAGCATTTATTTTATGGGGTCTGTGCTGGCTCTTGGATTTCTCAGTCTCAGGCTGGCTTAAGATTTCTGTGCCAAATTGGCACGCTTTACTTTTGGCAATTCTGGCAATGGCACTCATCGGCGGGGGCATTTATTTATGCTCTTGAAAATGTGGATTTTGTCGGGAACTGCGATCGCCCTCTGGCTGACTCCCCTCACCGCGCTCGATAAAAAAGTTAGCTGGCATAAGGCCATTCAGGGTTTGAGTTTGTGTGGGGCTGTTGCTTGTGCAGTTGGCGCGGGGGATATCGCCCGTAAATTGGCAGAGGAAAATGAGATTGAGGAATGGAAAACCAGGGCGATCAAAGCTGATGTGGCTGATGAAATTGCAGTTAGTGCTTATGTAAGTCAGCAGTCGAGGCAACAGGAAGCCGAAACACTTTTAGCTTCCCCTGGTGAGGACGTGGAAGAAGCGCGGAAGGCATTGGAAGCCATATACAGCAACGACTTACAAGAGCCGGAAGTGACTACCTTGACTACCACATCTGAACAAAATCCCCTAGATAAAGCGCTGTATGCGGAAGTGGTAGCAGCACGGGAAGTGGGCAAAAGTCCGACTTGGATTGTTGAAAATATTCTCAAGATGAAGGGGAGAAAGTTTGCAGAGGGCAAAGTTAAACTTCAGAGTTTGCTTAGCCAGTTTGAAAAGGAGGCATAGCACACTTGAGCCAGTGTGGGAAGTAATGACGAATAAAAGCTAAACCCTATAGGGTTCGATTTTCTGTACACAACTTTCCACACTCCCTTTTTAGCACCTAAAACCCTTGCTGTACAAGGCTTTCTACGGCGGAAACTCATATGAGTTTCTGTAAATAACTCGTTATACCAAAATATACGAGATTCCAGCAGTTTCAGAGCCTCTCTACGGCACAAACTCATATGAGTTTGTCTAAATACGAGATTATACGAGGCTAGCGCTCGCAATTCTAGATTTAGTCCGACATTTCGGACGCTCTACAAGAGCCCACCAGTCGCCTAAAATATTTCACATGGACAACCGCCCACTCACACCACGCGAAAAGATAGAGGCCCGCAGAAAAACTCGAAAAAGTCTGCGGTCATTTCTCAAGCATCACGGCAGAATTAACCCTCAAAGAATCTGCGCGATTTGGTGTGAGTATTTGGGCCTCTTAAAGGTTCTGGATACTAAAAAGTATCTGCGCTTTGTAGAGCAAATCTTACTGTTAGGACACACGAGGCTTATTGCTAAATTCTGCAATGGCTTAATCGGCGTCAGCCTTACTGACAGCGTTATCGCACCCCTAGTCAATAACTAGCGGGGCGGTCTCTCCTATGCCTTAAATTTTCCAAAAACTGTAAACACCAAAAAACCGCTGCCAGTAATTGAGACCTACACGCAACGGTTTTGAGGATTTAAACTCGTCTTGGGGCGAGCTAATTTTCATGTACGACAATTCTACTCCGAACAACGACCAAACTTCAAGCACCCCCAAAAAATTTGATATCCGCGACCATCTCGACAAACTGGAACCAGGCAAAGCCAAAAATTACTATATTTGCCCCGTTTGCGAAGGTCATAGCTTAGGGATCAACCACAAGAACGGCAAGTATCAGTGCTGGACAAACGCTTGCTCAACCGCTGATATTCGGGAAGCTATCCGGCCACTGGCTGAATTTTTAGCAGAGTGCAAAGAGGACAAGCCCGCGCCACAGGCAAAAAAACCAAAAGCCAAAAAGAAGGAATACCGACCCGTACCAGTTCCGATCGGCGCGAAACTTCTGAGATTACCCGCACCCGGAAAGCCACCTCGCACCGAACAACCTAAATACTTTCCCAAAGGCGTTCCCGACAGTGCCACACAAATTACCTACGCCTACAGCGACACTCAAAAGGTTTTGCGGTTTGATTGGTCAGACGCAAGTAAACCAAAGGGACGCGACAAAACTTGCCGCCAAATTCACATAGACCCTAGTGGCAAGGAAGTCTGGAGCAAGGGCGATACTCGCTGGCCCGCATATCAGATCAAGGAAGTTGTCGAACTACTAGAAGCACTACCCGACGATGAACCCGTACTCGTTCCAATACTGGAAGGGGAAGACAACGTAGACCGTGCGAGGGGTATCGGCATTGCAGGACTAACACTGCAAGGTTCCAATTGGAGCCATCCCGAAATTCAGATAATGCTCGAAACTCTGCAAGCGACAGGCAAAAACGTCAGTGTTGCAGTGTTGCGCGATAACGATGACGCAGGTATCAAGAAGGGTCAAGAAGTTTGGCTGGTTGCCCGTCACATTCAATTCTCTTGCGTGGTTGTTGACCCACGTGTCATTTACCCAGATATTCCAGAGGCGGGAGACATCAGAGAAATCTTGGAAGCCATAGATAGTGAGGAATTCATCCGGCTGGTAGAGGAAGCAGTCAACGACGCTGCAACGGAATCAATTACTTCTATTTCTCTTACTCCTCACCCGCGTACGCGAGAAGAAGTAGTATGCCAGAAGTATGACAGTAGTGCAAGTGACTACATCCCAGACACAGCACCGACTGCACTGCAAAACTTCGTACAAAAGGCAGAGGCTGCACTTTACTCAGGCGGTCACTGGAAATCTATTGGAGGTCAGCTTTATCACTATGTCGGCAGTCACTACGAACTGCGATCGGAATCCGAGGAAAAGCGTCGTATCGGTGACTGGCTCAATACCTACGCGGAAAAGGTAAAGGGTGTTTGGGTCAACAACCGAGCCAAGTCTAGTAACGTCGCTGAGGTTCTCAACTGGGTTGTGAATCGGAATGCGGTTGACCCAAACAAGATAAATCCTGACGGTTTGAACTGCTCTAACGGGGTAGTGAGGATTAATCCTGATGGCTCTCACTCGCTTGTGCCGCACGACCCTAACCAGGTCTATACCTACGTTGGGAGTAAGTATGACCCTGATGTTGATAGCGCCGATTGCGATCGCCTTTTAGAGTGTCTTGAGCCGGCACAGCGCGAGATATTCCTGCGGACTGCTGCTGCTGCGTTGAATTTGAAGCTGGTGCGGTCAAAACTGACTGGCAAGGGAGTCAAGGGTTTGCTGTGCTACGGCGAAGGGTCTAACGGCAAGGATACGCTGCGGGCTGTGTTAGCCGCTGTCTTTGGGCGGGGTATGACTGGGAAGTCGCTGTCAGACTTCAAGGCTTACGACGGTGGACGTAAATTTGCACTGGCTACGATTGAGGGCGGTGTCTGTAATTGGGCTTCTGAGAATGCTTCAAATGTGAGTCTTGACGCTCTTCAAAGTCTTAAGCAGTTCATTACGGGCGACCCGATTGATATTGAGCGCAAGGGTAAGGACAGTTATGAGTACAAGCCGACGGCTATCTTTTTGGCTAACTGCAATAAACTACCGTCTATCACTGGGGGGACGGCTGCTATTGATGACCGCTACGGCATCCTGAGCTTTAAGAAAACTTACAAGCGCGCCGCTGTGGCATCTCAGGGAGAGTTAGAAGCTGACCCGCGTTTTAAGGATGACCCAGACTTTATTCTGGAGCGGATTGCGCCGGCGATGCTCAACAAGATGTTGGAGCGGATGCCGCTTTTGTTGGCTGAGGGTATTGACTACAACGCAACCCGTGAGGCGATGCGGGAAGCTCAAGAGGAAAGTCGGCATTTGTGGCAGTTTGCCCGCGAGGTTGGATTGGAATTTAATCCCGAGGGCAAGGTCTACATTGGAGACCTTTATAAAATTTTGGAGGACTGGTATCAGGAAAATGGGTGGCTGACCGTTGACAACTCCGGCACAAAATCTAAAAAGTCGTGGGAAGCTGAATCACCCTACGATTCACCGGTGAAGAAGTCTCAAGATTTGTATTTGCGCTTGCGGGAATTGTTTCCCAAGATTGAGCGCCGCGTTGACACTCAGGAGCGTTACGGTCACAAATTTATTTTTGGCTTGAAACTTGTAAATTCATCGCAAGTATCGCAAGGTTCTTGCACAGAGCTAGTTTCATCGCAAGGTTCAAGGCAAGTGACTTGCGATGGCGCTGGCGATGAAACCCTTACACAGAAAGAACCTTGCTATCCTTGCGATGAATCTTCACTTTTTACAGAATTTTTGCAATGGTTCTCAAAGCAGCCACAAAGCGAGCGCGAGAAAATGGTCAAAATACTCACTCAATCTCAGCAATCTCAATCCCCACTAAAACCGGAGTCAGAGCCGGCAGTGGCATCATTACCTGAAGTTATCAGCCCAGAGGACGCAGAAAAAATGCGAGACATTGCACTAATCTGGTGGCCAGAGTACCGTTCTGAACATTTACAAGCCCTGCTTACTCAAATGTTCGGATGGAATACGCCGGGACGGAAATACAGCATTGCTACTATCGCTGACTGGTTGGAGGGAGAAGACGAGTTAGTCCGTGAGCGAATTACTGAACTCATCCATCTCCAAGGAAAAATTTAGCCGCTACCTGACAACTGACGGCTCAATCCCATCCCCCTTAACTGGGGGATTTTCATGTCTACAAGTTTTGTCTACAAGGTGTGGACAGTGTAGACAGTTATCGGTTATTGTAGACAAATACTGTATACAGGTGTCTACAATGAGTCAAAGTCAAGTCGTATCGTTCAGGGCTTCCGGTCACTTCCTGAACTGGATAGAAGCTCAGAGGCTAGATGGTGAGTCGGTAAGTCAAGCTGCACAGCGCATTCTCAAGGAAGTCTCAGGCACGTCTACAGCGCTGTCTACAGTGTCTACACCAAGCGACACTAACACGCTGTCTACACTGTCTACACCAAGCGACACTAACACGCTGTCTACACTGTCTACAGACTTGTCTACACGAAGCAATGATAGCGTCGTGTCTACAAATATTGTAGACACTGTAGACAAGGCTGTAGCCGATCGCCTTGACCCCGTGATGGAGCGGATGGCCGCCATTGAGGAACGGCTGGGAAAATTGAGCGCCTGAGTGACGGCAACGATGAATCACTCAGGCAGGAATTGAAAGCGGCCAACAAGCAGCTTGCAGAATGGGATACAGAACTGAATCAGTTACACGAGCGCAACGGCGATTTGGGACTGAAGGTGCAGATGCTGGAGCAAGAGCTCAAGGAAGCGCAGCGCGATCGGGAGGAAAATAAAAACTCGGCTCCGACCGTGGCGAAATTTCCAGAGCCGGCCGACTTGCTCAACCAGTTGAAAGCGCGGCGTAAAAAATCCAGAGCGGACTTGGCAGACGTGGAGACGTTCTTGGAAATATTGGGCCCGGAGAGTTGACCCGTGTCTGGGGAAAGGATGCCGGGATACCACCTGACCCAGATAGGCAGTGTTTCGCATTTGTTGTGCGAAACAAAATGCGAAACAAATGCGAAACAAATAAGGTTTGAGCCGCTCTCTACTTTTCGGCAAAGAACGGCTCAAACCCTTGATACTATTAGGTTTTATCTACGGGTACGGCAGGACTTGAACCTGCGACTCGCTGCTTAGAAGGCAGCTACTCTATCCAACTGAGTTACGCACCCAACTCAAAAATTGCTAACAACATTATTGTATCGGTGCAGTGTGCGATCGAGCAAGTAAATTATTTGATGACTTACGCAGAAACCGCTTTTATCTAGAAAAATATGGCTTGCAGCGCGATGGTTCGGGAAAAAAACCAAGATGATGAGAGTGCCTTTGCCTTCAAGACTGTATCTGACAAAAGCTGGAGGGACTCACCTGCAAACCGCATAATTGTCAATTTACAATCAAAACTAGGTAGGACGTAAACTCGGGTAAAGTATTTAGAGGTCGAGTTGAAACCCCAATATTTGGTCGATCGGATATCTCTCCCCAAATTAAGATGGAACTCAGACAGCAAAAGAGTCACAGGTGCTTTTTCCCAGATGTCTATGGGTTATGTTAACCTCGCCTAGTGGCAAAGCCTAAAACGCTGACCGCATTACCGAAAAACCAGAACTCGTCCCCTGATTTGAGGTATGAGCTGAGTCAGAATGACTAATTTGCTGATATTGAGTTATGTTGGCTAACATTCTGCTCGACTTGATATTTGATAAAAATGTGGTAGAACTAGGATTGAAAGACTCAGGTGAAAATCCCTGATGGTACGGAGCCTCTATATAAGCTTCCTCTACGGCATCAAAGCAAAACAGTCAATCGCCTGCTCGGCACGAGCGCGAAAATCAAGCGTTGCCAGTACAGCAGTCGTAAATTGTGCGCGGGGGATTTTCCTTCGTGCATTGATTTATACGCCAAGGCTGAGAGACAATCTCAGCTTAGATAATTGTTAACATTTGTTAGCAAAAAAGTATCGGAACGCTTGAGAAGAGAACCATCTCTGGGTGATCGGGAGCAATCCTGCTAATTTAAGTGGACTCGCTGAATCAAGAATCCCCTCGCCTCTAGGCATCGGGAGTGTCAAAAGCACAGCACCTCGGCCATGACAGGAGTCAAATCGCAGTGTCATGTTTATTCTGAAACGGCAGGATGTTGAAATAACCAATTTTCAACACCCAAAACGGGATCAACAAATTCCCATTCTCAATTATCAGGGGCAGACTTTTCGCCTGATCAGCGCCTTCAACGGCAAACAAGCAGAAGACGCCAGAGCCTTGTGGCGGGACTTAACCGACAACCGAGGCAAAGCCTGTGTTCTGCTAGAAGAGCCGGATCGATATAGCGTCTGGGGAAAAGTCCGTTTAGATCAGCTTGCCGGTGAAGAACCGGCAGGGAATGAAGCAGCCAAAGCGCCACTGTTCGCGCAGGCTTGTCTGCTGCTACTCCAAGCTGTTTACTTCGATGTAGAAGACCTCTTAGGCGCAAGGCAAGCCACATCGTTTCAGAAAGATATCGCCAAGGTATTTCAGCAGGGAAACTTCCCCCAGGCAGACTCCCCTGATGCGATAAAAAACTGGCTAACCGTTAGTCCCTTGCAAACTCACAAGGTGCCTCCTTGGCAAGAGCAGCATCTCAAAACCTTATTGCAAGAACTCCACCGCTTGGGCAAATCATATTTTGGCAATACGGACTTCGCGGAGGGAGTGAGCGATGTGCTGCAAGATATGCCAGCACCGGATCGGACTCAGTTTCTAGATTGGCTGAAACAATCAGCCCTCAACAAGTTGTGGATCGCAGGATAGAAAATCTGTGACAATTTCTCAGACAATTGGGTCCAGATAATTCAGCTTAGATAATTGCACTGTAGGGGGTACGCGATATACAAGTTGGATTGCCAACTTGTATTGACAACCAAATTGTTGATTCGGTTTGGATGCCACCTATGGTCTGGCAATTTAACTCAGTTTTGATCGCATTTCCCACTCACAATCATTGATACGAGTGGGGAAGAGTGAAAGCAAAAAAACAGCTCCCTCAACCTTTGAGGGTATAATTTCAGAGATAGATTTGGTACTGTAAAAACCTTAATGGTGGAGACATCTACCGTATATCTATCATTATATTTCCGGGTAAAAGATCGACTAACGACTAATTTATTGAATTAGTAAATAGAGATTATTCTTGCTTAGTCTTTCTATAGTGTACGAGGACAAAAGTCCCGACGACACACTGAGGACGCCAGTTATTCCGGAAGCGTCAGATCTAGGTTTTTTAAGTTTTTTTGGCGAAAGAATCCTCATCTACAATCAAAGATTGAGATGGGGTCCGTTCAACCGCTAGTTAGGTCTCGTGGAATCCCTATGAGTAGCACTTCAGAAAAGTCATCTACATCTTCATCTTTACTGTCAGCTCAGACCCTAGTGATTGCAGGCATTGTCTGGGCTGTCATGGCGCTGCTGTTTTTTTTGCTGTTCAGCGTCCCCCTCTCTGCAGAAGAGGGTTTACCTCTGTGGTACTCGATCGGCACTTATATTTTTGAATGCGGAGCATACTTGGGAGCGGCTTTAGTCTGTTTTAGAAACTGGCAAAGCCCCCACATGGTCAGTGGGCGCAACGTCTGGCTGGGCATAGGTCTGGGGATGCTGTTCTATTTCATAGCCGGCGTGCTGTTCGGGATTTGGGAACTCTATTTCGGGTTAGACCCGGACGTGTCTCCAGCAGATGCGTTTTATCTGGCCAGCTATGTGGTACTTATCGGGGGCATGGTTGTAGCTGTGACTTCCAAGCGGCTGAATCTAGAAATTTGGCAGTGGGCTTTGTTAGCGGGAATTGCAGCCTTCGGGATAGCTGTAGCTATTTGGGTTGCTGCACCTGACTCTTGGAGGGCCCAGCTAGGAATGGCTCCGGCAGCCACTCAAGAAGAAGTAGTGACATCTGCACCAGCAACCGCTGCCACAGGAAGAGCGCCTGCTTTGGAAAATTCGTCTAAGTTACAGGCAAAAGCAGCCGCGACCGATGATGCTGCATCAGCACCCGAAGAAGAAGCAGAAATCAAAGCTCCCGCATGGGTGATGGCACTTGATAAGCAACTGGCGCCTCACAAAAACGCAATCAATTTGTTTTACATCGTTGGGGATGTTTTTCTGCTGATTATTGCTACTGCATTGCTGCTGGCGTTTTGGGGAGGACGTTTTTCCCAATCTTGGAGAATGATTGCGGCTGCAACTTTTTCGCTTTACATCGCAGATATGTACTTTAAATGGCGCGATACTCAGGCTGAGGGTAGTTATCAAAGCGGCAGTTTGCTGGAAGTCTTTTTTGTTTTCAGCGCCATCCTGTTCGGCATTGGAGCTATCTTGGAACATGACATCTCAACCCGTTCTCGCCAGAGCAGACGCAGTCGTCGCGCAGCCTAGCGATTTGAGATTAGGGTTGCTTTGGCAAGCGATGGCGACGCGACAGCTTTTTTGCCCTTGTCGGCATCTCTGGGCTTGAAATCGAAAATCAAAAATCATAGTTCGCTGACTGCTAGCCTGCGTCTTTTCACGTCTTTTTGCTGGAAAACTTGGCATGACGCCTACAAAACTCTCCGATTCCGATAAACGCGAACTCATCAGGCTGTACCGACAGTCTAACGAGAATACTATCACTCTGGCAAAGCGCTACGGAGTGAGCAGTTCGACTGTGAGGCGCATCATTCAGGGGGCTTTGTCGGAGCCGGAATACGAATTTCTAGTGCAGCAAAAACAAAAGCGTTTGTCCGATCGCAGCAGTGTTTCTGAACCGACAGAGGCGACTACTGAGTCGTCGGCAGATGGCGAAACCGATCCTGTAGCTGTCCCCCTGTCGGAGTCAGTCCCTGTCCTGCCGTCAGCCTCAAATTCGAGACCGACAATCCGAAAGCGTTCTAACTCAGTCCCTGAACCAGTTGCAGAACCAGAAATTCGAGGCAATGTAGAGTCTGATTTAGATGTTTCTGATTTGCCAGATGCCCAAGCAGCCAATATTGCCGATCGAAGCCACCGCGCTGTTGTGACTGGTGAACTAAAGGCAATGCTGCCAGCAGAAGGGCTGCTGGCAGGTGAAGACTTTAGGGATTTCGAGGACGACGACGAGGATGATGAGGATGATGATGAGGATGAAGACGATTTAGATGACGACTTCGACGAAGATGTAGAGGATGAAGACTCTCTGTTTGAAGGCAGTCTCCTGGGTTCACTATCGTCGGGCGAGTCGATCCTCTTCGAGGGCTTCGCTAACGAGCTTCGGGGTACAGGACTGATTCAAGTTTTGCCTTTAAGCGAAGCATCTCTGCCCAAAATTTGTTATTTGGTGGTCGATCGTGCGGCAGAGTTAATCACTAGACCTCTAAAAGCTTTTGGCGAACTCGGTCAAATTCCGGCGGCGGAAATTCGCGAGAAAACCCTGGCAGTGTTTGACAATCACCGAGTGGCCCGCCGATTTGCTACTCGCAATCAAAGAGTTTTCAAGATTCCTGACAGCAGTATGCTGCAAAAAGCAGCGCCTTATTTGCGAGCTAAGGGAATTACTCGATTGCTGATTGACGGTCACGTATATTCCCTCTAAGGGATCAAATTTATTTAATATTGTGCGGTGTCGGATTCTTCTGGATTTGCCTGAAATTTAGGACGCGAGTTTTGGGAATCTGAAAGGTTCCACAGCGGTTGCAGTAGCGCACCTCCGATAAGTCCTGCACTCAGGCTCATTGCCAATACTACTCCTACGGGCATTTGTATCGATTGAAAAAAGATAAAGTTTAAGGATACGGGGGCAGCGTTCTGCACTGAAATAATGCCGATCGCGCTTACTAAAATTGCTACTAAAAAACTAATGGCGAGCAGAGGAATTGTTTTCATAAACCGGTTGACAGGCTAGTAATTTAACTTGTATACTTTTTTTATAATTCCAATACGTGTAAAATTTTTATTTTTGCAACCATCCCATTATATAATAGTCTAAAATACGATTAGGGGAAAAGTCAAGTAGATGCGGAAAAATAGAGGATTTTTTTAATTAATTAAAAATTTAACAAACATAAACAAATTGACACTTCCCAAACTTAAACAAATCCAAGTGTATTGCAAATCTATAACTGACCCAGCAGTTATCAAAAATACGTAAGGTGCGCCAAGCGCACCTCACAATCCCAAGCGCTAGGGGAAAAACCCCGGTTGGAATAGGTAGAAAATTAAACAGGTTCTAACTGGGCAATTACCTTTTCCATGTGTTGGGCAACTTGGCTTTCTTTTTCCACAGAATTGGTTTCCATGTAAACGCGCATCAAGGGTTCGGTTCCCGAAGGCCGCAGCAGTACCCAGCCACCGTCTTCAAGATAAAGTTTAATTCCGTCTTTGCGGCCGATTTCCTTAACGCCGATACCTGCTACTTCTGTGGGGGGATTCTTGGTAAAAGATTCCAAAACGGCTGCTTTGTGGGCTTCTTCTAGGTGCAAGTCCAAACGTTTGTTGTACAGGGGGCCGTCGGCTTCTTTAATGGCTTCTTCGACTAGCTGAGAAAGCGGTTTGCCTTCATAGGCGATCGCCTCAGCAACTAGCATATCAGCCAAAATCCCGTCTTTTTCGGGAATGTGACCCAAAACGCTCAAACCGCCCGACTCTTCGCCACCGATGAGTACTGCAGTTTCCCGCATTTTTTCGCCGATGTATTTAAAACCGACTGCGGTTTCGTAGATTGTTAAACCATACTTGGCGGCCAAATTGTCCAGCAAGTGGGTAGTTGCGACTGTACGGACGATCGCCCCAGTCAATCCTTTATTCTTAACCAAGTGACGCGCCAGCAGCAACAGTACAGTATTTGGAGTCAAGACATTTCCCAACTCGTCAACAATACCAAAGCGATCACTGTCGCCATCGGTAGCTAAACCCAAATCCGCCGAATCCTTCTTAACAGCTTCCACCAACTCAACTAACTGTTCCCCCTTGGGTTCGGGCATTCCGCCACCAAACAGCACGTCGCGGTAGGTGTGAAAACTTTCGACATCGCAGCCGCAGTGTTCCAAAACGCCGTCGAGATAGCCGCGAGAGGTCGAGTAGAGAGCGTCGTACTTCACCTTCAACTTAGCAGAGCGAATCCGCTCCACATCGATCAAAGTATAAAGAAACTTCAGATATTCGGGTTTCGGGTCAAAACTGGATATTTTATCGTTGTGGCTGCCTTTGGCTGGGGCATCAGAAGCACCAGCAATATTTGCCACAATTGTATCGGTAATTTCCGGGGTAGCCGGGCCCGCGTAGTCGGGAATGTATTTGATGCCGCAGTAAGGTGCGGGATTGTGCGAAGCCGTGAACATCAGGGCTCCTGCGGAGTTGAGATGCTTGGCGCTGTAGGCGATGACTGGTGTGGGGCAATCTCGATCGACCACTTTCACAGTCCATCCCAAATCTGCCAATACTTCCGCCGAGGTGCGGGCGAACTCGTCTGCCAGAAAGCGGGTATCGTAGGAGACTAGAACTGGTCGGTCTTTGGTGTAAGCGGTTTCTAGGTAACTGGCGATCGCCCGGGTGACTTTTCGCACGTTGGCAAAAGTAAAGTCATGGGCAATCAATCCCCGCCACCCATCGGTTCCGAACTTAATTTCTGTTGAATTGCTGCTAGCGCTCATTTTATCCACTTCCTCTCGTCCTACTAATCCTACCCGAAGCCATAGCCTTAAAGACGTACTGGCCGTGCTGTTTGTGAGGATTGATCGCCCGTGGTGTCCAATCAACCTAATCCTATCGTTGTAGGGACAGGGTTCCGCCTCCGGCAGTACTCGATCCCGCCAGATTTGGCAAAATGTGCGGGCTACCGGGCGAGTCACTCGCTCATTCCGGTTTTGAAGGGTAGTTTGTCGATCGAATGGACGACGATCTATTGCGGGCGATTCCCTACGGGATAGCTTCGCTTCACGGCTAAACAACTGATCACAAAAAACTGCCCTGGCAATGGCATTAACTAAATGCACATAAATCTGATTCTCATCTCAAATTTAATTTTTTATTTAGAAAAGCCGAGCGTTAAATTTGTTAGGGTTTCATAACAATCGTCAGGCTCAAAATACATTTTTAATTCACCTATAGAAATAAATTAACCAAAGTCATCGCTAGATCGTGCTGTAGCCTAGCTTCTTTAAGAGATTAGGGCGCTAAACCAAAGCGATCCAAAAGAAAGATAAAGTATTTCAAGCAACAGTTTTTTAGAGGCAGATTTGACTTTAGTTATCAGATTTTAAGACAAATTAAATTTATTTCCCGTCCTCTTTATAGGTCAAAAAAATAAATAACTGTCGCGATCACAGGGTGATGGTGATCGAGCGCACAATCAATAATGTTATTAACGTGCAGTTTATAAAAGATGCAGGCAGTCGAGCCAAATAGCTTATAGCTTTAAGCGTAATGGCTGATGACTGTCAGCGTACAAATGCAGAAAATTGTAGTTAACAACGTTAAAAATTAGGGGAATCGATCGGGTGCGACTTAATAAAAAAACGAGGTTTATCATGATGGGTATTTCACAAATATCTTCAAAATCTTTACCAGCAGCAGAGCAACTTCAACAGGCCGCAAGTCAGGCGTCTCAAGGTGTTACCGGATCGGACACTGACCAACTCCTAAAAGCTAAATGTGTCAGCGTTTCTTCCTTCGCAGTTAGCTGGGCAAAAAAATATTACAGTACAGTTGCGGCACGAGAGAACCAAGCGCCACGCCAAATTCTCCCAAGCCTCGATTTAATTAATTTTGAGGGAAATAGAGCCCCAATAGTTGACAAATTGACAGATACCCTGAAATTAGCCAGCGAGATAGCTTGGAGTAGAGTAGAAGCTCTTTTAGGGAAACAAATACAGCGGCACGCGATCGATAAGAGCTTAATTAATTCTTTAGAAATTTCCGCCGATGCTCGCACCTTATATCGGAAAGCAATAGACGCTTATGCGGATAGAGAACCTGTTTTCCGCTTGTCAGTGCTGGTGGGAAAAGATATTATCAAAGTGAGGCGAAAATACTCAGAGACAGATCCGTTAGTGCTGGGATTTGTGACAATGGAATTTCAATACACTAGCAAAATCTTGTTAGGATGTCTTTCGGAGTCAGAGAGAGCCGAATTTGCGCCCTACTTAAAAGTTGTAGACGACTACCTGCACATTCCCTACGGAGAGATTAACGAGGCTGCGGCGAATCAGCCCCCGAATTCAAGAGCTCTATTAGCGGTTCAGCATTTGTTGCAGCACACGACTCAAATTGCTAGTGCAGTGTACGATCGAGCTAGTGCCCAGCATCAAGGATACCGCAGCAGCAGCGGGTATTTGAGCGATCACGAGGTAAAAATTTCTGGTATTCGAGATGTCGAGATTTTTCAAAGCTATTTGTGCTGGTGCGTTTTGGAAGGTAGCATTCACCCGGTACAGCAAGAATTGTTTCCAATTTGCGTGATGTTGTACCCGAAACTTCATGTAAGTTGGGAGTTAGTGCAGGATATGCTACTGATTTTGTTTTGGGAAATATGTGAGCGGCTTCCTGCTGAAGATTTAACGGTATTTGTACCTTACTTGCGTACTTTGACAGAGATGTTTTCCAGGGATGTGTTTGATAATTAGGGAATTGGGCATAGGGCATAGGGCATAGGGAATTGGGCATAGGGCATAGGGTCAAAAAGCGGAACTATCGCCGAGGGATTTGGCATTGGGAATTGCCAATCTCTATTTAAAACTCCAAGCTGCAACTGCCAAACATCCCCAACCAATAATAAAAGCCACTCCCCCCAGCGGCGTAATTGCACCCAGCCATTTGATGTCGCTCAAACTCAGGGCGTACAAACTGCCTGAAAAGATGATTGTGCCGGCAATAAAAGCCCATCCAGCCACTGCAAAAAAGGTTTGAGACTCTTGGGCGCGGCTCAAGAGTAAAGCGACGAGTAATAAAGCCAGGGCATGGTACATTTGATATCGGGCGCCAGTCTCAAAAATGGTTAAAGCTCGATCGCTCAATTGATTTTTCAAAGCGTGGGAGGCGAAAGCACCGCCTGCAACGGATAAACCTCCAAAGAGGGCCGCGGCTGCTATGAAAATGCGGATTAAAATTAGCGTTGACATAATATTTATTCAATTGGGAAGAAGGAAGTTCGGCAACGGATTATGTAACGGATGTAACCGATGTCAGGAAGAGGCAAGAAGGAAGGAGGAAGAAGGAAGATAGAAAAACATCTGATTTTTGATATCGAAGGTGCGCGGTGCGTGTTTTACTTGTAATTGCGAACGTCCGCAAAGCAATCGCATAGTATGGAGGTTCACTGGCCTAACTCTGGGAAGGGAAGGTGCGCGGGGCGCACCCTATGCTGATGATAAATTAGCTTTTTTGCAGATATTTTTAACCTATTTCCGCACAGCTTCTAGCAAGCGAGAATAGTAAAAGCTAGTGCTAGTCATCGCTGTTCTGTTAATAACAAAACCATTGTTTTCTAGGATTTTGATAATATCAGCTTCGCGGTGCTGGTAAGCCCGGGTAGTTTTGCTGGGGCCGGGGAAAAGTTCACCAATTTTTTTGAGGGCGGTGAGTGCTAAAGTTTTGGGTGCAAAACTAAGAATTAGTCGCGATTCGGCGATCGAACTTAGGTGTGCGATCATTTCTGCCGCCTTATTTTGAGGATAGTGGATTAGCACGTCCAAACAAATCACTGTGTGGAATTTGCCGGTTAAAGCTTCCAAATCTTGGGCGGCGAAGGAGATGTTGTAGAGCTTGCCGGGAACTGCTGTCGATCGATCATAAGCTTCTGCTACCATCTTTTCAGAGATATCGCTAGCGCAAACAATTGCCCCAGCGTCAGCCAGAGGAATGCTCAGAGAGCCTACACCGCAGCCAGCATCGCAAACACAAAGCCCAGGCAAATTGCCGTCAGCTTGCAGCCATTTGATGACTGTATCCACCGTTTGCTGGTGCCCGGTGCGGATGTCTAGCTGAACTTTATTGACTTGGCCCTCGCCGTAAATTCGCTGCCAGCGATCGAATCCCGTCGAGTTAAAATACTGTCTAACTATAGTCTTGTCGTCTACCAAATTCATCGATCTGCCTGCTGCTGAGTTATTGCCAACGGTTAGATATTATATAGCAATTCGGTTCGGAAAATGTGGAACTTGCCACAACCGATTTTAAATTTGCGATTTGAGATTTTAGATTAAAATGGCACATCTAAAATCTCAAATCGATGTGATAATACCAGTTCTCCCATTCCCCCATTTTAGGTTCTTTAATCTAAAATGGGATAACAGGCTAAAAGAGTCGATGCCAAGTCAATTCCTTTGTCGCCACATTTAAATTCCAGCGCAACAATTGAGCTGCCGATTTGCCAATAATTCCCGAAATTCCTATCGCCCTTCTCGGAGATTCAGTTGCCAGGGCGATCGCACTTTCGGCATCGCAAATTCCCCACTCTACCAAATTCTGAACTCCCGCCAACAGCGGCAGAGTTGTACCTGCCAAAGTAGCAGATTCCAGGGGCGAGTGGTAGTCTAATCTTACCCAAGCTGTACCTTTTCTGACTTCAATTTGTCGGGAATCCCAAGGATAAACACCGTCAGGCAAACCCAAAGGAGCCAAAGCATCGCTCACTAAAAAAACGCCTTTTTGATACCTACCAGCGCGCAGCAAAAAATCTATCATTGTCGGACAAACGTGCTTCCCGTCGGCAATTAAACCGCATTTTACGCCCGGATAAACAATCGCCGCTCCCAACAAACCCGGTTCTCTGTGGTGCAAACTCGGCATCGCATTAAAAGCGTGAGTTACCATTGAAGCTCCCCGCTCAAATGCTTGTTGGGCTTGATCTGCAGTCGCTTGGGAGTGTCCGAGACTGACGGAAATTCCCAAACTTTGCAAATAGGAAATGACTTCGCCAGTGCTGTCTAACTCCGGCGCTAAAGTAATTATTTTGACAATATCGGCACAATCTCCTAAAACTTGCTTGACATTTTCTATAGTTAGCGGTAGCAAAAACTCAACTGGGTGAGCGCCTCGCTTCTGGGGGTTGAGAAAAGGGCCTTCGAGGTGAACGCCGATAATTTCCGCTGTTTTGGCTTTATTGGTTGCGGCAACAGTAGTTTTTGCAGTACGGATATAATCAGCTATAGTCGAGAGCGATCGCCTAAACTTATCCACCGAAGTTGTCACCAAAGTCGGCAAAAAAGCATCCACTCCCTGATTCCACAGAAATTGACAAATTTTTGGCAAAATTTCAATATGCTTGCTTTCTAAATCGGGAAAAGCAAAACCGAGGGCCCCGTTAATCTGCAAGTCAACACCGCCCAGAGAAAGCCAATCGCCTGCTATATCAAGCACGTGCAAATGGGGAGGACAAATCCGTTTAAATACGGCGTCCATCGGTAAAACTTCTTGAATTATTCCCGTTTCGTCAACAGCAAGCATCTGCAAATCCTTGCAACCGGGGAGGCGAGCATTGAGAATATCTGTGGGTGTGGCAGTTGGGGTTGTGGCTTCAGTCATCCGATTTTAGATTTTAGATTTTAGATTTTAGATTTAATATTCGCTACGGATAAATCCGGTGGCTGGCGATGAGGATGGGGAGCTTTTTGCTTTTTGCTGGCTCCAGGGCTGCTCAGACGGGGGCTTGTGGCAAAATTGCTGTGAAGGGTCAGTTTTGGTACAAAATATCTAAATTTGAGTTAACGCAATCATTTAAAATTAGCATTTATCTGAAATCTCAAATCTGAAAATTTTATGAATCAAGCGACAGTTGGAATTATCATGGGTAGCGATTCGGATTTGCCAACAATGAAAGATGCGATCGCAGTTTGCGAAGAATTCAGTGTTGCTTGCTCCGTGGCGATCGTCTCGGCGCACCGCACCCCTGAGCGCATGGTGGAATACGCCCAAACCGCGCACCAACGAGGCTTGAAAGTCATTATTGCAGGAGCAGGAGGAGCGGCGCACCTTCCGGGTATGGTAGCATCGTTAACCCCCTTGCCCGTAATTGGGGTGCCTGTACCGAGCCGCCACCTGCAAGGGGTAGATTCGCTGTACTCGATCGTGCAAATGCCAGCGGGGATACCCGTAGCAACAGTGGGGATCGGCAACGCTAAGAATGCTGGCTTGCTGGCAGTTCAGATACTGGCAGCTCATCAGCCAGAATTGCTAGAGCGAGTTTTGCATTACCGCAAAACTTTGTCCGAATCTGTACTGAAAAAACAAAATCAACTAGAAGAGCTAGGCTATCATAACTATCTCAATCTCAACAAATAATCCATAAACTTTTGTAGTAAGATTGGAAAGTTTTCCGAATATTGCTGAGCTTACTAGCCGTAAAGAGGGTAAAAGTGATTAAAATGACTGTCGGAAAGAAAAAGTCGAAACAAGTCAGGCGGGAGGCTTTAAATTTGCCAGCAGCTAAATTTTTTACGAAAGTCAACAGGTTGAAGAAGTTATCACGGGCGATCGCCCGCCTCACTCCAAGTTGGCAAGCCTGCATACCTTTAGCTGCAATCATCTTCTTGGTGTGGGGATATGCGGCGGTAGCCCAAACAGCTCCCGCGCCAACCACCGAGGAACAATTAGCAAGCCTTAAGGTGGGCATGGATACCATGTGGGTCATGGTGGCGGGGATGCTAGTGTTCTTTATGAACGCCGGTTTCGGTATGTTGGAAACCGGTTTTTGCCGTCAGAAAAATGCGGTTAACGTGTTGTCCAAGAACTTGATTGTTTTTGCGCTTTCTACAATCGCATTTTGGGCGATCGGCTTTGCCTTAATGTTCAGCGACGGCAACGATTTTATCGGCAGCAGCGGATTTTTTCTGTGGAATGTAGCCGACAACAGCCCCGCCACAGGAGACGCTTATCAAGGCATTTTCAGCTCATTAAACTGGACGGGAGTGCCTCTTAACGCTAAATTCTTTTTCCAATTAGTTTTTGCGGGAACTGCTGCGACGATCGTTTCTGGAGCCGTTGCAGAGCGAATTAAATTCCTTGAATTCTTAATTTTCAGCTTGCTGCTAGTAGGAATTGCTTACCCGATTACCGGACACTGGATTTGGGGCGGTGGCTGGCTGGCAAAAGCAGGCTTCTGGGATTTTGCCGGTTCGACAGTGGTTCACTCGGTAGGCGGTTGGGCTGCTTTGATGGGAGCGGCATTGTTGGGGCCGCGGATCGGCAAGTACCGCGACGGCGATACTGTGGCGATGCCGGGACACAATATGAGCATTGCCACTCTGGGCTGTTTGATTTTGTGGTTGGGTTGGTTCGGGTTTAATCCCGGTTCGACAATGGCACTCGATCCAAATGCGATCGCCCACATTGCGATCACCACCAACACCGGCGGCGCCTTCGGGGGAATTGCTGCAACCATTACTGCTTGGCTGTACCTGGGCAAACCCGACCTTTCGATGATTATCAACGGCATCCTCGCCGGCTTAGTCGGCGTAACAGCTAGCTGCGCTTGGATCAACGTGCCCAACTCTGCCATTATTGGCACGATCGCGGGCATCCTGGTAGTTTTCGCCGTAACTTTCTTCGACAACTTGAAAATTGACGACCCTGTAGGGGCAACTTCAGTTCACTTAGTCTGTGGCATCTGGGGAACTCTGGCAGTGGGCTTGTTTGCTGACGGGCCTGGAACGGGAATTTATACCGCAGGCCCGGCAGCCGGATTGCTTGTGGGCGGAGGTTTCGGTCAACTCTGGGCGCAGTTGGTCGGCATTATCTCTGTAGGTGGGATGACCGTGCTGCTGAGTACGATTTTTTGGCTGGCACTCAAAGCTTTGCTGGGTATCCGCGTTTCTGCTTTAGAGGAGGCTGAAGGTTTGGATATCGGCGAACACGGGATGGAAGCTTACACTGGGTTTGTGAAGGAAACGAGCTTGGATAACAGAAGTGAGACCAGCTACGGCGGTTATGGTGGGGGTTCTGGAGGCAAGACTACCAAACTGTAGAGCGTGCAAAGAGAGCGACCAATTCAGCTTTCGTGTCCTACATTAGCTATTTATCAGCTAATTCACGCCTTTATTCAGAAAAACCACAATCTGAAATCCGCCTACTTATTGCTGTCTATCGTTGTGCTCGCGTTTCAATCTTCCATGCGAACGCGGGCATAATTTTATGTTTAGTTGACCTTTAATGGCTGACATATGGCGTTGCACAATTTGATGATGATTATTGTGGGGTGTCCCGCCTGCTGTGAAAATACACGCCTTCGGGCGAAGAGATCCCATCTGACAAAAAAATCAAAATTATGCCGCTATTATGCAGCGCCTTACATATAGTATTTTCCGATTGCATGAGATGTGCGCCGATAATTGATAATTGGGAATTGAGAATCTGTAACTAACGAACTTTGCAAGCTGGTGTATTGATTAGAGTTTACCGGCAATTGCTTTCAGTTCTTCAACGATGCGCTTGTTCTTGGGATCCCTGCTACCATTAAGGCGGGCGGAGACAACAGTGATTATTTCTAGTAGATCTTTAGCTAACTCCTCGTCACAGCTAGTATTTTCGGTTTGATTTATAATCACTACCTCTGTCCCAAAGTGTTCGCACAAATTAAAAATTAGTTCAGAACCAAATCTCAGCAGTCTGTCTTTGTGAGTTAATACCAACCTTTCTACTTGATTGTCTGCGATCGCCCGAATTAGATGTTGTAAACCCCCCTTACTGTAATTAACTCCAGAACCTATATCCTCAATGATTTGGAATTGCCACCCCTGAGATGCACAAAACAATTCCAAAACTTGTTTTTGTCTGTCTAAATCATCTTTTTGGTTGTGACTGCTAACCCGAGCGTAAGCAACGGTTAAAGCGCCCTCGCGTTTTAAGCCCAGAAGATGAGCTAGGTCATAGCGTCTGTGACCGTTAGCGGTGCGTTCCGGTATTAGCTTGCCTTCGGCTTCCCACCTGCGTAAGGTGGAAGCACTCACACCTTTAATTTTGGCTGCTTCAGTTATGGTTAATTTTTTCATTTTTGGATTTTAGCATCAGAAATGGGTAATTTCGGTAAGTTTTAGATATATTTTTGTGCACAGCAGCGGCTTTGACAAATCCGATTCCGGTGCCAGAAAGTTTGGTAGGCAGATTTTTTATGGTAAAGTAGTGCGAAAAAGCAAACTTCTGCATCGCCGCCCTTGCCCAACACAGCACAGTGCTTGATTACTACAAGAATTGAGGCTTGAATTGAGCGGTAAAATTTGATGCAGCAATCAGTGCAAATTATTCGGTGTGAAGCCTGCAAATAGCTTGAGTTTATGGAGAAGTTTGGAGGAGGTAGCAGAAGTAGAACTCATAAATCCCTCTTAGGGATGGAAGTTAGCCGATCGAAAGCTGTTCCGGTTTGGGCTTTGCTATCTTTGGTGACGAACGGGGTACTGATACTTACAGTCGCTCAACTACTGCTGCGGGGACACAACTTGACAGAAAGCTTCCAGGCGAATGATGCGGTGACGGCAGAAGCGGCCCAGGAACAAATGGGCCAACCGGTGATCTCTGCAAAGGCAGTGCTAGACGTGCCCGTTCCAGGACCGCGACATAAATGGACTTACCAGCAGTGGGTGACGCAGTTAGGTCGCGAAGCTGAGGCGGCGGCGGCGAATCGACCCTCAAGACTGAGTGTTTTGGCTGGGGATTCTCTAAGTATGTGGTTCCCGACTAAGCTGTTACCAGTCGATCGAATTTGGCTGAATCAAGGGATTTCGGGGGAGACTTCCCTGGGTTTGCTGAAGCGGTTGCAGTTGTTCGATAGAACTGCCCCGGATACTGTGTTTGTGATGATTGGGATTAACGATTTGTTACGGGGAAGCACCGACGAAGGGATTTTGGACAACCAGCGGCAGATTATTCGCGATTTGCGGTGGGCTCACCCCAAAGCACAAGTGGTTGTGCAGTCGATTTTGCCCCATAGCGGGGAACAAGCTACTTGGGAAAATCGCGATCGCCTGTTGGCGATTCCTAACAGTCGGATTAGGGCAATAAATCGACGGCTGAAAGAAATTGCTAGTTCGGAAAATGTTTTGTATCTGGATTTGTACCCGCTGTTTGCGGATGCTGACGGCAATTTGCCAACAGAACTCAGCACAGACGGCTTGCACCTTAACGATCAAGGTTATCTGGTTTGGCGATCAGCCCTGCAACTGTTCGATCAGATGCAGTTGAAAAATGAGTCATGAGTCATTAGTTATTAGTCATTAGTTAGAAAGATAAAGGATAAAGTAACCTTCTCCCCAACTCTCCCCCTCTCCTCCTCCGACTCTCCCCAACTCAAAACTCCCGCCCTCTCCTCAACTCCCCCTCTCCGATTACTCTGCGATCACTGGCTATGTCAAGTATCCACTGATAGATTAAGAAACATGATAGTTAGCTATTTAGTATAGGGTGATACAGAATAACTGTTTGTACAAATGGTGCAATCCAAAAGGCATAGACCATTAGATTGATAGTGGACGAATTAAGATGAGTCCGGCTATACGAAGGCGGGGGGTTGAGGATTGGGGAATTATCTATTGAAGATTTGTTCCGCTAAAACAGGGACTTAAAACCAAATAACTATTGCATCTAAAATCCTCACATCTAAAATCGGCTCGGTCTTCCCGAAAAATTGCTGAGTATGAAAAGGTACAACTAACGTGATCAAAAAAAGTTTAACGATCGGCATCATTGCACTGTGGGTGTTAAGCGTACCGCTGACAGGCACTGCCATAGCTCAAGATGCTGGTGCCGCTACTGCGGTGGCGCCGAATCCGATCGACAGCGGCGATACGGCCTGGATGTTGGTCTCCGCAGCACTGGTATTGCTAATGACACCGGGGCTGGCGTTTTTCTACGGGGGACTGGTGCGATCGCGCAACGTCCTCAACACCATGATGATGAGCTTAGTCATGATGGGACTGATCGGCGTCACCTGGACGCTGTGGGGCTACAGTTTAGCCTTTGATGTTTCCACTCCAGCGTCCGAAGGCTTTGGCAAAGGGATCGAAACCTTCATCGGCGGTTTCGACTGGATGTTCTTGAACAACGTCACGGCCGACAAACCAGATCCGATCGGCTACGCACCGACCATACCCCACCAAGTCTTCATGGTTTACCAGATGATGTTCGCCATCATCACTCCGGCCTTGATTTCAGGGGCGATCGTCGAACGGGTAACATTTAAAACCTATTTCTGGTTCGTACTGCTGTGGTCTACCTTCATCTACTCTCCTTTAGCCCACTGGGTTTGGGGTAGAGGCTGGCTGGGGGCGATGGGAGCTTTAGACTTTGCCGGCGGCACAGTCGTGCACATCAGTTCCGGTGTTTCTGCGGTTGTCGCAGCTTGGGTAATCGGGCCCCGCAAAGACCACTTGAACAAGCCCCACACCCCCCACAACGTACCCTACGTCTTGCTGGGAATTGGGCTGCTGTGGTTCGGCTGGTTTGGCTTCAACGGTGGTAGTGCTTTGGGCTCTGGTTCTTTAGCAACAGTGGCTTTTGTCACCACCATGATTTCAACAGCAGCAGGCGGTTTAACTTGGACAATCCTCGAATGGGTGCTCAGAGGCAAACCGACAGCAGTGGGAATTGCTAGCGGTTTCCTAGCGGGATTGGTGGGCATCACACCTGCGGCTGGATTCGTGCTGCCAGTGGGGGCGCTTTTGATCGGATCGATCACTTCGGTTTGCTGCTTCTTTGGCGTTAGTTTCCGGGCTAAGCTGGGATTTGACGACTCTTTGGATACCTTCCCGATTCACGGCTTAGGCGGAACTGTGGGTGCGATTCTGACTGGCGTGTTTGCGACTAAAGCGGTTAACGCTGCCGGAAATGATGGGCTGTTTGCCGGGAATCCGGGGCTAATCGTCACCCAGTTAGTAGGCATTCTAGCTACTTACGTGTTTGCGGCTGTCGGCACTTTTGTGATCCTGAAAATTTTGGAACAGTTTATGGAACTGCGAGTGCCGTCATCTGCTGAAGACAAAGGTTTGGATATTGACCTGCACGGGGAAGAAGCTTACGGTGAGGATTTTGCCGGCGGTTTCAGTTCGTTTGAATCGAGTTCTCCTTTTGCGCCTAAGAAGATTTGAAGCTGATTATTTGAATAAGTTCGATCGTGTAGAGACTCAGGTATCTGGTCTCTACGCTTTTTTTTGAGTTTTTTTAACGAACCGCGAAGACGCGAAGAGCGCGAAGAAGGAAGAGAAAAAAGGGTTAAGATGAAAGAATTATGCGTTTGATGCCTTCTTTGAGGATCGGAACGTTGAAGTTGATCAGAAGGCCTAGGGTGTTTTTGGTCATTTTAAGATAGGAGATAACTTGGGCTTCATGGATGGGAGCTAGCTTTTCAACAGCTTTTAATTCGACAATGAGGATATCGCCAACCAGAAAGTCTAATTGACCTTCGCCCACTGGATAACCTTTGTAGGTGATTGCTACAGGCTTTTTAGGGTGACAAGCTATCCCCCGCATCCGAAATTCAACTTCTAAGGATTCCTGATACACAGATTCTAAAAATCCTGGCCCCAAAAGCCGATGCACCTCAATAGCCGCCCCAATCACTCTATAAGCCAACTGTTCTAGCTGTTCGCCCAATTGTCTCATTCTTCTTTCTTCTTCCTTCGCGTCCTTCGCGTCTTCGCGGTTCATTTCTTCTTCCCTCTCATTTGTCGATCATATAAATAGCATATCCCCTCTTCCCTACTGAGCCAATAAGCCCGATCGCACCCCAGGCATTCTAAAATCAAAGGTAATTAACCTAGATTTCTACTCGATACCGCATGGATACTAAAGCTTTTAAAAGATCGCTCCAACAATCGGAAAACTACCACCGCAAGGGTTTCGGACACGAAGCTGAGGTAGCTGGGGTGATGCAGACGGCTTATCAAAGCAGTCTGATCCAGCAAATTCGTGACAATAATTACAGACTGGAACGCGGCGCAGTTACGATCCGGCTGGCTCAGGCTTTTGGGTTTTGCTGGGGGGTGGAACGTGCTGTAGCTATTGCTTACGAGACTCGCCAGCATTTCCCCTCGGAACGGATTTGGATTACTAATGAGATTATTCATAATCCGTCTGTCAATCAGCATTTGCGCGATATGGAAGTTGGTTTTATTGCTGTTGAGAAGGGGCAGAAAGATTTTTCGGTTGTTGATAGCGGCGATGTGGTAATTTTACCGGCTTTTGGGGCCAGTGTCCAAGAAATGCAGTTGCTTAATGATAAGGGCTGCAAGATTGTTGATACTACTTGTCCTTGGGTTTCTAAGGTCTGGAATACTGTTGAAAAGCACAAAAAAAAGGATTACACTTCGATTATTCACGGTCAGTATAAGCATGAGGAAACTGTAGCGACGAGTTCTTTTGCTGATAAGTATTTGATTGTGCTGAATTGGCAAGAAGCTGAATATGTCAGCAATTATATCTTGCATGGGGGCGATCGCGCTGAGTTTCTTGCTAAATTTAGCAAGGCTTATTCTGCTGGTTTTGACCCAGATGTGGATTTGGAAAGCGTTGGTATTGCTAACCAAACTACTATGCTCAAAACTGAGACGGAGAATATTGGCAAGTTGTTTGAAAAAACGATGATGCGGAAGTTCGGGCCGGAGAATTTGAGCGAGCATTTTCTGAGTTTTAATACTATCTGCGATGCGACTCAGGAACGGCAAGATGCTATGTTGAGTTTGGTTGAGGAAAAGCTGGATTTGATGCTGGTGATTGGGGGTTTTAATTCTTCTAATACTACGCATTTGCAGGAAATTGCGATCGACAAAACTGTTCCTTCTTATCACATTGATTGTGCGGAGCGCATTTTACCGGGAAATCGGATCGAACACAAGCCTTTGGGGGGAGATTTGATCGTAACTGAAGGTTGGCTACCGGATGGTAAAATTGTAGTCGGCGTGACTTCGGGTGCTTCTACCCCGGATAAGGTTGTTGAAGATGCGATTGATCGCATTTTGGCGATGAAAGCAGCGGCTGCGATTATGTAATTATATTGTTTCTGCACTGCACTCGGAAGCATATTTTTCTCAGTGCAGGGCGAGTATCTCTTTGCGAGTGCGATCGAGCGTCTCGCTCGCAAAAAGATATCATTCTGATGTTCAACTAATTTCAATTCATTAATTCTTCCCCATTACCCGATCGCTCGCATTTCTGATTTCTGATACTATTCACCCGCGTCATCCCCTCTGTGAATTTCTCCCTGCCTCCAACAAATTATTTTTTTAATAAAATATTAAAGATTCCCCTTTTTTTTGGGTAAAAAGCTTGACTTGGCTATTTTGATAATGTATTATTTAATAATGGGAATTATAGCAAAATTTCAATTTCTGTCACCACTCCCATTATTTAAATGATATCCCAAAAATCAACTTTAGTCAATAAGTAACAACTCTTTTCTTTGCGCCGCAATTTGAAACTGCCCAAGGAACACGAACGATACAAAAATCGATGCAAAAAAAGGCGAATTAAGCTTTGTAGGCTATCCTAGATTGTCTGGTGTCTGCGTGAATCACGAAACGCAAGAGAGCGATTTATGCCATCTCCGACTTAAGGGGGATGCGAGGCGGAGCGAGGCTAAATTAGAAACAAGATCGATCGCCTGGGGGGTGGCAACCAGCCTGAAACCGAGAGGTGGTGAGGATTGAGCCAATCCGCTGCTCAAAAAAGATAGGCAGCATAATTGTTACACGCTTGCCTATCCAAAAAATAATGATACCAACATTTTACCAGACTCATTTAAAAAAACAACTAACATCAGCTCAGTTTCTTGTAATGACAACTTTGCTATCGGTGATGCAATCAGAAAAACAAGTGAGATTAGAACGACTGGCACGGGTATTCCCTTATCCAATTACAACGGAAAGTCGGCGCAGAAAACTACAAAGATTTCTGGATTTACCGAATTTAACTATCTCATTAATTTGGTTCCCATTAATTACTTATTGGTTGACCACTTATTGCCCCATTGGTACTCGTTTATCAATCGCCATCGACCGCAGTCAATGGGGGTGCATAAATCTCTTTATGGTTAGCCTGATCTGGGAGCGAAGAGCAATTCCATTATACGGGTCACTGTTGCCCAAATTGGGAAACAGTAGCTTCGAGTCACAGACTACCAATTTACAGCAAGTTTTACCATTATTTTCACAATATAAACTCATCGTTTTAGGAGACCGTGAATTTTGTTCTGTTGATTTGGCAAACTGGCTTAAGGAAAAGGGTGTGTCTTTTTGCTTAAGACTGAAAAAGAATCTTTGTATCGAAACAGAACATTTAGTTTGGCAACGGTTGGATGAATTAGGAATAGTACCCGGAACTTGTTTGTATGTGCAAGGGAAAAGAGTGAGGAAAACTCTGCCTACTACCGGGTTTGAGCTTGCTTGTAAGTGGAAAAGGAACTATGGGAAATATCAAGTTAAAGAAGCCTGGTTTATTCTCACGGACTTAAGCTCATTGCGAGCAGCGCTCAATGCTTATAAGCAGCGGATGGGTATCGAAGAAATGTTTCGACATTGTAAAACAGGAGGCTACGATCTGGAAGGAACAAGCCTCAAAGGGAACCGACTTATTAACATGATTCTGCTCATGACACTGGCGTACACTTGGGCAATATTTCAAGGCACTGAACTGAAGAAAAAGCAGGTACAAAAATATGTATCTCGTCGCAAAGAACCCAAGAAAAAATATCGCAGACGGAGTACATTTGGTGTTGGTAAGGATGGAGAAAAGTGGGTTAATTATCTAGAACAATATTCTTTAGAGGTGGAACAGTAAACGCAAGTTAACTCCTTCTAAACGCCGCTTTTATCAACAAGGTATGCGGGCTGCAACCCTTATAAACTCTATCTCGTAGACCTCTTCGTCACCCCCCAGGAGCACATGAATTGCTTTTTTATCTCCTCCCCGCTCGTAAGAATGGCGAAGACTTTTGCCATCAATTGCGATTACTTCTCCTGGATTGAAGCAACTAATACATTGAATCCAGCTCAAAAAATATTTCTGAAATTGCTCCGGTTTTAGGCGAAAAAATCCTCGCGCAATTGTGCCATGTGAAGGTATGCCATTCGGTAATTATAAAATTTTATTTAACCATTCGTATTTAGCTCGCCTGTAACTTTCAATATTCACCCATGTATCAACACCACAAATCACGGCACAAATTGAGAGGGTGATAATATTAATTGATGATGATGTTTCCTTCGCTCAATTCTTGGATATTATAAGTCGGTAAAATGGTCGGCGATGGTGATTTTAGGTTTGAGATCCATACAGGTAAACCCTAATTAAATATTTTGTAGTTACTCAATAATTTTTCTCCAATATATAGCCTTTCTCAGTAACATGAGGTGCTCATAGGGCATAGAGCATAGGGCATAGGACTCGCCCCCATACCTCACCACGCTTGAGAACCGCTATACCAGATTCTGTTAACATGAAATTTAGATGCGTTCGCCCTGTTTATGGCATCGCCTCTTAAATGAAGGAGAATTAATTAATAATTAAATGGGGGCGCAAAATCAAAAATAAGGGCAATGCTTTTATCACAGTTTAAATGTGCAACAGCTTAATAACTTAAAAAAATCTCTTAATCATTGGGAATTGGTAATTGGAAAGTGGTAAATTGAAATTAATTGGAAATTGTGCTTGTATTGACGACTTTAATCATCATAAAATTCGCTCGTACTTGCCTTCCTCACTACCAATCTATAATGCTGATACCGTACACGATCGTGATTAACCAGACTGGATATCGACGGAAATCGATAAATTGAAAAATATAAAAATTTGTATTTTTCAAACTCTTCCAGTTCTGCTTGTGGGGCTTTGCTTCTAGCTCTCCTAAAATATGCAATTTCTATGCCGATTAGGTGATTGGTTTGTGTTAATATGCTAAAATATCCAACAACCACGCGGTAATAATTAGGTGGACAAACTTCAGACTGATATAGAGGCAATCTACTCTCAAATTGAGGAATTGCGCCTGGAACGCCAGCAGCTTAGTATTGCCGATGTTGTCCCAGCCGGTGATTCGCCCCAAGCCATCGCCGATGCTTATCGGCGTCACGCGAGGGAAACAGCACAAGTGTCGGCAGAAGTCAAGGGGATAGATGACGCGATCGCGGCTCTGTCTGCTCAACTGAGTCAGAAACAGCAGCAGTCGGTAAAGTTGCAAAGAATCACTCCGATGGAGGAGCAAGTTGAAGAAGGAAGAGTGCTTGCTCAGGGACACGCGGAACGGATTAATGAACTGGCGGCGGAACTGGCGGCGGAAGTGAAGGGACTCAAAGCTATCGCCGACCAAATTAGTCCCAGCTACTGGCAGGTTTATTACAAACCTTTTATTACTGGTTTTAAAAGTATTTCTGTTCCCTACGTGCGATCGGACGGGGATGTTTGGACTATTGTCAATCGAGTAGTTTAGAGAGGCTGCGGGAGCAGAAATAATCAGCGCTGAAGACAATTTTTTTCCTGTCCCTATTCCTCCACCTCAACCTCGCAGCAGTTGCTTAATAGTGCCGACCAATTCTTGAGGGTGAAATGGCTTGGCGATGTAAGCGTCTGCTCCTTGTTTCATTCCCCAATAGCGATCGAACTCTTCGCTTTTGCTCGAACACATTACCACCGGCAAATTTTGGGTTTTAGGGTCGCTTTTGAGCCGACGACAGACTTCGTAGCCGTTCATCCGGGGCATCACGATATCCAGAACGACTAAATCTGGGCGGTTAGCCTTGATTTGCTCTAGAGCTTCTACGCCATCACTCGCTACCGTGACGTTGAGCCCTCTACCTTTGAGCAAGTCGGCGATCATCTCCCGCAGAGTGACGCTATCATCAACAACCATAACTGTACTCATAGAATAATCCCTACCAAGTTTCTGGGTTGAAACGTTCTCATTAACGTTTACACTAACGTTCACCTTCAAAGGTGTCTTTTCCTGATTGAGATTGCGCTCTGCTAAATGTAGTTTACCCACTTTTGCTGATTTCTCAATCATTTTCTGAGTAATTACCGCCAAATTTAAAGATCCGCGCAATCTCGGTTGACACACGAGGCTATGTCCGTTAGTCTATCATTTTCTTTCTCAAATGGTACTATTATCAAAAAATCAGGGTATAGCTTGGTTGTGCGTTTCCCCTTGAGGACGGCGGCGCTCTGCCGCCTGCATCAACATTTGTCTAATTAGGATTTTTCGTACCTAAAGCCGATAGTTTTTGGTCGTAGACCCTCTCTAAAACGATCGGGCGCTGGCGGTAGCTGTGACCGGTGTTTTTGCAGCCATTAGCAACGATTCCCAAAACGGAAGCTCCAGAAATTTTTAATTCTTCTAAAACTTTGCGAACTTGCGATCGGTCGGTTTGCCCAATTTGGACGACCATAATCGTAGCGTCTGTGTGAGCTGCGATCAAGTGGGTGTCTGCTAAGCCTGCTAGTGGCGGGGTGTCATAAATTACTAAGTCAAAAAATGCTTGAAATTGCTCCATCAGATACTGCATTTTTTTGGAAGAAAGAAGCTTGATCGGATCGGGAGGAATTTGGCCTGCGGTGAGTACAAACAAATTTTCTTGGTTCGGGGCTCGTTGAATCGCGTCGTTGAGGCTGAGATCTGTGGAGATGGCATCGCCTAGGCCACGCACGTTTGGCAGTCCTAATTTAGTGTGCAGTTGCGGGCATCGCAAATCTGCATCTACTAACAATACTCGCTGTCCGACTGCTGCTGCTGTGGCTGCAAGGTTCAAAGCTACTGTAGATTTGCCGTCTCCGGCTACGGCTGAACCAACTAAGAGCGATCGAATTGCCCTGCCTGCACTCAGCAAGTGAATGTTCGTGTATAGCGATCGAAATGCTTCTAAAAATTGATAGTCCAAGTCGCTCAAAATACTTGGCCCCCCGCTCATCGAACCAGTATCTCTAGGTTCGCCCGGTTCGACTACTTCCACTTTCGAGTTCGATCGAGCCGATGTTAGTTTCCTCTGTCTGGCTGGCGGTCTGCGCTTGACTTTTTTGGTAAACGGAATCACCCCGAGTATTGGCAATCTTGTGGCGATTCTCAGTGATTCTGGAGTGTGGAACACAGTATTTAGTACCTCTACCAGCAAGCCGACTGCTATACCCAGGAGAGTGCTTAAAATTACTGCCAGCGCTAACTGTTTTTTGGTTTGTTTGATGGTAGCTGTTATAGGGTTGCCGTATTTGTCTAGCGGAATTTCCGGAGGATTGATCAGCACCCAGGGGATTTGCTGCTGAGCTGCATCGATCCGCAACGCTTCTCGTTTTGCTAAGAAGTCCGAAAAACTTTTAGTAACTACTTGCAGTTCCCGCTGTAAATTGTCGTATTGTCGAGTTGTGACTGAAAAATTTCTAATTTTTTGGTTGAGAGCATTTTGCGAAGCGGTCATTTCGCGATCGCGCGCTTCAACTTCTTTGATCTGGGTCTCTAAATTTCCCATCACCACTTTTCTTGCTTGTTGAGTGGCGGTTAAAATCAGTTCTTCCCGACTTTTTCGCAACGCTAAAACTGGCAAACTGTCTTCTCTATACTGAGCTAATTTTAATGACAATTCCGAGTCAATTCTCTGAATTTGACCTAAGAGTCCGGCGTAAGCTTGTCCTTGGGTCATCAGCAGCCCCTGGGGATTATTTTCGTTGAGTAGTTTTTCATAGCTTTGATAGAGGTTTCGCATCCCTTTTAGCTGAACTCTAATTTCTACTTGCTTACCTCGAATGCTTTGAACTTGTTCAGAGAGAGATTTCCCCTCCATCTGAGGTTCAAACAAGTTGCTCTGCTGCCGCAGTCTTTGGACTTGCAGTTGCAGAACTTCCACTCTTTCTCGGAGCTTGGGCATCTCCGTATCTATAAACTTAATACCTTGATTAATGCCCATCAGCCGTTGCTGCAAGCTGTAATCTAGATAAGCTTTAGAAATTTTCTCCAATACGCGGTAAATCTTTTTTTGGTCTGAATCTTTGTAGCGAACTTGTAAAATTTTTGTGCCTTGCTGTTTGCCATCTTTCGTGTAGCTGATGCGCTGGATCGACATTTTTGATATCAGTTCGCTATAGTTCATTTTGGGATACGAAGCCCGCAATTCCTCAATCACTGGCTGCATCATTCTGGGACTTCGCAAAATCCTAATTTGGGTTTCGTAGTCTAGTAGGCTAATTCCTTCTATATTAATTCTTGCTAAGTCTGCAGATTGGGTGTTGTTTAATTGTTTGGATTGCAAACCTTCAGCCGTGGCTGGTTCTACTAACAGGGAAAAGGAGCCTTCATACTCGATCGTAATCTGTTTAGACGTGAGGACGATCGCTGTTCCTGCCAGGGCGCTCAAAGCAATGGTGGCTGCTGCCATGACCAGGAAGCGACGGCGCACGACCCCTAACAACCAGGACAAGTCTAGCTTTTCTTCTTCTCTCTCCTCTACGAAGTGAGATCTGTAGTTCTGAGCTGCTAACTCCGGCAGCTTGCCATTCGATTTGGGTTTGAAGGGTTGATAATCTTGTCTGCTATCCATATTCAGCCTGGGTATTTTTGAGGTTGATATTTTTGAGGTTGATATTTTTGAAGAGGCCAGGTCGCGGCTGGGTAATCTTATTGTTTCGTTTATTCTAGCCTTTGCCAGGAATTATCCACCTCACCCGCCGCCTTCTTACCTGAATAAAAATCGGAGAACGTTTATAAAATTTAACACTCCCGTAGCTGGCCCGACAGGTCCGATTACAGCGTTCATGCGATCGACAAAATCGACGAGACCCCTGCGAGATACGATAATCATGTCGTTGTTGCGAAGTTGAGGATTGGTTTCTTCGTTAATTCCTTGAGTCAAATTGACTTCGATCGTCCGTTTAGTAGCTGTACCATCGTTATTGAGGCGGACTAGCTCAACTTTATCCCTCCTAGCTCTGGTATTCTCGTAGCCAAAAAATCCTCTGGAAACTAAAGCTTGATTCAGTGTGGCATTAGCTGGGAGCCTCAAGGGATCGAGGGATGTTCTGAGTTCTCCTACTACATAAACGTTAATGGCGACAGGGGCAAAGTTAGTGCTCGCGAGTACGCCAGCTTCTGCAGGGTTGACGATCGTAGCTTTGGGAACGATGATCGTGTCTCCCTGCTGGAGGATTGTATCTTGGGCACCGTCGCCGGACTCTAGGAACTGCCACAGGTTGACTGGGATAATTTGTTCGCCGCTTCTGGTGACGCGCCGCACTTGGATTTGCCGGATGTCGGCATCGGATGTGATGCCGCCGGCTAGCTGAATCGCCCGGATGACGGTGGGGAAACCTTCGCGGCTGAGGTCGTTTGTGGTGTTGCCACCGATCACGACGTAAGCCCCAGGGCGGGTGACTTGACCCACGATGGAGATCGATCGAGGTTTTTCTGGGGGTGGCGAAAAGTTGGCCGTCGCAAATTGACGAGCTTCTGCTTGGTTGAAGTTGGCGACTGTGGGGATCACGATTGTGTCTCTGTCTTGCAAAATGATGTCTTGAGAGATGTCTCCTTCTTGCAAGAATTTCCACAGGTTGACGTTGAGGACTTGATCGGGGCCGTCTCGTTGGGGACGGCGGACACGGATGTTGCGAATGTCGGCGACACCCGTGACGCCTTCTGCTAGTCTGATCGCTTGGGTGACGGTGGGGTACTGGACACTCGGCGAGGCTCCCGGGCCAGGAGTTAGGGTAATGATGAAGTTTCCGGGCCTGGTGACTTCTCCGATGACGCCGACGTTGAGGGGGCGGGCGGCGACGAGGCTGACTGTGACTATGGGGTCTTTGAGGACGCGGCGGTAGGCGTTGCGGATGATGTTGGTGGCTTCTACTAAGGTGCGGCCGCGGACGGAGATCAAGCCGATTAAGGGCAGGTTGACTGAACCGTCGGAAAGGACTTCGTAGCCGCGGCTGAGTTCGGGTACTTCGAGTATTTCTACTTGGATGCGATCGCCGCCCCCGAGTTTATAGCTTTCCGGCGATCTCGTAACGGGCGCAACGTTCTGGGCTTGCTGTGCGCCTAGCGGGATGGGAAGTTGTGCCGGGGTGCTTCTGGCATCAGCGAGGACACTGGAAGCAAACAAGACAACACCCACAACCGACCGGGCTATCTGTCTTGGAAAATGGGTGTTAACCATACACCACCTAATTTTATTGACTATGATTTATATAAGTGTAGCCTTTTTAGTGCTGGGCAAAAAGCTCATTATTTTAAGCTATCGCCGAAAAAACGATGCTGTATTTTTGCTTGTTCCCTAATTTCTGTGTTAGCGTGGTTCCGGGTTGATGGCTATATTTTATATCTAGATAATTTTGTCTTGTTTGGGATAAAGGAAAGCAATTATGACTGAACCAGTGTCTCTACCAAATATGCTGAAAGAGCTGATTTTAGGTAGTTCTTCATTGACATGGATGCTACTTGCTATAGTCGCGATAGCCACTATACTATTATTTCAATTTGCTAGCTCTAAAAAAATAGGTTTAGCTTTAGAAAAAAGCTTTGCTGGTCTTTATATTTTCATCTCTCCCTTTCTGATACAACCTCCTTTTAATTACTTGCATTTTGTCAACTTGAAAGATCCAGAAGGTGGCATATTAAAACTCATACCTTATTTTTTTTACCCCTGGGTAGTATTTATTTTAATTTCAAGGGTTAAAAAGTTCAGTAGCAACTTTATAGAAATTTTTGCCAAAATATTGACAATGAATCCTTTTTTCTTACTTTATATATTACTGCCATTACTGTCTACATTATGGTCTCTAGTTCCTGAAGCAACGCTAAGAGCAGGCCTAGCTTTTTCAGGATTTACTGCTTTCGGGTTTTACATTGCAGCCCAATATAAATGGGAGGATTTATCTCGTTTCTGGCGGTGGGGATACACGGCAATAGGTTTGGCAAGTTTCGTAATAGAACCCCCGGGATCAGGCGATTTTGTCGGCTTAACCCAATCTAAAAATTCTTTGGGGGGAGTCTTAGCTCTCTGTACGGCATTTTGGTATTTGCATTATTTTCAAGGAGCTAAAACTCAGAAAGAGCGCTGGATTTCTTTGGGAATGATGTTCTTTTCGTTTTACCTAGTAAGGGCTAATAAATCGGGATCTGCTCTAGTGATTACTATCATATTAATAATGGCAGTGTCGTCACTAAATTTTCTAAAAAAATTAAGTTTTCAGTGGGCATTTACTGCGATTATATGTTTCCTGGTGGTCAGCATAATTATGACTGTTTTTGTAGTAGACAACCTAGAGGATATTATTGTAGGTGGGTTAGGCAAGGACTTGACTCTAACTGGGCGGACAGAATTCTGGCCACAGTTAGTGGCTGCGGTCAATCAGCGTCCCTGGTTTGGCTACGGATACGATGGATTTTTTCAACAAGATAAGCTAGGAGCGGGTACTCCTGCTTATTTTATTTATACTCCAAATGGATTTCAACCGAAAAATCCTCACAATGGCGCCATCGGGATCTTGTTAGCCTTCGGTTGGCCGGGATTAATTTTAATGATGACTTCCTTGGTACTCAATTTAGCTTACGCAGTTCGGTATTTGAGTCGTAGCACTCTGGAAGAAGCGGGAATGCCTATTTGTTTTCTAGTGTCTATTATTATAAGCAACATCACAGAAGGTTATATTATAGAGATAGCAAATCCTTGGCTGAGTTACGCAATGTTGACGGTTCGACTTGCGATAGATAATGCTAACAATAGTTCTAACAGTAGCACCAGTAACCCTCAAAGGCGTTCTTTAGCTCACACTGTCCATTGAAGTAACCATTGGGCGGATCGTGGGTCAAGTAGGGGAACATCTCATATTTGTAAAAACACTTCTTCTGACTCCTTCCTTCTTCCTCTTTCCTTCTACCTCCAAACTCCAATTTCTAGGTTGGCTGCTTTCATTAAGACGCTCCCTCAAGTTGTGGTATGTTGTTATAGGATCAACCAGTCTAATTTTGCAAGATTGCCGACCCTGCCAGAACCGCGTTTGTGTTTTGTAAAGATTTAAAATATTCTGATGCTAGATAAGTTAACTGCGGTCAGTCAAAGGCTCGGCCCTAGTCTGCGCCAGGTACTCAGCAACATAGCTTGGCTGTTCACTGACCAAATCTTGCAGATGGGTCTAGGCCTGTTTGTAGGCCTTTGGGTGGCTCGCTATCTTGGTCCGACACAATTTGGATTGCTCAACTACGCGATCGCCTTTGTGTCGCTGTTTAGTTCAGTGGCAACGATGGGGTTGGGTACTCTGGTAGTGAGGAATATCGCTCGCGACCCAGAATGCAAAAATGAGACTCTGGGAACAGCCTTCGGACTGCAATTTACTGGTGGCTGCATCACTTTGTTGTTAACTGTCACCGTGATTGCGCTACTCAAGCCCAACGACACTCTGACTCGGTGGCTGGTAGGTATCATCGCAGCAGGAACTATCTTTAATGCTTTTGAGGCTATCAATTTTTGGTTTCAGTCCCAAATCCAGTCAAAATATACAGTGTTGGCTAAAAATTCGGTATGTTTTTTAGTTGCTGCTGTCAGAATTGGGTTAGTGACAATTAAAGCCCCCCTGCTTGCCTTCGCCTGGGTTCGATTGGGAGAGGTGGCATTGGTAGGAATCGCTTATGTATATTTTTATAAGCTTACGGGGAATAAAATTAAGGATTGGCATTTTAGTTGGGAACGGTGTAAGGAACTGCTCTCGGAGAGCTGGCCGATAATTTTGTCGGGATTGGCAGTTTATGTGTACTCAAAAACCGATCAGATAATGCTCGGCGCCATGAATCAAAATGCTCAACTGGGCTATTATGCTGCGGCTGTTAAAATTTCGGAAATCTGCGATTTTTTGCCGATGATCATATCAAGCTCTATTTTTCCCAAATTAGCGAATTTGAGAAAGACAAATTATGAAGAATATCTAAATAAATTTCAAATTTACTCGGATATTATGATATTTTTATGGTTGGGGGTGGCCATACCGATATCATTACTTTCTCCCTGGATAGTGCATCTGCTTTACGGTGAAAAATATGCACAGTCAGCAGCGGTACTGGCTCTCTACGTTTGGGCGCAATTTGGCAGTAATTTTGGAGTAGCACGGAGTACATATTTGAACATAGAAGGTCAGTTGCGCTACGGCCTTTACTTAACTGTAGTCGGATCTATTTTCAATGTAGCGTTGAACTTTTTCCTGATTCCTAAGTATGGAGCTTTTGGAGCAACTGCAGCTACTCTTATAACTTATTTTTACGTGATTATATTAGTGAATTTCTTGATTAAGGAATTGCGCCCCTTCGGGAATTTCATCTGGCGATCGCTTAACTTATACAAGGCAGCTTGTAGAATCAGAGGATTAATAAAGTGATTCAAATTAAACCTAAAATCGAACAGCGATCGAATTGCCCCTATTGTGGAACAGAACTTCATCCCAAAAATGTTCTGTGGCACGGTATCCACATTATTCTAGACTCTAAGTGCGAGGGATGCGGCAGCGAGATAATCGACGATTTGAGAGTAGGTCATGGAGTGAAAAACTACATCCAAGTTAATTTAATAAAAGGAGAAGTTTTTGCAGCCGATACTTACAAAAAGGAATGGTTAGGCAAACCATTACTCTATTCACTCCAAAATCCTCAACCGGAACAACTTGAGATTGTAAAAGAAATTTTTAAACCCTGCAATCGGGTAATTATCTTAAACTGTATCGATCATCTTTATGGTCACTCCCTGCTCAAGTTGCTAAATGCACAAAGGCACTTAGAATGCAATTCTGACTACGGGTTAGTTGTGATAGTTCCTAAGTTCTTAAGGTGGATGGTTCCCGATGAAGTTGCAGAAATCTGGACAGTGCCTATGTCTTTAAAAAATGGTCAGAATTACTATCCCAGTTTCGCCGAGTTTGTTGAAGAAGAAACTAAACGCTTTGATGAAATTTATGTCAGCGAAGCCCATTCTCATCCCAGTCAGTTCGACATCACGCGCTTTACTAGAGTTCCCAAACATAACTTTGAGAACAAAGAAATCAAAATTACTTTTATTTGGCGCGAAGATCGTTTATTAGTTAACCGTTTGCTGTTTCGAGTGCTTAGAAAAATAGATCAACAAGCAATGTCACTGCGATTGCAAAATTTAAAAATTCAGCAGTTATTTGAGAAGATCAGGTTGCAAGTACCAGAAGCACAATTTGCAGTGGCTGGTCTGGGGACAAAAACTAAGTTTCCAGAATGGATTAAAGATTACAGGGTGGATAGTTTTAATGAAAAAACTGAAAAGGAGATTTGTCACCTTTATTCAGAGAGCCGCTTAATAATTGGTCTTCACGGCTCCAATATGTTGCTACCGTCTGGTCATGCTGGTATGACAATTGATTTGATAGATGAGCGGTGGGGAAACTTTGCCCAAGATATTTTATACCAAGAAAGCGACCCGAGAATGGCTACTTTTCGCTATAGATTTTTGCCGTATCAGACTAGCAATGATACACTGGCATTCATAGCGGCTGTAATGCTTCTCAAGTGGTCTAAATTTAAATCCCAGATGACTGCTGATGTTATATAACGTCCGGCTACTTAGACATAATACCGAATCGGTTAGCATTCAACTATTTTCCGTATTATAAATATGGATGAACTTGTCAATGTTGTGAAAGTCTTTGACATTTTTTCTCAACCATTGTTCATCCTTGTCCCACCACTTAAACTTCAGCAGAAAATCAATCTTTTGTTCATCAAACCTATAGCGAATAAGTTTGGCGGGAATTCCTCCACAGATAGCATAAGGTGGCACATCTTTGGTGACAACGGCTCCGGCTGCGATGATGGCTCCATCACCAATAGTTACACCATCTACAACAATAACATTTGAGCCAATCCAAACATCATTACCTATATGGACAGTTTTTTCCTCTTCTTCAAAATATTTTTTGTCTACAAAGGTTGTCCCTACTAGCATCTTGGGCGAATAAAATATCGGATGGCTTGAAACAAAATTTCCTACAGGATGTACGCCTAAGCGAATGATGCAGTTGGGCCCAATCGAACAAAAATTGCCGACAACACCATTGAAAATTCGCGTATTATCGCGCACATAAGTGTAAGAACCAATGACAGAATCTTTTATGGCTACGCGACTAGACACACTAACATTGTGACTGATAGTTGAATTGGTAACCAAAGCCATATAGTCTTGATAAAAGTTATCATATTTAAACTTGTTCTTCCACCAATTGACTAAAAATCGCAGATATTCAGTGATCGGATTTTTGAGTAGAGAACTGAGAAGTGTTGACATTTTAGACATGGTTACTAATTACTTATTCAAGGTTAAATATTGTGTTCCCGCATAACTTATTTATTTTTTTCTTAATACGCCTGATTAATGGAGGATGATAATCATAAAATGTATCTTGAGTGAATTGATCGGCTACAAAATTTCGGATCGCGTGGTTGGGATGCCTTAAAGGAAAGGTTATTGCTTCCGTTGGCATATTACTGTATATACTATCTTCTCCTGAAGTATGGGTAGCTTGACTGCCAAATCCAATATTAGAAATTAAATTTTTTTCTGGAATAATAGCAAGTCCATTTTGAACCCAACAAGTAAAAAGCCATCTAAAAAACCAATTGTTGAGAGTTCCATCATAGGAAACTTGAAAAGCACTATCCCAAACTTTTACAGATTGAGGATTAGCTAATAAATTTTCGAGAAAACCTGCTTCCCGAAGTTGAGGCCATAACTTCATGTCAATATCATAGTATTGCCATGCTCTGCGCCAAGTTGCCCATCCCCAACAGTTACTAAAACGCGAAAAATAGTAACTGTCTTCTGTTCTTTTTCTCCCAAACTGTAAATTTACACCAGCGATTGACATAATCCGTTTGTCATCTCGATAATGCTCTAATAACTGTTCACAAAAAGGGAAGAAGTCTGGGTGGGGCAAACAGTCATCTTCTAAAATAATTGCTTCCTCTACGGTATTAAATACCCAGTCGAAACCGCTAGAAATGCGATCCTTGCAACCAAAATTAATCTCTGAATAATTTTTCAGAACTTCACAGTCCCAATCGACCCGATCGATAATTGCACGTACAGCGGCGCACTTTTCAGCTTCCCCAGGTTTGTTGGCACGAGGGCCGTCAGCAATTACTAACAGCTTAGGCGGCTTAACTTGTCTAATCGCCTCGAAGACTTTTTCGGTATTATCAACTCGATTGAAGACAACGAAAACAATGGGAGTTTTTATCGGAGAATGTGGCATTTAAACTGTTTAACTCCAAGGATTATAAATATTTTTGCTTAGTAGAACTCATCATTATAAATGTGCTAGGAAGCTTGCAGGGTTGGTCTGTTAACTTAAGTTCTAAATTCCAATTTATCACCAAAAAGTTCGCGGGTCAACTATAATACAGCAATAGTTTACCCAGACAGACTTCTAAGACTGACGCTCTTAAACTCTCAAACCTTGATACCCCGACCCCCTTGGCTAAGTGGGGCACTCTTAAAGCCCTCTTGTGAAAGGGGCGAGCGACTGCGTAAGCCCTAATTTCGTTCTTGTAGCGGCGGTTGCAACCGCCGAGCAAGTGGCCAAATAAAACACTGTTACTTTTAGCCTTACCTATCGTTAAAAACCGCAACACAGGGAAGAATGAACCGTACTAATATCGCCGTCCTTTTAACTTGCTTCAACCGCAAACAGAAAACATTGGCTTGCTTAGAGGCTCTTTTTAACCAGGCACTTCCAGCCAATGTAGATATTTCCACCTATATAGTAGATGATGCCAGTACCGACGGTACCAGCGAAGCAGTTCACCAAGCCTACCCTCAAGTCAAGATTTTTCATGGGGATGGCAATTTATTCTGGAACGGCGGAATGCGCTTTGCTTTCACCGAAGCCATGAAAGAAGATCCAGACTACTACCTTTGGCTGAACGACGATACAATTATGTATCCAGAAGCCCTTAAAACCTTATTAACAACCAGCAACCAACTCGCTCAAAAAGGAGAAACAAAAGCCATCGTCTCCGGTTCTACCTGCGATCCCCAAACGGGTAAAACTACTTACGGTGGCGTGGTGCGAGACCACCCCCTTCTTCCCTTCCGATACCGCCTCGTAGAACCAACTCAAGAAGCTCTACTTTGTAGCACAATACATGGCAACTGCGTTCTACTTCCCCGCAATGTCGTCCAACTTGTGGGCAACCTAAATCCTGCTTTTGTTCATTATATTGGCGATTGGGATTATGGTTTACGAGCGAGACAGAAAGGATGTACAGTTTGGATTGCTCCCGGTCATTTAGGAACTTGTTCCCTAAACCCACAGGTGACAAAAACCGCTGCAAAAAATTTGAGCGAAGGGTTAGATAAAATGAGCACGCCGAAAGGTTTATCCTTTAAAGATGCGACCCTGCAACCGCCTGGAGAATGGAAAGTATTTACTCAGCAGCATGGTGGTTTGTTGTGGCCAATTTATTGGCTGCTACCTTATCGAAGGTTAGTTTGGTTGTCAGTGTTGAGTAAACTGGGATTGACTAAAAACAAAACTCAAGGTGAATAGGATGGTTGACAAAAATGAATTTCGCATCGCTTGGCTCGTTCCTTCGGCAGAATTTGGGGCCTATTGGCCGCCGGTTTTACATGAACTCAAAAAACTAATTCCGAACACGATTTTTTATACAGGTCGCCTCTGGCCTCGCTATGATCCGGAAGCTCCGGGTACAGAAGTAGTCGAAGTTGTGGGAGATACTCAATTCATCACCACCCAAAAGATAGAAACGGGGTACAGTCGTGGTTATATTAAGGCTACTCCTGGGATTATTTTTCCTCTTTTGAAATTCAAGCCCCAGGTCATTTTTGCTAGTGGATTTTCGATCTGGACATTGGTAGCTATAATCTTTAAGCCTATAGGGAAATGGCGAGTGGTTTTAGTTTATGAAAGTAGTTCCCCGAATGTAGACTTTCGAGATTCTAAGGTGCGCTCGACTATTCGACGCTGGATGGGGAAATTTGCGGATACCTTTGTTTCTAATAGTCGCCGAGGTAAAGAATATTTGGTAGAAGTGATTGGGGCCGACGAAAGTAATATCTTTGCTAAACCTTACATGGTTCCTGATGCTAAAGCTTTGGTACAAAAGTTAGAAAATAATAAGTCTGTATCCTTGTCATTTCCCCACCCAATTTTTTTGTGCGTGGGTCAAGTAATTTCTCGCAAAGGGATTAAGAATCTGTTAGAAGCTTGCACACTTTTGCAAAGCCAAGGATACTCGAATTACACAGTCATTATCGTTGGAGACGGAGAACAGCGACCGGAACTAGAAGCTCTTACAAAAGAATGGGGTTTAGAAAAACAAATTGTTTGGACAGGGTGGATAGAATACGGATACTTGGGGTCTTATTTTCTAGAAGCTGATGTGTTTGTTTTTCCTACGTTAGAAGATACTTGGGGAATGGTGGTGCTAGAAGCGATGGCATTTGGTAAGCCGGTTTTGTGTTCAAAATGGGCTGGGGCTTGCGAAATGATCGTTGAAGGTGAAAATGGTTATATTTTTGATCCCTATCAGTCGGAAGGTATTGCAAACGCGATGCGGGACTTGATTGATTGCCCCGAAAAGTTAGTGATGATGGGGCAAAAATCCCAGGAACTGATCGCTGAACATACACCAGAAAAGGCTGCCAAATTAATAGCAGATGTGACGTCGCTAGTATTGGAGAAAAGTTGATGAAAATTCTTTTATCTGCCTTTGCGTGCGAACCGAATCTCGGCTCGGAAGAGGGAGTAGGATGGAATACGGTTATCCAATCTGCTAAACATCACGAAAGTTGGGTATTTACTCGCACGTTTTGTCGATCGTACATTGAAGCAGAACTAGAGCGGAACCCAGTGCCAAACCTGCACTTTGTTTATTTTGATCCGTTTGGGTGGAGCGAAGATTGGAAGGGGAAACAAGGATTGCTGCAACTTCACTACTATCTGTGGCAAATCTGGGCTTATTTTATCGCTCGGAAGCTCGATCGCGAAATTGGTTTTGACATAGTTCATCACGTAACTTACGTCAAACATTGGTCTCCAAGTTTCTTGGCGCTGTTGCCGCATCCTTTTATTTGGGGGCCTGTGGGGGGTGCAGAAACAGCACCAAAGCCTTTTTGGCAAGATTTTAGCCGCCGGGGAAAAATTTACGAAACGCTGCGGGCATTGGCTCAAAGCGTAGGAGAACGAGATCCTTTTGTGGGTCTGACGGCGCGTCGCAGTGCCGTGGCGCTGGCAACTACGGAAGAAACCGCAGCCAGACTGCGATTTCTCAAAGCAAAAAACGTGAAGATTTTCTCGCAAGTCGGTTTATCACAGCAGGAAATTCAAGAACTAGAGAAATTTTCTCCCCCGCCTGAGCAACCAATTAGATTCATCAGTGTCGGTCGTCTCTTACACTGGAAAGGGGTGCACTTGGGACTCCGTGCATTTGCGGAGGCGAAGCTGGAACAATCGGAATACTGGATTGTCGGAGACGGGCCCGAAAGGCAGCGCTTGGAAGCTTTGGCAACAGAATTGGGACTGGCAAATAAAGTATTTTTTTGGGGAACTTTATCTCGCACTGAAACTCTTTCTAAAATGGGGGACTCTCACGTTCTCCTCCATCCGAGTTTGCATGACTCTGGTGGTTTTGTGTGCACGGAAATGATGGGGGTTGGCCGTCCCACAATTTGTTTGGATTTGGGCGGGCCGGCTACTCAAGTGACAGAGCAAACGGGAATTAAAGTGGCTGCTACTGATCCCGATCGCACGGTGCAAGGTCTAGCAGAAGCTATAGTGTGTTTAGCGCAAGATCGTGAATTGCGAGAGCGCTTGGGTCGATCGGGTCAAACGCGCGTCAGGGAAATCTATGATTGGAATGTTAAAGGTCTATTTTTCGCCCAATTGTGCGAAGATGTATTCGATGGAAAATCAGGATAACTTCTGATTTGTTCGATCGGGCACAACAAAGAAAACTATATTTTTTCAGGCGGTGAAACGTGGGCGTTGCAATCATTACTGGCTCGGCGGGTTTAATTGGCTCTGAGGCGTGTAAGTTCTTTGCCAAACAAGGCTTAGATATAGTTGGCATCGACAATAATATGCGCCAGTTCTTTTTTGGTGCTGATGGTTCTACAAACTGGAACCGCCAACTGCTCGAAAAGTCTTTGGGTACCAAGTATTATCACTTAGATGTTGACATTCGCGACTATGAAGCGATTACCAATATCTTTCAGCGGTACGGCGAGTCGATCGAATTAGTAATTCACACAGCAGCCCAGCCCAGCCATGATTGGGCTTCCCGTGCTCCGAAAATAGACTTTACCGTCAATGCCAACGGCACTCTCAATCTTCTAGAAGTAACTCGCTTGTACTGTCCTAAAGCGGTTTTCATTTTCACTTCTACCAATAAAGTATACGGCGATACGCCTAACAATTTGCCTTTAATTGAATTAGAACACAGGTGGGAAATTGAACCAGGCCATACTTACGAAAGCGGTATTCGGGAAGATATGTCAATTGATCAGTGCCTGCACAGTTTGTTTGGTGCTTCTAAGGTAGCTGCTGATATTTTAGTTCAAGAATACGGTCGATATTTTAATATGAACACCGCTTGTTTTCGCGGTGGCTGTTTGACGGGTCCAAATCACTCTGGAGCTCAATTGCACGGCTTCCTCGCCTACTTGATGAAGTGTGCTGTCACGGGAACTCCTTACACCGTGTTTGGCTACAAAGGCAAGCAAGTTCGCGATAACATTCATAGCGCTGATTTAATTTCGGCATTTTATGAATTTTATAAAGCTCCCAAAAGCGCCCAAGTTTATAATACAGGAGGAGGCAGGTACAGCAATTGTTCGATGTTAGAAGCTATCCAGATGTGCGAGGCAATTGCGGAACGCAAGTTTAATTGGACTTATGCTGAAGGAAATCGCATTGGCGATCACATTTGGTGGATTAGCGACAATTCAAAATTTTCCAGTCACTATCCCAACTGGAAAATGAAATATAACGTTAAACAAATCCTACAGGAGATTTATGAATGTAACCGCGAGCGTTGGCTGAAAGAGGATTCTAATGATTGAACGGGGCAAAAAGAATGGGCTGGGGATTTCGGTAAACGATTGAATAATACAAGGTTAAAGAAATCTTAGGGGAGATTTATGAGTGTAACTGCGAGCGTTGGCTTAAAGAGGTGTTCCATGATTGATAAAGGGAAAAAGAATGTACTAGGAATATTAGTAAATGCCGTTAATTATGAAGCGGCTGTTAGCAAAATTATTGCAGCAGCCAGCGCCGGAAAACCACTGTCTGTTTCTGCTCTAGCGGTTCACGGGGTAATGACTGGAGTTCTCGACAGCACTCACCGTTATCGGATTAATCACATTGACTTAGTATTGCCAGACGGACAGCCGGTCAGGTGGGCGTTAAATTGGCTCTACCATACGGAATTGCCCGATCGAGTTTGCGGGCCGAATGCGATGTTACAAATCTGCGAACGTGCGGCAGAAGAAGGATTACCTATCTATTTGTACGGCTCTCAAGCTTCTGTACTGGAAGCTTTATCTCGCAATCTCTGCCAGCGTTTTCCCAAGTTAATTATTGCTGGAACTCAGCCTTCTAAATTTAGGCAGGTTTCGGCCCAAGAGAAACAAGAAATTGCACAGGAAATTCGCAACAGCGGTGCAGCAATTACTTTTGTCGGTTTGGGGTGTCCCCGGCAAGAAGTCTGGGCTTACGAATACCGGGACGACTTATCAATGCCGTTGATTGCTGTAGGTGCTGCTTACGATTTTCATGCGGGTAATTTGGCTAAATCTCCTGACTTTTTATCTAAAATAGGTTTGGAATGGCTGTTTCGGATGATGAAAGAACCTCGGCGCCTTTGGCAGCGGTATGTTTTTTTGAATCCGCTTTATATCTGGCTGTTTTTGCTACAAGCTTTGAAAATCAAAAAGTTCGACCCCACAGACGCGACGCCGCCTGTTGAAGAAGTATTATATGGTTGAAATTTAAAAGTTTCTTGTGCATTATGAGTGCTCACAAGAAAAAAGCAAACAAATCGTAACTAATCGTTTTGAGGTGCAAGTGCGATCGCATATTCAAGAAAACTTATATCAAATCCGGTGGCATCGGAATTATAGTGGGATATCTTAAGCTCGCTATCCAAATCGCGAGCTTAAGATATCCCACTGACATGATCCAAATATATTATGCCGATGCAACCGCAAACGATGTTACGCCAGAAAGCAATTTTTACATTATCTATGCAGTAAGCTGCGGACTGCACACCTTACAAACAAAGTTGGTTGGTAAGTCTCGATCGAGTCAGGTGGATTGCTGGGTCAATAGTCGCATTTGGTGTGACTGTACTCCTGGCCTGGGCGACGATCGCAGGGGATCGCAAAAGTAGTGTGAGTGTGTAACCAAACTGGATAATCAAACCACAAATTTATTGCCCTTACCTAGATTTTGCTATGGCTTTTGTGCCACACACAATCCGGATCGAATCGTACTTGTCTTCATCAGCAGCAACAATTGTTTTCAGCAGTAGCTTCCAAGCTTGTAATTTAATGTTTTCTTGGAGCTTTACTATCTGATGAGATGCCATTGAATCGAACACACTGAAAATTTTTCTTTCATCATCGATCCAACTGTTGGCAAATTGGCGATAGTAGCCATTAAACTCAGTAGAAATTATCTCAAATCCCACTTTTTCACAGATAGCGCGGAAGCTCTGCAGTGTGAAGAAATACAAATGCCTTGGTACATCTAGATGCATCCATGCAATCCCTGATGACTTCAGCCCAATACAAGAGTTATTTGGTACTTCCATTACCAATTTGCCACCATCCACTCCGCAATTGCATGGCATTGCGGAGTGCAAGTAAAGGATCTCTGGTATGTTCGAGTACGTGGTTCATCACAATTATGTCGTACTGTCTAGACTTGACTTCCGGGGGCAAAGATTCAGCAGTACCATAAAATACATCAAGACCTCGCTGTTGGGCCAAAACCAAAGCTTGTCGATCGGGTTCTACACCCCAGACTTTGTGACCATCTGCTTGCAATTCTTGCAACAGGTGCCCGTTGGCGCAACCGATTTCTAATATCGAGCACGAAGCAGTCCCGAACTGTTGCTTCCACCATTTACTTGTGACATCTACTCCGCGATCAAAACGCCAAGCTAGATGGGTACGCAATTTATCGAAGAAGGAATAGAAGAGGCAGATACGAAGCCTGTAAAGTCTATATGATGAGTATAATACTCATCGATGTCGTAGAAGCTGGCGATTTTGTTGAAATCGGGCAGAGGATGAATGCATCCAAGTTGTGACTTTTCGCACCAATACAATTGAAATGACTCTTTGTTTGCAGGTCTGCGCCAATCACCGGGTATGAATAGCCACGGTTTCATACTCTCTCCCGATATCGGGCAGACGACGGTAGGGCTTAAGGACGTTTGACTTTGCATTGGAGTTTTCATTATTTAGGTACTTGACATACTCATAACCACTCGTGTTGGATGTCAAATCCAGTAATTAATTATGTGCCATTAAGAATTGCAGAATCCGAAATACAGCAGATGACTGCCCAAAAAATATTAGGTTTCGGAAACACGATTGCTGCGGCGTGGTTTTCAGCTTACATTGAATTTAAGCTAACGCATTTAACTTGCTTTGTCACTTTGCATAAAAAAACTTCACATTCTGCGATCGGGATGTGAGTAAGTTTTCATATATTTACGAATTCAGCAATACTACAAGTATAAATTAAGTTATAAAACTGGGGAGCGATGTAGGCTGCGAGCGAGACCCATAAAAACTTTGTTGCATTTGTACCTCAATAATATTGCTGAAATCTTTTGCGAAAGCGAAGTATGAAATTTGCCATTTCATATATCTGTGGGCGCAAATATTGCGCCCGCTACTGTTCTTTGATCTGAAAATTTAGCTCCCAATTGAGTTGGGAAGCCAAACTTTTCTTGAATCTTCAGCACAAGAGCTGATTGACAAGCGTGCATTTTTATGTATTTGTAGTGAATGCCTCCTATCTATCGGCGTAAGCCCCCATCCGTTCTTTGATAAACCGGATATAAAAATGCCTGAAAGTAGACTTAATCACGCGGGGCATACCAAAGTCGATCGGCATCATGTTTTCCGGCAACTTCCAATCCAAAACCTTGAGATTTTCCGGCTGCAACAGCGGAAAATCAAGATCCTCTAAATTCGAGCACAGTCCTAATCTCATCGCCGCAGCTACAGTGGGAACCGCCGCCGGATCAGCATTAATAATTTCAACTAAAGTTCTGTCCAAAGCAAACACATCATCAGATGCGGCTAAAATTCCCAAAAACTTAGGTTCGCCGCCACTTGGCCCGTTACCTTCGTGGCCGATAATGCCATCCAAAATCGTCAAATTTGGGTTAATTGCCCGGGCAGTTTCTACCAGCATTTCACCGAATCTGGCGCTATCTTTGCCAGCTTCCATGTGCCACCAAGCCTTCATTTTGCCGGGGACGCAGCCGAACAAGTTTTTCACGCCCATTGTCACGGTTAATTGAACGTGAGATTTGAGTTTGGGCAAATTAATCACTACATCCGCTTCCATTGCTTCTTTGCAAATTCGCAGATGATTGAAATCTTCGCTGACAGTTTCGTAGCGTTTTCCTTGAAACTCAACTACTGGCAAATTCAGTTCTTCCAAAAGTGGCAAATAACCGTTTGCTTTGGCTACACCCATAGCGCTACCAAAAGCTGGACTATCGCCTAAAAATGGTCTTCCTCCCGCTTCAATGACCATTTTAGCGACGCAGTAAACCAATTCTGGGCGGGTGACGCATTCTTTTGTAGGGCGAGAACCGGTGAGGAGATTGGGTTTGAGTAAAACCCGATCGCCCGAATTGACAAAAGCCGAGATTCCGCCCAAGGGTGCCAGCAAACTTTCTAAAGATGCTTGCAAGATTTGGCGATCGTATGAATTTGCCTGAATTAAACTAACAGCAGACATAATTATGAATTGATTGGTAATTGGTTATCGATCGGGAATAATCTAAATATAACGCACGCGCGGAACACCCTGCTTAGGGTGTTCCGCGCGTGCGTTACCAAGAATAATCTCAATACAAATGAACCCTAAGTATCCATCGGCAATCTGCCAACAGCAGCCCGCTGCATGGTACTAACTCGCAGCGAGTTAGAGAATACTCCTTGACCTTGCAGTTCAGGGATAGCAGGTTTAACTTCCACTTTCACCAACCGGGCAGTGCAGATAAAAACCGTTTGATCTGCTAAATGGAAAGTCAACCAAGGTTGATTTAACAAATGCAGCACTTCCTCTTGGAATTCTTGTGCAGGCATCGGAATAGTAAAGGTTTCTGCGTGACCTTCCACATAATGAAATGTCACTTGAGTCGTGTTCTCTCTATCTTGAGTTAATTTGGCAAAAGAACCTGCGCGCATAAATTTTGCTCCCAAACTTTAGACTATAAAAAAAATTCAGAATTAAATGTAAAAAAAATGAATTCTGAATTGTTTAACTTTAACCTGTGACAGTGATCGGGCAGAACTCAGAAGGTAGAAGGCAGAATTAAATCGAGTTCAGCCTTCTAGTTTCTAGCTGATTCCTGCGAGATACTATACGTTAGCAGAAGATGTTGGCATCGCACTCATTTTCTTTAAATCTAGAACTTTTGCCAAGTCTTCTGGACTCATTAAACCCTGTTCTAACACAATTTGCCGCAGAGATTTGCCAGTTTCTAGGGATGCTTTGGCGACAGCAGCGGCGTTGAGATAGCCGATGTGAGTGTTGAGGGCGGTAACGAGGGCGAGACTACCTTCAGCATAAGCAAGACACCGATCGCCCTTAGCTTCAATTTTCGCGAGGCATTGTGTAGTCAAAGCGCTGATGGTATTGCCCAAAATTTCGATGCTGTGAATGAGATTGTAGGCAATCAGGGGCATCATCACGTTCAATTCTAATTGTCCCGCTTGGGCCGCCAGGGCGATCGCGCTATCGTAACCCATAACTTGAAAACAAACCATCGATGTCATTTCTGCCATCACAGGGTTGTATTTCCCCGGCATAATTGACGAACCTGGTTGCACAGGAGGCAGTTGAATTTCTTTCAAACCAGTTTTCGGCCCGGAGTCCATCAAACGCAAGTCATGGGAGATTTTAACGCAATCCTGAGCGAGATTTCGCAGTGCACCGGAAACATTTACAAACGGTGCCATACTCTGCATAGCAGCCATTAAATGCTTTGCTGGTTTCAGGGGGTGGTCGATTAATTCGGAGAGAATTTCAGCAACTTTTTGACAGTATTCAGGGTGAGTATTTAACCCGGTTCCTGCCGCACTTCCCCCCAATCCCAGGGATGTCAAATCATCGGATGCCCTGTCAATTCTCAAGGTATGTTCTTTCAGAATTTGCGCCCAAGCGCCGAAGGTATCGCCGAGTCGAACCGGCACAGCATCTTGCATATGAGTGCGGCCTGATTTAACAATATCTTTGAATTCTTCTGCTTTATTTTCTAGGGCGACTACGGCATCCGACAAAGCCGGAAAAAGAGTTTTTTCTAACGCCAACAATCCGCCGATCCTAATCGCCGTCGGAATCACATCATTTGTCGATTGACCGTAGTTTACATGATCGTTAGGACTGATGCGCTTGTAATTGCCTTTTTCCTCGCCCATAATTTCCAAAGCGCGATTTGAAAGAACTTCATTAACATTCATGTGGTGAGAAGTTCCGGCGCCGGCTTGGTAGACATCAACTACAAATTGATCGCGCAATTTGCCAGCTAGGATTTCATCTGCTGCTTGGACAATTGCTTGACTGATGTCTTGGGGAATGCAGCCGAGTTCGCCATTGGCGATCGCCGTTGCTTTTTTAATTAAAACACAAGCCTCAACGTATGTTGATAAAGGCTTAATGCCGCTAATCGGGAAATTTTCAACTGCGCGCAGGGTTTGGATGCCGTAGTAGACATTAGATGGGATTTGTTTGTCTCCCATCGAGTCGCTTTCGGTGCGGTAGCTGATGGTTTGGTGTTCGCTCATATCGCCTTGTTTGTGATAATTGGGAATTGGGATTTTTTTTAAACGCTGCTGACTGTCACTGCTGTTTTACCGCGTCGGCGGACTCAGTAAAATACAAGTCACGATTGTAAATAATTATCTCACACTCTGAGTTAAATCTCAAAGCTCCAATTTTAAATTAAGATTTTTCCCTAAATTTGTGAAGAGTAGTTGTGTAATTAGGAGTTTTTTATTCTGCCTATTTTTGTACTTTATTAGATAAGATTAGGCTGTTTAACAATAAAGATTAAACCAGGCTTCTGATTTTTGTTACAAAAATTCAAATTACAAATCGGGGAAAGTTGTTATATTTGGTAGCACAAACAATTTTGCAGCAGGCGAATTGCCAAAAATTATGCCGCGTTACCAAACCATAGATGATGTTCCTACCCTCCAAGAGGCACTCGAAGGAATAGTTGTTGAAGATTTAAAAAAGCTGTATGCACTGTTGTCGGGCGATCGCAAATTAACCCGCAAAGCTGACCTGGTTGCTGGGATTAAACAGCAAATGCAGGGAGAAAAACTTAAGCAAGTTTGGGCGCAATTAGACGATTTGCAAAAAGCGGCCGTAGCGGAAGTTATACATGGGTCAGGTGGTGGCTATGATGCCGATGTATTTGTAGCGAAATACGGACAACAACCAAACTGGGGAAAGAGCGATCGCTATGGATACAACCGAGAACCATCCCTACTATGCTTGTTCTTCTACGGCACTGAGATACCCTACGATCTGGAAAAAAACTTGCTGAAGTTTGTGCCAAAACCTCAAGCAACTCCCTTAAATCTGGTTGGCGATGTACTGCCAGAGAATTTTATGGTTCGTGTAGAAAAACATAACTTTCGTACATCTAAAAAAGAGGTATCCGAGTACGAACTTCCTTTGACAATTTTTGAAATGGAACGGGCAGCCCCAAAGGATTTGGAAGCAGTTTTGCGTCTGATTCAGTCGGGCAAAGTTGCCGTTAGTGAGAAAACCGCATTACCTGGTGCCACAACTCAGAAAGCGATCGCCGCCGTATTGCAAGGAGGTGATTTTTATAACGACGAACAGCGCCAAGCTACCGTGGAAAAGGGCGATATATTCTACGAGGTTGGTAACATCAAATCCTTTGCTTGGACCGCGATCGCTCAAGCGAGCAAATTCGCCGAACAATCGGGCAAAAAGCTTGTTTTGACGAAAGCGGGACAGAAAGCTTTGCAAGAATCACCTGCCAAAGGATTACAGACAGCATGGAAGCGTTGGTTAAAAACAAACTCTTTTGATGAATTTCGCCGCATTGATGCGATTAAAGGACAAACCGGCAAGGGCGCGCGCGGCATGACAGCGGTGGCGGGGCGGAGAGAGGCGATCGCCTCAAGGCTAGCAGAATGTCCTGTCGGTAAATGGGTTCTGTTTAGCGAATTTAGCAGGTATATGTTGGCAACGGGCAATCGGTTTGAAGTAACGCGCGATCCCGACAATCTCTACATTTCTGAATTTGGGTATGGTAACTTAGGATATTCGGGCAGTCACGATTGGCATATTCTGCAAGAAAGATATATGCGCTGCCTGTTGTTTGAGTATGTTGCTACCCTGGGAATAATTGATGTTGCCTATGCCGATCCGTCCCTCCTACCCAGCGATTTTGACGATCTTTGGGGAACGGACGATTTGAGATTTCTCAGCCGCTACGACGGCTTAATCTCTTTTCGCCTGACAGCTTTGGGGGCTTACTGTTTGGGATTGACTCAGAATTACACCGCGCCAGCAATTGAGTTCCGTCAAACACTCCGCGTACTACCCAATTTAGATATTGTTGTAGCAGGAGAAGGCATCGCGACATCAGATGCGATCGTCCTCGATCTCTATGCTAAAAAAGTTTCAGATGTCGTCTGGCAACTCGATCGACAAAAGCTATTTACCGCCATTGAAGCCGGATACCCGCTAGCAGAATTTAAAGAAGTTTTAGAGACAAGAAGTATCGAACCGCTACCGGAAACCGTACAGCGATTTCTGACGGATGTTACAGAACGAGCGAATAGTTTGCAAGATATAGGAACTGTCAAGTTAATCGAATGCACAAACGCCCATTTAGCAGTGTTGATTGCCAATGATTCCCGTACCAAAAAATTCTGTCAGCTAGCGGGCGATCGCACTTTGACGGTTCCATTGTCCCAGGAAACTAAGTTTCGCAACGCCCTGCGGCAAGTCGGCTACGTCTTACCCCAGCGGGATAAATAATACACCTGATACTATTAGTGTCAAAAATCACCCGAAAACCTTTTTATCTTTCGTTTATAGCTGAGTCCAGATCCCCCTAAATCCCCCTTGAAAAGGGGGACTTTGAGTATTTGTACGGTGCGTCGCTGGCGATAAATCCTAAAAAAAGAGCGACAATCTCAATCGCGACGCACCTTATAACATGGACTGGAGCAAATCAACCAAACTTTTCTGTTCTAACAAACTTATTCCCTCTTCCTTCTTCCTTCTTCCCTCTTCCTTCTTCCTTCTTCCTATGACTTACGTTCCCGAAAATGCTTTAATCGTACAAAGCGATCGATCGATCTTACTAGAAGTTCACGCTCCCACAGCACAACAGGCGCGAGAAGCGATCGCCCCCTTTGCCGAATTAATCAAAAGTCCCGAACACATCCACACCTATCGCATCACGCCCCTCAGCGTGTGGAATGCGCGGGCGGCGGGAATGTTAGTTGAATTGATGATCGCAGCTTTGCGAAAGTATGCTAAATATGACATTCCTGAGTCGGTAGCGCAGGAAATCGAACTGCTTGGTACGCGCTACGGATTGACGGTAATTGAAAGGATTGATGCGGAAAATCCCGATTTACAACTGCGGATTGCCGATCGCCCGCTGACGGAGTTGCTAGTGCGGGACGATCGCGTTAAACCGCTGTTAGGTAAGCGGATTTCGGATCTTTGCTTTCAAGTCGATGCGGGGAATCGCGGTGTACTCAAACAAGCTTTGCTAGCCGTGGGTTATCCGGCGGAAGATTTGGCTGGATATGTCGAGGGTGCCGAGTTAGCAATTGCATTGCGCGATCGCACTTTAGGAAGCGATTTACCCTTTAATTTGCGTGCCTATCAAAAAGAAGCAGTAGAAGCATTCTATCAGAGCGGAGAGGTAAAAGGTGGCAGCGGTACGATCGTCCTACCGTGCGGCGCTGGTAAGACGATTGTGGGGATGATTGCGATGAGTTTGGTGCAGCAAAAAACATTGATTCTCACCAGCAGTTTGACTTCGGTACACCAGTGGCGCAGGGAAATATTAGACAAGACGAGTTTAACTGAAGATGCGATCGCCGAGTACAGCAGCAACAGCAAAAAAACGGCTTCTGTAACTCTCTCGACTTACCAAATGCTCAGTTATCGATCGAATAAAGATGATGAATTCCCGCATTTCGAGTTGTTTAACGCCCAATCGTGGGGACTGATTATTTATGATGAAGTCCATCTATTACCTGCACCGATATTTCGGATCACCGCTGAATTACAAGCACGACGCAGGTTAGGTTTAACTGCGACATTGATTCGCGAAGACGGGAAAGAAGGCGATGTCTTCACGTTGATTGGGCCCAAGCGCTATGACGTACCTTGGCGCGAATTGGAAGGACAGGGATTTATTGCCACTGCGAATTGTACGGAAATCCGCGTCGCGCAAAATGAAGCGGAAAAAATGGAATATGCCCTAGCACCCCGCCGCAGCCAGTTTCGGATTGCTGCGGAAAATCCGGGTAAGTTGGATGTGGTACAAAGTTTATTGCAAAAGGAGGCGGGACACCGTATTTTAATTATTGGTGAGTATCTCGAACAGTTGGATGCGATCGCCAAAATTACCGAATTGCCTCTGATTACGGGGAAGACAAAACAGGCAGAGCGCGATCGGTTATACGAAGCATTCCGTCACAAAGAGATTCCCGGATTAATTCTCTCTCGCGTGGGCAATTTTGCCGTCGATTTACCCGATGCCGATGTGTTGATTCAAGTATCGGGAAAGTATGGTTCTCGCCAAGAAGAAGCGCAGCGCCTCGGACGAATTCTCCGCCCTAAACCCGACGGACACAATGCCAGCTTTTATACATTAGTATCGCTACAAACTTGCGAGGAAGATTTTGCCCGACACCGCCAACTCTTCCTCACCGAACAGGGCTACAACTATCGCATAGAAGTTCAAGGCGATGGTTAGTCAGCGATCTATAAATTCTTGAAAGCAACAAGTGCAGAATATCTGGCAACCATCCGAATTATACCTCCCAACATCCTGCTACACTATTAATAACCGCATCCTCACCCACAGTTATGTTCGCAAACGCAATCATCGACGCTATCGCTCCCTTAATATTGGAAGTGCTGTCACCCATTGCCAGAAATATCGGTCACAAACTAGGAGAAACCCTCAGCATTAAATCTCAACAGTGGGTAGAATATCTGATTCCCGAACCCAATCAGATATTCTCAGATTCGACTGAGATAGAGCAAGCAAAACAGCGTTATTCCCAGGAAATGATCGAATACGCGAAAGCGAAAGATGCCAGAGACAACGAATTGTTAAAGCTGAAAGTAGCACAAACGGCGCGTCGCATAGAGTTGCAGGAACAGGAACAGCGAGACAGACGGAAGCTGGCGGCTTTGCACCGGGATTTGATGCGGGAATTGCAAGCAAAAGATATTCATGTCAAGCTGGCTGAAATTCAAACAATTTGGGATAAAGATACTTGGTTTTCTAAGTTGAATCGAGAGGAAACTAAGCAGATTTTACTTGAACAGCAACCTCGCCTCTTAATCTTACTGTCACCGCCAAAAATTAGCAAGCGATGTCCGGAAACCTTTTGTGAAGATTTGCCAATTGAGATGAGAAGTGTGGGAGATTTTCTCAGACAGCATTATCCTCAACAGGATGTCTTACGCCCAGTTAAGTTTTATAGCGATTATTTCACTGAGTCGATTGGTGATATTGATGTGGAACGCTTGCAGCGAATTTTATCTCCGGTTCCTACTACAATTTTATATAGCGATATCAGCGATTATGCCGTAACTTTTCGCGTCGGCTTTTGGGGATTCCTGAATAATCAGGAAGTCTCCCTGTTTTCTACCAAAGTTTTTGACTGGGAAGAGGCAAAAGATGCACTTTTAGCATCTGGGGTAAGTGAGAAAAAAGCCCTCCGCATAATTCGACACTTGATTGTGGCGATTCACAAATTGCTGGCGGGATTTTTAGCCGATTTGTATTATCTCAATATTGACCCTGGCTATGAACCTCAGTTGTTTAATTTAAGCGATGAATTGGCTGAAGATGGGTTGCCAGAAGAATGGGTGAAACCTTATTTTGATATTCTTCAGGATATTCAGCGGCGACAGCGAGAAATGTATGAACAGGAGTTGAAAAAGCTGATTGATCAAGTAGAGACTGAACGTCAATCTCAAGAAGCTGCCAAAGCTGAAGCTCAACGCCAACAACAAATAGAAGAAGCTGCCAAAGCCGAAGCTCAACGCCAACAACAAATAGAAGAAAAAATCCTTAGAAAAGCTTACTCCTTCAAATGTGTAAAAACTCTTAATGGCGTAGCTATGTCATCTGTTGATTGCGTAATTATTAGTCCAGATGGCAAGACTTTTGCTAGTAACAGCAGTGGAAATTGCAGCAAACTTTGGAATCTCCATACAGGAGATCTGATTCGTACTTTTGCTGGGGATTCAGGTGCGGTTTATTGCGTTGCTATTAGCCCTAATGGAAAAATTTTAGCTAGCGGAAGTTCTGACAAACAAATTAAGCTGTGGAATCTGGAAACTGGACAAGAGATTAGCACTCTCAAGGGTCACTCAGGTTTAATTCGGTCTCTTGCTTTTAGTCCAGACGGAGAAACTCTTGTTAGCGGCAGTGGTGACCATACTATCAGACTGTGGAATCTGAAAACCAAACAGGAAATCTGCACTCTCACTGGACATTCAAACCTGGTTATGTCTGTCGCTATCAGCCCGGATGGAGAAAATATTGCTAGTGGCAGTTGGGACAAAACTATCAAACTGTGGAGTCTGAAAACCAGACAGGAAATTTGCACTTTTACTGGGCATTCAGAGTCAGTTTATTCTGTCGCCTTCAGCCCGGATAGACAAATTCTTGCTAGTGGTAGCGGAGACAAGACTATCAAACTTTGGAATCTGAAGACCACACAGGAAATTTGCACTCTAACAGGGCATTCACACGGGGTTTTTTCCCTTGTCATCAGCCCGGATGGACAAAATATTGCAAGTGGAAGTAATGACAATACTATCAAGCTTTGGAATCTGAAAACAGGACAGGAAAATCGCACTCTCACAGGGCATTCAAACAAGGTTAATTCTGTCAGCTTTAGCCCGGATGGAAACACTCTGGTTAGTGGCAGTAATGGTGGGAGTATCAAGATTTGGCGGTGTGATGAGTGAAGTAACAGGGAAAGATGAAAATTATGGCGCAATTTGCAAATATGGAACTACAAAATTTGACTTCGTAAGAAATCAACTGATCAACGCTTAGGGAAAGTAATTGAAATGTCAGAAACAATTAATTTTGAGCAAGCAGTGTTAGAGAATCTGCGACAGTTGCCAAGGGAGAAACAACAAGAAGTGCTAGAGTTTGCACAATTCCTTGTGCAAAAAGCGGAACAAAAAAAGCAGTTATCCAGCGAAAGTGCTGAGTCTAATATTTCGTCAACAACAGAACATAGTCTCAAGCTATCACTTAGAGAAATTGCTAGCCTGCCAATAGCAGAACGTCATAAAATACTAGCACCGTATATGGCTGCTACAGCAGAAGATTTTTTGACATATCCTGAATTAACCGAGTTTTCGGTACTCGATGGCGAAGACTGGGAGACTGAGTATGACTACTAACCCAAAACGAGGAGAGGTGTGGCTGGTACAACTCGATCCAACCCGAGGGCAAGAAATTCAGAAAACACGTCCCGCAGTTGTGATTAGTTCGGAAATGTTTAGTTCTATCCCCATGCGGATTATAATTCCTGTGGCTACATGGCAGCCTAAATTTCAAAATCGCCCTTTCATGATTCTCATTCAGCGAACAGAAGAAAACTGTTTAGACGCAGACTCAGCAGGCAATGTTTTGCAAGTTCGGAGTGTAACTACTGAGCGATTTGTCAGGTGTATCGGAAAAGTTTCTGAAACGGTTGTGCAAGAATTAGTAATAGGCTTAATTATCTGTGTTGATTATAGTCCATAAAATCAGGAATGTCGATCGCCCGAATTAGCTTTCTGAACCTAAAACACACGAGAGGGTAGTCAGTAGCTTGGCTTGCACTGGATTCAGGCCAACAGTCACAAACCATCATCTAGTGGCGTTTCCTCCCTCAACCCAAACCTACCAAATCTACCCAACTATCAGCCCACTTCCAGCTTCAAAATTTACTATCCCGCAGGATGTTGATTTATTGCCACGGATCGGATTTCTTTGTGACACAATAGATTTTAGTATGAATCTATGTGAGGATTGTTCATGGCTCGTTTTAATCAAATCCTTGTCCTTAGCGCCATCAGCCTTATAGCTTTGGCTGGTTGCGACAGCGCTAAAGAAGCTTCCACTCCCCCAACTTCACCCGCCCCGGTTCCTGCTGCTACTGCTGTAAAAACTGATAAACCAGCATCGCAGGGAAACTATGCAGAATTGAGTGGTGTGGTTTCCAGTACCACAGCAGCAGTTCAGGCTGGAAACTTTGCCAAAGCGAAAACCGAATTTGACAAATTTGAGAATGCCTGGAAAAAAGTAGAAGACGGTATCAAAGCTAAAGCTCCTAAAAGCTACGATGCAGTTGAAGAGACTACAGACAAAGTAATGGCCGACCTCAAAAAGTCTAAGCCAAGTAAAGACCAAGTGCTGACTCAATTGCAGTCGCTGGAAAAGACTATCAGTACCATTCCTAAGTCCTAAATTTCAGTGGTGAGTGCTTGATTCTAAAGTCTCAGACGCAGAAACCGAGTTTTTTAACTCCGGTAATTCGTTCAAACCTTCAATAAAACTTAAAAGATCCGGTTTCTGTGCGTCGGAGTGCGTAAGTCCTGTGAGAGTTATGCGATCGCAGTTACTCAGAAACAAGCACTCAACACTCCCTCCTTATATAACCTCAGTATTCCCAAACTTTCAACCACTATGAAGAAAGCATTTCGCAAATACCACCGCATTCTAGGCCTTATTGTTGCTTTGCCGATCGCGCTGACTGTCTTGACTGGAATGTTCATAACCATTCTCCGAGAGTGGCCGCTGGGTATAGAAATTTCATCGAGATTTTTATTGAAAATTCATACAGGTGAAATCTTTCACCTGCAAGCCATTTACCCGATTTTGAACGGATTGGGAATGCTCGGCTTGCTCGTGACAGGTTTAAGTATGTCTGGTTTGTTTGGAAGAAGAAAGCAGCCAACTTCCAAAGATTTACACTAAAAAAGTAGTGAGTCCCGCTAACAAAGCTGAAGGGAAAAAATAATGATACAAAGCATGAATATCAACTAAACCCTATTAGAAAATCTGCGGCTGCTTCCGACTGAGCAACAACAGGAAGTGGTCAATTTCGTGCAATTTGTCTTGTACAAAGCCCAACAGACAAAGCAGTTACCGAAGGCAAGTTATGAGTAGAATATTTCGCCAACAGTAGTTATGAGTCAAACATTGAATTTTTCAAAATAGCCTAACTCGGTACTTTTTTCCGTTCCATTGTATTGAGTAGTTGCGAGATATTCTGGTTGAGAATCGCATACCCCTGTGCGTTCAAGTGTAGTTCATCTGCTCTATATTTCGGCAATATCATGCCCTGACTATCGCCAAGAATAGGGAATGTATCAAACACTATAATTTTATCTCCAGCTAAGGTCGCAATGTAGGCATTGACTTCTTTAATTGCCCGACTGATGTCATCAGACCAAAAAGGCTTGCGCTGTAGTGGCACTTCTCCTACTGGGAAAATAGTAGTCACGATTACTACTGCACCCAGATTCCTAGATTCTTCGACAATTCGCTTAATATTTGCTTGACAATTGGCAACGATCGCATTTCTGCGTTCAGGAAACAAGGGAATGGTTTTCAGATCGTTAACACCAACTTGGATGATGACTATATTGGGTTTTAATGAACTCACATGATAGGCAAATCTCTCGATAGCCTGAACTGAGGTTTGAGAACTAATTCCCCGGTTGATGAACTCATATTCACTGATATTAGGCGATGTCCAACTAGCTGCTCTAGAGTCACCAAAGAAAACCACACGAGTTGGATTGGTATTAGTAAGTTGCTTGAGATTTGTAGGATAGTTGTTTAATCCCAGAGGATCTAAACGAGTTTGATTAAGCTCTAAATAAAACTGTTTAGCTCGACGGAAAAGAAGAATATTTACAAAAATTGAACTTCCCAGCACTACTAATAGAAGAGCGGTTAACAAAATACTATGTTTGCTCAATGTCATATTTTATTTATTTTTGTGGTTTGGGCCTAAGTTTTGCCGATCGCCTCGTAAACTGCGATCCTGCCTCATCAATGCTTTGCTGTAAATTTATTATACCGATCGCCCTTCACCCTCCCCAGCCCATGCCCAACCACAATACTTAATAAAAACTTTACAAAACTTACCCGATCGCCCAACATGGGTTAGAGTTATCCTAGAAAATCCAGCAATCCTGCAAAGCGTCAACCTTCTCGTCACTTATCCAGTGGTTCGATGACTCAAACCCAAAGCACTAAAACCGCCACCCCAACAGCAATTTATTCCTTGACAATTGCTCCCGCCTGTGTATTGCGAGGTCGATCAGCGATCGCACAAGCCGGAGATGCGATCGCCCGTTTCGGAAAGCGGCCGCTAATCGTCGGCGGCAGCAACTCCCTCGCCGCCGCCCAACCCTACCTGCAACCAATCCTCGAACAGCAGCAGTTAAAATCCGCCGAAACAGCCTACGGCAAGGATTGCAGCGAAACCAGCCTCGAAACCCTGCGCGCAGCAGCCCAAACCCATGAAGCCGATTTCATCATCGGTGTCGGCGGCGGCAAAGCCTTAGACGCAGCGAAACTCGTCGCCCATCAGTGCAAAATCCCGATCGTCACAATACCCACATCAGCAGCCACCTGTGCGGCTTGGACAGCCCTTTCTAACATTTATTCAGAACAAGGTGCATTCCAATACGATGTCACATTAGCCAGATGTCCCGACTTATTAATACTCGACTACGGCTTGATTCAAACCGCACCACAGCGGACATTAGTAGCAGGAATTGGAGATGCGATCGCCAAATGGTACGAAGCATCAGTCAGCAGCGGACACTCCGAACAAACCCTGATAATTTCCGCCGTTCAACAAGCTAGAATACTGCGCGATATATTATTCCAAAAATCAGCCGCCGCCCTCAAAGAACCCGGTAGCGAAACCTGGCAAGAAGTCACAGATGCAGCCGTATTGCTAGCAGGAGTAATCGGGGGAATTGGCGGCGCCCAATGCCGCACCGTCGCCGCCCACGCCGTCCACAACGGCTTAACTCATCTATTAGCAAGTCACGGCACATTGCACGGCGAAAAAGTCGCATACGGCATTTTAGTACAACTGCGACTAGAAGAAATGCTGCAAAACAATCAACTCGCCGCTAGCGCCAGACAGCAACTGCTAAAATTCTACGCCGAGATTGGATTGCCCCAAACTTTAGACAACCTCGGACTCGGAGACATTACCATCACAGAATTGCAGCGCGCCGCCGACATAGCCTGCAATCCTAATTCCGACATCCACCGACTGCCTTTTAAAGTTGTTCCCCAACAATTAATGGCAGCGATGGTTTCTACCACCGCACCTGTGGGAGAATTAAAGATTAAGAATTAAAACAGTTTGTAGTAAGGACTAAAGTCCTGAAAAGGCTGTGCTAGCAAGGACGAAAGTCCTTACTACAAACCAGGAAAACTGACAACTGACAAAAAATAAATGACCTTGGATTGGATTACCCCTGCTGACAGGTTGCAAAAACTACCGCCCTACGTATTTGCCCGTCTCGACGAACTGAAAGCCCGCGCCCGCGAACAAGGACTCGATTTAATAGACTTAGGAATGGGAAACCCCGACGGGGCGACTCCTCAACCAGTAGTAGAAGCGGCTGTCGCAGCCATCCAAAATTCTGCCAATCACGGCTATCCACCCTTTGAAGGAACTGCCAGTTTCCGCCGTACAATTACTAAATGGTACAGCCGCCGCTACAATGTTGAACTCGATCCAGAAAGCGAAGCATTGCCTTTGTTGGGTTCTAAAGAAGGTTTAGCACATTTTGCGATCGCCTATATCAATCCAGGGGACTTAATATTAGTACCAAGTCCTGCTTATCCCGTATTATTTCGCGGCCCAATCATCGCCGGTGCAAAAGTTCACAACATCATCCTCAAACCAGAAAATGACTGGGTAATTGACTTAGCCGACATTCCAGACAGCGTAGCCGAACAAGCCAAAATACTCTATTTCAATTATCCCAGCAATCCGACTGGAGCGACTGCACCCCGCGAATTTTACAAAGATATTGTTGCTTTCGCACACAAACATCAAATCTTGCTGGTTCACGACTTGTGTTATGCGGAATTAGCCTTTGACGGCTATCAACCGACAAGTTTATTAGAAATTCCCGGCGGTAAAGAAATCGGCGTCGAATTTCACACCATGTCAAAAACCTACAATATGGCCGGCTGGCGCGTCGGTTTTGTAGTAGGAAATAGCAAAATTATTCAAGGTTTGCGGACATTAAAAACTAACCTAGATTACGGTATATTTTCCGCTTTGCAAACAGCAGCAGAAACAGCACTGCAATTGCCGGACAGTTACTTGCACGAAGTACAGAATCGTTACAGGACTCGCCGGGATTTCATGGTGGAAGGATTGGCAGAATTAGGGTGGAATATTCCCAAACCTCTGGCTGCCATGTATCTTTGGGTTCCCTGCACTCCGGGCATGAGTTCGACTGATTTTGCCCTCAATGTTTTGCAGCAAACGGGTGTTGTGGTGACTCCTGGTAATGCTTTTGGGCCGGGCGGCGAAGGATATGTGAGAATTAGTTTAATTGCAGATTGCGATCGACTGGGAGAAGCATTGCGGCGTTTAAAACAAGCTAATATTCGCTATCAGTAGTCATTAGTCAGTAGCCATTAGTCAGTTGTGATTGGTGATTTGTGAGTTGTTAGTTGTTATTGGTTATTTGTGGGTTGTTAGTTGTTATTGATTATGTGTTATTTGTTGGCGATCGTAACCAATTATTAACTACCCAGGACTACTGACTAATGACTACTGACTAATGACTATAACGTTTTAATTTGCTCAATCACCCAATCAAAAGTTTCCATAACTTGCTTCAGTGCAGATTCGTCTTGCACAGTAAATAAAGCCAGACTCGGCGACCTTCTCTCGCCTGGTTCTGTAGGTAGCGACAGACCGATCGAACTCAGCTTACTTCTCAATTCCAGCCAATTATGTTCCGCATTAAAAGGCGGCTGGGAACCATAATTATCAGCAGAAATCTCCATTCTGCCAGCAATATCTACAGTGAATAACTGATAGGGTTTTCTGCCCTTTTGAGGCAATTGAGCGGCGAAACCACCGTAAGCGTCCCCCGTTCCCCACTGGATTTGAATTTCGGGTTCTTGACTTTTCGCCCACAGGTAAATTGCTTTTGCCATTTGCGCCTCGTCTGCGCCTCGCCTAGCTGTGATTTCCGCAAAAAATGAAGATTCATCCCAGCGCCTTCTTTCGCGTGTTGCGCTGGATTTTTTCTGCTGTGCTTCCGCTGTCTGACCGATCACTCTGGGAACCAGCGTTTTCAAACCGTCTTCACTTACATACTGCTTAATTTCCAGGGCCAAAACTTCAACCGGGTCCATTTGTTCGTTGAGAAATTCCACAACTCGGCGCATTTCAGCGGAAATTTCGTCAGCTACAAACACTAAGCGAACTTTACCCGCTTGCAAATTAGTTTTAACCTTCTGCCAAAATAGGTCTTCATTAGCATCCGCACCGAGAAACTCTTCAAAAATCTGTTCAGGATCGCGACCCCGATCGCGACAATTAGCTTCAAACAGAGCAATAATTGAATCGATCGGCCAGTAAAACAACGCATTAGCAGCATAGTCGATCGACTGACCCAAAACTTTTTGCCGCAGTTCGGCATTCGGAGTTCGCCGCACATCCACCAAAGTAGGAACGGCATTTTGGTCGAGAAACAAATGATCCAGCGACCACTGCACCGCTGTTTCCTCATCGCTGGCTACTGCTGCTTCCCGCGAAATTAACAGCCACCTGCGCGGTGTCGCCCGATCGATTTGGTCTCCCGCGATCAAATTAGGATAAGTTACTAGCAAATCTTGTAACTGGTCTTCCGAGTCGTAGGGCTGTTCCATCATTTCTACCAGCCTGTCGTCGTCCTGAATCAGATAAATACCTCCCGCCATGCCAGCCCACCTACTTAATTTTAGATTTTAGATTTTAGATTTTAGATTTCAGGCTTAGTTATTAGTCTTCAGTCTTCAGTCCGCAGCCAATGATTTGTGAAGGCAAAAGGCATTGGTCAGAATTCAATAAAAATTTTGAAGTCAATAATTTTTATTGTTTGTTAATTCAACAAAAAATCCCTTCTGACTAATGACTGATGACTAATAACTAATGACTAATGACTAATCACTCATAGAACCAGTAAATACTCGCTGTGCCGGCCCGGTCATGTAAATCCGCCCAGAAACTTCTGCCCATTCGATTTCCAAAACGCCGCCGGGGAGTTCAACCGCAGTTACCCGATCGCACTTCCCGACCAACACCCCAGCTACCACAGCAGCACAAGCACCAGTCCCACAAGCTAGAGTAACACCCGCGCCTCTTTCCCACACCCGCATTTTTACATAGTCTGAACGTATCACTTGAATAAATTCCGTATTGGTACGCTGCGGGAATGCTTTGTTGTGCTCGAATTGAGGCCCGACAGTTTCTAAAGCAACAGCCGAAACATCCTCTACAAAGGTAATGCAGTGAGGATTACCCATGCTGACGCAGGTAACAGACCAAGATTTATCAGCAACTTCGATCGGCACATCAATAACTTTGGCATCCGCTGCAGCCAAAGTTGTCGGAATTTCCGCAGCCAGCAGCCGGGGAACCCCCATATCCACCTTCACCTGACCGTCCGATCGCAATTCGGTGATAATAACGCCCGCACCGGTGTGAATCCGGTACTCAGTCTTAGATTCACTCCCCCCCTTAGCAAGGGGGGGTTGGGGGGGGTGAATTTCTGACCCTTCCAAATCGGCGATAAACTTAGCCAAACAGCGAATCCCGTTGCCGCACATTTCCGGTTCCGAACCGTCGGAGTTAAAAATCCGCATCGTATAGTCAGTATCGTTTTGACCCGGAAGAGCAAATATCACACCGTCTGCGCCAATCCCGAAATGTCGATCGCACAAATCCACAGCTTGTTCTGGCGTGATCACCGGTTCTGACGAGTGGCGGTTGTCAATCAGAATAAAATCATTTCCCAGTCCGTGATACTTCGCAAACTCGATCGGCATAAAAACAAACCTCTTTTGGTTAAAACTGATTAGACAATTTGATTACCAAATTACCCAGTTCCCAGTATTATAAAACTTTATGCAATTTATAGTCCTTTCTACTGAAATATAAACAAATATAATATTTATAACTCCACCGGGATACCTAATTAATGCTGATGTCAATAGCTCAATGAATATTCGTCAAAAAGTAACTGCCAATGGGTTTCTCCCTCATCGATTAGACGCGCTTGTAGTTGTGGCAGTAAGGGTTAAACGGTATAAAGAGAAGAATATGGTTTAAGGTAATATTTGACTATATTTTTCTGAACTATGTCTGAATTTGAAACCGGATTGCCCAGCGTTCGCTTAATACAAAGCTACATCAAAGACAAACAACAGGTGGAGATCAAACTCCTGACCGGCGACTTAGTAGCTGGCAGAATTTTTTGGCAGGATAATAGCTGCATTTGCCTCCTAGATCCGTCAGAAACACAAATTCTGATCTCGCGGCCAGCAATTGCTTATCTCAAACCCAACGGGTAAGAGTGGGGCATGGGGCATGGGGCATCGGGCATCGGGCATTGTTGACAGTTGACTGTTGGCTGGAAAGCTCACCACAGTCAACTGCCAACTCTGAACTGTCAACTGCCAACCGTCAACTGCCAACTGCCAACTGCCAACTGACTAATCGCTAAACAGCTTTTCGATGACTTGGGCCTTGACCAAAGGCAGCTTTAAAGCAGGTTGCGGCACTGGTGGTGAGGCCGTCCGCTGCATCAAGCCGAGCTCGTAGAAGCCGCCACACAGCAGCAAACGATCGCCTTCTTGCAAATTGCTACTTCCGTCGGGCCAGCGAGTAAATTTCCCTTCCCGGCGGATCGCCCGCACCTGCACCCCGTACTGGGTCAGCCAATCTACCTCTGACAGTTTTTTGCCCGCCCAAGGGCTGTTTGCTGGTAGCCTCAGCCACTGGCAAGAACTGTCGCCCTGCGGGACTGCAACTTCCCCTTTCGCCAGCAACTCAAAACTGATGAGTTCTTCCGGTTCTCCCACTACAAAAAGTCGATCGCCCGACAGCAAAGCTGTCTTCCCGTTGGGATAATCAATTTCCTCGCCATTCTCGCGGACGATCGCCATTACGCTGACCCCTGTCAACTGCCGCAAGTTAGTTTCTTCCAGAGTCATGCTGGCAATGGGAGAACCTGACGGCAAGCTGTACCACTCGCTGTTCATATCCCGAACCGCCACTTTCAAATCCCGCGAAACCGCCAAAGGTTCGCGCGCTGGCCGCAATTCCAGATAGCGGCTGCTGCGAATTTGCTGCACATCCCGCGCGATCGCCATTGCCGAGAGCCCCATGCCAGCCAGCAAGTGGGAAGACAGTTCTAAACTTGCCTCAAACTCCGGCTGCACAACTTCCCAAGCCCCCAGTTGGTAAAGCAGTTCGATGTCTTTATCTTGGTTCGCGCACACCACAATATCCAAATCCGGGACTAATTCTAAAGCCCGCTTCAGACACAAGCGAGTGCTCATGGGATCGGGAAGGGCGATCGCCATTGCTTTTGCCCGTTCCACCCGCGCGGCTTCCAATACGTGCAAACTGGCAGCATTCCCGTAAATGTAAGGAATTCCTTGCATTCTGCAGTCTTGAATTCTACTTTCTGACTCGTCGATTACCACAACTGAACAGTTGCGGCTTTGCAGCATTTTGACTAAAATTCTGCCGACTCGCCCGTAACCGCAAACCACAACATAATTTTGTTCCGGCAAAGTTTCAGCTATTGCCACAGGTTGAGATGTTTCGTCAAAATAGCGCTGCAAAGGCCCAAAATTTTCCGCCCATTTCAATAACTGCGGCACGCTTCTCAATACAAACGGAGTCAGGACGAGGGTGACTGCCGTCGTGCCTAAAATTAACAGGTAAACGTCCCGCGAAACCAGCCCCATAACTTGGCCGGAACTAGCGAGTACAAAGGAGAATTCTCCTATTTGAGCTAAGCCCAAACCTGCGATCAATGCTGTTTTGAGCGGATAGCCAAATAGTCGGACGATCGGCGTTATAATCAAGAATTTGCCGACAAATACTATAAATACCAGTCCCAGAATTACTTCTAGATGGTTCCACAGAAACATCGGGTCAATTAACATTCCGATGGTGACAAAAAATAAGGATGCAAAAATATCTCGCAAAGGCTCGACATAAGTTAGAGTTTGGTCGGCATATTCCACCTCCGAAATCATTAAACCCGCCACAAATGCGCCCATCTCGATCGAAAAACCCAAATATTCTGTCAGTAGCGCAATCCCTAAAGCCAAAACCACAACTCCCAGCAAAAACAGTTCCCGACTTTCTGTTTTCGCCAGGTAGCGCAGCAACTGCGGTACGATCCAAATGCCCGCGCCTACAGCACCGATAGCAAATAACCCGATCCGTAGCAGGGCCCACGCTACCGTCATGCCGATCTCTTCTGCTGGCTGATTGAGTGCCGGCAAAACTGCTAGCATTAGCCCCAAAGCCAAATCTTGAACTACTAATATTCCCAGCATGACTTGACCGTGGGAAGTACCGGATTCATTGCGCTCCATCAAGCACTTGAGTACAACGGCAGTCGAAGAAAGCGACAGAATCGCTCCTAAAAACACGCCTTGAGCAGGCGATTCTACCCAGCCTACAGCCAAGGAAATTGCAGTAGTAATGGCGATCGTCAGCACAATTTGCAAGCCCCCCCCGCCCAAACTAATGGTTTTAACTTTCTGGAGTTCGGCGAAGGAAAATTCCACTCCCAAGGCAAATAACAGAAAGGCAACCCCAAATTCAGCCAGGGTGTCTACCTGAATTAATTCTTTAATCAGCCCCAAACCGGCCGGCCCAACTACGATCCCTCCCAGCAGGTAGCCGAGAATTACCGGCTGTCGCAATAGCGATGCAAAGAGTCCTCCTGCTGCGGCAGCAGCGAGAACTAGAACTAAGTCAACGATCAGTCGGAAGTCTTCTTGCACAAGTTTATGAAAAAAGTATAAAGTTATATTATAGTGTCTAATGTGTTGACTATGTTTAGTGGGTTGACTGTAGTTGACCAACAAGCACAACGGCCACCCTTGACTAAGGTATTTTTTCATTGCACAGAGTTCAACTCCTCACAAAAAGCTTAACCTCTGGCAAGTTTATCGAGGGATTGCGGCGGTATTAGTGGTAATGTTTCACCTCAACGAGATGAGCGCCGAGAGATTAAATTAAGTTACTTTTTTTAAATTTTTTTCAGGCTGGGTGGATCCGTGTTGATTACTTTTTTGTATTGAGCGGTTTTATCATGGTGTATGTTCACCGATCGGCGATCGGTAAAAAGGAGTAGTTAAAATCGTTTTTATTTATTCAAGCCCTGCTTGCGGATTTACCCGAACTACTGGATAATTACTCAGGCACTTTTGTGTTTTTTTCTAGTAATCCCCGGTTTTGTTAACAAGAAAGATTTAGGTTTTAGACAAGTAATTTTGTCGTTGCTCTTGATATAGCAATCCTCGCATCATTTGTGTAATTCTTGTAGGGGCAAACCCCCCGTGGTGGCCCCATGAGGCCGGGATAGGCAAAGAAAGGCACTACCCCTACATCTTTTTACGACTCCTGCAAGGATCGCTATACGTCAAAATGACAAGGCCATTCGGGATGTAGGTTGGACAAAGCTGCCGTCGCACCTGTAAAGACTGCACTAAAGGTGATCGAGTCCCTAACTGTCAGGTCAAGCAGATATGGTATAGGGGAAGCCACTGCTCGTCGTTTAGGCGCCAGCGGAGCCAAACTGATGCTTGCTGCTCGCCGTGAAGATAGACTCGATCGACTCAACTGAATTTAACCTAACGGCTGAACTGGAGACCGAATGGCTGGTGAAATGCACTACATTCGAGGTTGCACAGGTAAGCCGTTGCTGCTGATTAATAGTTTGGCCCGAAGCTGGCGATCAGGGCATCGCATCCTCAACGATCTCGCGACTAAACGCGATCGGCTTGATTACGAATAACTCAGCAAGGTGTGTCGGTGGGTGCGATCGCACATCCCCTCGCGATCACTTGGCACTCCCAATCCGTTTCTGTGAGTGCATCGTAGTGTCGATCGCATCTTCCCCGTCCCACCCAACAATCTAATCAATCTAGCAACCATAATATCGGATAATTGTAAAGCAATTAACCAAGCTAACAGCATGAGTATTGACCAATTAAACACAGACTACGGCATAGCCGGGCACCTCACCTTCGCCACCGGAAACGGTGGTTTCCCGATGATTCACATCGACAACGGTCAAGCCAAAGCCTTAATTTCTGTGTATTCCGGTCAAGTGCTCTCCTTTCAACCAGCCACCGAAACCACAGACTTGATGTTCCTCAGCGACAAAGCCTACTATGCAGAAGGGAAAGCCATCAAAGGCGGTATACCCATCTGTTGGCCCTGGTTTGGCCCAGATCCCGAAGCCTTGGGGCGTCCGAGTCATGGGTTTGTGCGGAATCGCCTCTGGAATGTGCTAGAAACCGCCACAACCCCCGACGGCGCAACCAAAGTCACTCTCGGACTCAATGATACCGATGAAACTAGAGCAATTTGGCCCCAAGCTTTTGAACTGGCGATCGCAATTACGATCGGCACCAGCCTCACTGTAGAATTAATCACCCGCAATCTAGGCGACAAAGCATTTCCCCTCACCCAAGCTTTCCACACCTATTTCCAAGTCGGCGATATCAACCGCGTGCAGGTTTTAGGCTTAGAAAATAGCCAGTATCTTGATAAAGCCGATGGTGGTGTCGAAAAAACTCAAGTGGGTGCAGTGGTAGTAACAGGTGAAGTTGATCGCATTTATCTCGATGTCACCAATGAATTAATCATTGACGATAGCGCCCTCAATCGTCGAATTCGCATTAAATCATCGGGTAGTAAATCCGTCGTAGTGTGGAATCCCTGGGTGACAATTTCTGCAAATATGGCCGACCTTGATGATGCAGATTATCAGCGTTTACTGTGCGTAGAAACGACCAATGCAGCTACAGATATTGTGGAAGTTCCCGCTCATGGTGAGTTCCGCTTGCAGGCCATTTACAGCGTTGAACGCGGCTAAGGAATTAGAGCTTAAGCTTAGCGGTGATGGGACCAAAATTCCAGTAAGCTGTTCAACATTTCAATTGGATATTTTGGGCGTTGCTTAAATCCCACCCACAAGACGGGGATTGTTTCTTTAAATACAACTTAAATGCCGATTAGCTGATTGAATTGAAAAACTCTGTCACCGTAATGACTAATAATACCAAATTCTAGATTTCTCCCGTCTTTATTTCTTAGTCCGTGAAAGAATTTCGGCGAAGCTGAGTCGAACCGCCTAGCGGCAAACGAAAGTTTGTACGATCGGTTTCAACCGCCGACTCCGATCTTTTTACTTACCATCAATTATTATGCAAATCTTCAACTGGACAAAACTTCAAAATGGATCAGACATTCGCGGTATCGCCCTCGAAGGCGTTCCCAATGAAACAGTCAACCTAACGCCCGAAATTGCGACAATCTTAGGTAAATCCTTTGTCAGTTGGCTGGTGCAAAAAGTCAATAAGCCAGCGGCCGAATTAACGATCGCGATCGGGCGTGACAGTCGCCTATCAGGGCCAACCTTAATGCAAGCAGTCATGGAGGGAATCGCCTCAGTTGGTGCAACCGTGTACGACTTTGAAATGGCCTCAACCCCCGCCATGTTTATGAGTACCATTACTCCTGGTTTTGATTGCGACGGCGCGATTATGCTCACTGCTAGCCATTTGCCATTTAATCGAAATGGCTTAAAGTTTTTCACCGCCAAAGGTGGGTTACAAAAGCAGGATATTACAGATATCTTAACACTAGCCCAAAGCAATTACTTTCAGCCCGCCTCATCGCCCGGTAAGATTACAAAGCATGATTTTATCTCAGTTTATGCTAACCAATTTGTCACCAAGATTAGGGAATCAGTCAATCATCCCGATAATTTTGAGCAACCACTAACAGGATTAAAAATTGTTGTAGACGCAGGAAACGGTGCTGGCGGTTTTTATGTTGATAAAGTCTTAAAACCTTTAGGTGCTGACACTACGGGCAGTCAGTTTTTAGAGCCCGATGGTACTTTCCCCAATCATGTGCCAAATCCCGAAGATAAACAGGCAATGCAGTCAATTTGTCACGCGGTAATTGAACACCAAGCTGATTTTGGGATTATTTTTGATACGGATGTCGATCGCAGTGCTGCAGTCGATCAAGTTGGCAAGGAACTCAATCGCAATCGCTTAATTGCCTTGATTTCGGCGATCGTATTAAAAGAACACCCAGGCTCTACTATTGTCACCGATTCTATCACCTCCGATGGCTTGACACAATTCATCGAACAAGATTTAAAAGGGATTCACCATCGCTTTAAACGCGGCTACAAAAATGTGATTGATGAGTCGATTCGCCTCAATGAAGCCGGACAGGAATCATGGCTGGCGATTGAAACCTCTGGACATGGAGCTTTGAAAGAAAATTACTTTCTGGATGATGGCGCTTATTTGGTCAGCAAATTATTGATTGAATTGGCTAACTCAAAGCTAGCAAATCAATCTTTGCCGGATTTAATTGCGAATTTAAAAGAACCCGAAGAAAGTGCAGAATTTCGGATTAAAATTGGTGTGGATGATTTCAAGGCTCACGGCTATCTGGTTATTGAACAACTGCAACAATTTGTCTCAACGCAAGCAGACTGGAAAATAGTTCCCAATAACTACGAAGGTCTGCGAATTTCCTGCACTTCAGCTAGCGAATCCGGCTGGTTTCTGTTACGCTTATCACTCCATGATCCGGTGATGCCTTTGAATGTGGAGTCGAATGTTAAGGGTGGTGTTGCTCACATAGTGGCTCGGCTTTTAACTTTTTTCCAAACCACAGAATCCCTTAATTTTTCGGCACTATCGATCTAAGTTTTACTCGTGTCAGACTATTAGTAAACCCAACCCAAGGAGGAATTTCATCATGTGGCTTTTAACCATACAATGTTCTGCTGAAAGCTGGGATACCCATTCCAAAGCTTTCAAAGCCATCGCTGATAAATATCCGGCTACGCCTCTTTCTTCCAAAAAGATGAAAGGATCTGGTCAACGCATCATGGAATATCAGCTTGAGAATGTCAATGATGTAGAGGAATTTATGGAAGAATGCTTAACCTTAGATGGTTTCACCGCTACCTTTGAATCCCTATAAATTTAGGTGATAAGATTATAGCCATTCTCAATTTTTATCTCATACCATTTTAGATGTGAGATTTTAAAATTGGGAATCAATACTATTTTGCCAAAAACAGGCTAAAATAACTAGAGAGTTTGAAGAAGGTTCTCGGAAAGTAAACGGCAAAGAAAGAATTGATTTAACTGCTCTTGAGTTAAAAATAATTCTGTTGTAGCGGCGTGAACTATAACTAATACTAATTGTTGAAAGTTATGTAATAGTAGCTAGGACTGATAAAATATAATCATCCAGTTATAGATGAAGAGTGTTTCTGTTGAAACTTGGGCTCTCCTATATTTGTAATGGAAACTGTAGTGTGAGCGTCTGCCTCAAGCAGGCTTTTCTCCGCGCACTACGGGAATTTTTATTATTCTTATCACCTCAAGTTAAGCATTTATTTAAGTTAGTCTCTCATCTCCAAATCTTTGACCGAAAGCATCCAGGATACAAGCCCCCGGATTCATTCCGAAAGCAGACTCAGTATCCAGAAATAAAAAATCTGTATCTGATGAAACTTGCCGCCCGAATTTATCCGTGGGGTCAATGCTTCAATTCTAAAATCTAAAATCTAAAATCGATTGACCAAGCTTTTTACCTAAAGCTTTTTCTCTCGACTTATTGCGGATTGCTATAGTTAGTCTAGATAGTTAAAAATATATCAGCGAGACAAAGATTAAGGACACCTAGTGATGATAATGACTGTGAGTCGAGGCAACGGCGGGCTAAGTGCCGAAATAGTTACGGGTCGGATTTTGCGGTGGGGGCAGTTGAAAGCAAACAAGTTAACCACCAGTTCGATCGGGGGAATTGTTGCTGGCTTTCTGAGTTTTGCCCTGCCGGTGCAAGCTTTGCAGGTAGTTGTGACGCCGGCCAATCCCCAACTGGGAGATACGCTGTCAGTAATGATTCAAGTTGACGGTAACGGCGGGGAAACTCCAACAGTTTCTCTACAGCAAAAAAACTACCCTGCGTTTCCGATCGGCAACGGCCGCTTTCGGGCCCTGTTGCCGACGACGCCGGTAGAGAAACCCGGTGCCCGCCAAATCCAAGTCGCAGGTGACGGACAAGTGCAGAACTTGAGCGTGCAAGTGCGCGATCGAAATTTTCCCACTCAATCCATCTGGCTACCGCCTGGGAAAGACGAGGAAGGTACAGATGCTGAATTCGATCGCGTAGACGCATTTAAAGCACTCGTGACACCCGAAAAATTTTGGGACGGCAAATTGTTGCGCCCCAACTCCGGCGAAATTACCACTATTTACGGGGTGCGACGCTATTATAATGGGGTATTTGCTCAAGACTACTACCATCGCGGCGTGGATTACGCGGGTGCTTCCGGTTCCCCTGTAGTGGCACCAGCAGCCGGTCGGGTGTCTCTAGTGGGACGTGAATCGCAAGGCTTCAAAATCCACGGAAACGTGGTTGGTATCGACCACGGTCAGGGCGTAGCAAGTATTTTGATGCACCTCAGCCGGATTGATGTCAAGGAAGGCGATGTCGTGAAAGCCGGTCAAGTAATTGGTACTGTGGGGTCAACAGGGGCTTCTACAGGCCCTCACCTGCATTGGGGACTTTACGTGCATGGGCAGTCCGTCGATCCTGTACCTTGGCGACTTCAGGGAGTTGAGTAGGAGTTTTTACAGGTTTTGACGGATTTATCAGTCAATTATGGGGTAAGTTTGTGGCTAGGGTGTGCAGATAACTGTGATGGGTTATCAGTATTGAGTTAGGATTTGTATAAAATTTCTCAACTCAACTCTCAAAACTCGAATCTCAAGACGCTAACAATCGCGTCTTCACAAAACTTTATTGATGATGCCGTTGAGCGGGGACGCATATATGAGTATTGAAAAAATTGTTGAACAGGCTTTGCAGGATGGCTATTTAACGCCGTCTATGGAAGCTGAGGTGGGACGGATCTGCAATACGGCTTCGGAATTGTCGATCGAAGAGTACATGGCTCTCGATCGTCTGATGGGTTCTTTGTTGACTGGCGAAGTTGTAGTTCTGCCACGCAAACAGTTCATCAACGTGATGGAAGAGTTGGTACTCAGCGATGCGATCGCTAGAGTGGCCGAAATTGAGGCGACGAGCGACCTGAGTTTGGATGTGGGAGATATTGCAGCTTATGCTTTAAATAGGCTGCCACCTCTGTACGCTACGACGGAAGAGGGAGCTCACTTTCAAAGGGCTAGGGCTAAAGAGCAACTTCACGATTTGATTTCCAAAGAAGTCAACGCAGCGATCGCCCGCAACTTGGATCGGCCCGACACCCCAAACCCGACAGCTTTGGGCAAGTCTTCGGGAAACGAAGTTCTTTCACAGCTAAGCACTTGGCTGCAAGCTAACGCCACTAATTTTGAGCCCCAGCCTTAGTACCACCCCAACAGTTCTATTTTGATTAAGTCGATCCCGCTCAATTCAGAAAGCGGGATTTTTAGTTTCTGAGCCAGCAAGATTCATCTGAAGGCAGAAGCCAGAATTCAAGAACAAAAAATTAAAATTTAAGAGTTTTCTTTATTTGTTGCCTAAAACAAAAAATTCTCTCTTCCTTCTTCCTTCCTTCTTCCTTCTTCCTTCTTCCTTCTTCCTTCTTCTTTCAAACGATTAATTGTTGCTGTCAGAAGACTCACCGGAGGGGCCAGCGGTAACTTTTGTTTCTCGCTTTTCGCGTTTTTTTCGTTCCGCTTGGATGACATCTTGAAGCACTATTCGTGCTTGGGCCATTTTTTCCAAATTGCTGCGGTACAAATCTAAATCTTTGCTAACTTTGTCTTCTGGCAGGTGCAAGGCTACACAGACTTTAGCGATCGCGTTGTTTCGCGTTTCTTGGTCTTTTACTAAGTTAGGATCAGCTTTTTCTAACAGCGAGAACAAACCGATCGCGAACAAGCGACTGTACTTAAATTGAGGGTTGCTGGCGATCGCCCCTAAAGACGCTTGCAAATCTGCTGTATCTTCAAAGCTGGTAGAGCGATCGAGCCACGAGAGCAACTCTTGCCCCGAAAGTCTATCTGCCAAGCTTTCCAATCGCTGAGCGTCTTGCTTGTAGCGCTCTGGATCGTCTTCTAGGGACTTGCACAAAGCGTTAAAAATCGAAACTCTGTCGGCTTCTGGGGCGTACCCAAGCATGAATCGATCAAAAGCTGTCACTACACCCAAAGCATAAATCGGGTCGTATTGAAAATCGGCATTCGCCGAAAGCAGGTGCATTTCTACCATCAACTCTTCCACCACTCGACGGTAAATTGAGTTGATCGGTCGAGTGTGAATCGTATAGAAACTTCGCTTAGTATCTGAAACAGTACGGTTATTGTTCACCTGAGTCTTATAGATAAATAATTTTGCCGTAGCGGGCGTGCCAGCGCGGCGTGAGTAAAGTCGGGGGAGTCAGTCGATTTTAGATTTGAGATTTTAGATTTTAGATTTACCCCACAGATAAATCTGGGAGCTTGAACTTTGGTCTAAAATTTTTATCTTTCCACGACTTAAGTACGTGGCACGGTATCCGTTGTTGGGCTGGGTCAATTCTGCGATCGGTCTGACAAAAAGTGCCAGTTTTTTAAGCGTTGCCGCCTCCTTGCGAGACAAAATTTTATCAAAAATATTTTACGCGCGATCGGCAGCAACAATTAATATGTCGCAATATGAGGGAAAAAACCCAGTATCTTTACAATCATAGCTCTTCTGGGATCGCTCATAAATCTCATCTTCTGACTTGCCCAGCCTTGATATGGTCTTACATATCACAATAACTTTTTCTTGTCAATCCCTAATCGTCAAAAAACAAACATGACAATTTCTCCTGAATTAATAGCTTTAGCCCAGTACATGGCGGGCGAATTTGACAACCGAGAACAAGCGCTAGCAGAGCCGGCGTGGTACGTCCACCTTCGTATGTGGCAAAGACCACTACCCGTTCCTTTATTTTCCGAACCCAGCATTGCCCTGTTTGCCGAACAAGCCAACATTTTGGAATTAGACAAGCCATACCGCCCCCGCATAGTGCAACTGAGGCACTCACAGATAGCGCCAGGACTTATTGAAGCTCAGTATTATATGTTCAACGACATTACAGCCGTCAAAGGAGCCGGTTGCAACCCCGACTTGCTTGGAAAGCTAACGAAGGAGCAAATCCAACTCCTTCCCGGCTGCACCCTCTCGGTTGCGGTGCAAAATTTAGCCTCAAACGGCTATCGATTTCGGGCATCTTTGCCGGAGGGCACTCGCTGCGGCTTTGCCTACGGGGGGCAAAATTACCAAGTAGACTTGGGATTTGAAGCCGCAGGCGAGGAATTCCTCAGCTACGACAAAGGAATAAGCCCCACGACAGGCCAGGCTATCTGGGGAGCTTTAATGGGTCCTTTTAGATTTGTCAAGCGTCAGGATTTTGCTCCTGAGATATTGGTTTGAAGCAAGAAGCAACAAGAAACAAGGAAGAAAAATATAGCTATCTAGGATAGAAGGCAAGACTTTACCTTGACCTATTCTTCTACTTTAGTGTTTTGGTGAACCTCTCAACCTCTCAAGAAAGGAAGAAAGCATAAGGAAGCTGGCAAGAATTTACCTGCTTCCTGTTCTTGTCCAGGGTTCCGGCGCATTTTGTGAGCCTCAAGCTTAAGTTGCGCTGACACCGCAACCGATGCAAGCGCGAGTGGTCAACTTGCGCGCGGCACCCCCTCTAGAGCTTCTTCTTCCGTTTCAAAGATTTCAAACACAGAATCCATCATGGTGACTTCAAACACCAGTTTGGCTTCGGGATGAACATTGCAAATGCGGAAACTTCCCTTAACTTTATCCGCATCCCGCATACCTGCTACAAGTGAGGTCAGGCCAGAGCTATCGATAAAGTTAACCTGACCAAGATTCACTACAACATGGCGGCTAAGTTTGGAAATACACTCTTGCAACTTGAGGCGGAATTGCCAAGCTGTAGTGATGTCCAACCGTCCTGTCGGTGCTAAGACGATAACTGTTGTACCGTCTTGAAGCGTGTGGGTTTTTTGATCAATATGAATCACTGACCCTTCCCTCAAATTTATTATCTATCGCGGTGGTTACTGTCCCAGTAGTTTAACTCAGGTCGGTGACTGCTGAGGCATCCAATTCGCCCAATCTTGCGGTTTTAAGAACTTGGAGTAGAGTTCGGCTTCGGGAGAGTTGGGTTCTGGCTCGTAACAATATTCCCAGCGTACCAAAGGTGGCAGGGACATGAGAATCGATTCCGTGCGTCCGTTGGTCTGCAAGCCAAAGGTCGTGCCTCGATCGTACACCAAGTTAAATTCAACGTAACGGCCGCGGCGGTAAAGTTGGAAATTACGCTCGCGCTCGCCGTATTCTTTCGATCGGTGCTTTTCAATAATAGGGGTGTAAGCCGGCAAAAATGCCCGGCCACAATCCTGTACGAAGGCGAACAGCGACTCCCAAGTCCTAGGTTCCGGCGCCCCAATGTTGTTGCTGCACTCAGCCGCCTTGCCTTTGACATGATGGTCGCGGTAAAGCGGGCCTTGAGCGCTTTGGTAGTCAAAAAATAGGCCGCCCACCCCGCGGGTTTCTTGGCGGTGGGGGAGGTAAAAATATTCGTCGCACCAAAGTTTAAATGTCGGATAATATCCGGGATGGTGGCGATCGCAAGCTGCTTTCAGAGTTTTGTGAAAATGAGCTGCATCCTCAGCCAACGGGTAATAAGGAGTCAAATCCACACCGCCGCCAAACCACCAAATCGGCCCAGCCTCAAAATAGCGGTAATTCAGGTGAACCGTAGGCAAGTAGGGATTGCGGGGGTGCAGCACCATCGAAGTGCCAGTTGCATAGAAATCGTGACCTGCGGCTTCTGGGTGCTTTGCCAGAATCAAAGCCGGCAAACTTTCGCCCCACACTTGGGAAAAATTGACTCCACCTTGTTCAAAAACATTGCCTTCCCGCATGACGCGAGAACGTCCGCCGCCACCTTCGGATCGTTCCCAAGCGTCCTCCTTAAATTTGCCAACGCCATCGAGCTGTTCGAGGGATTGACAAATTTCGTCTTGTAGGGTTTTCATAAATTGGCTGACTCTAGCTCTAGAGTCAGCGGGCGGCAAAAACGGGGAAGTGGCGGTTTTAAGTGTTGTAGAAACTGTCATCCGATTTTAGATTTTAGATTTTAGATTTTAGATTGAAGAATTGCGACCACGGATCAATTCGGGGATTGTGACCAAATTGCTTTCGGTCGTAGAAATTCTTGCCGATCGCATTTGAGTTTGAGCTTGACCGTGAGTCCCAAATCCAGTCGTCATGTAATTATGCCACCGTAGGTCTGCAAATGATCGCTATGAAGTTACATTAAAAAATAGCAATAAAAATATACTTAAACGTGCGATCGAAAATTCGCTAACCCAATTGCAGAGCTATGGTGGAGAACACAATGCCCAATACACTCGATGTTAGTTCAGTCTTAGAAATCCTGCGACCCGTGCAAGACCCCGAACTACAAAAGAGTTTGGTGGAATTGAACATGATTCGTAACATAAAAATTGACGGCGGTGTCGTCAGTTTCACCTTGGTGCTGACAACACCTGCTTGCCCGCTGCGAGAATTTATTGTCGAAGATTGCCAAAAAGCGGTCAAACAGTTGCCAGGAGTCGAAAAAGTGGCGGTGGAGGTGACAGCCGAGACGCCGCAGCAGAAGGGAGTGGTCGATCGCCAAGGCATTGAAGGAGTGAAAAATATTATCGCAATTTCCAGTGGCAAAGGTGGCGTCGGCAAAAGCACGGTGGCGGTAAATGTGGCAGTAGCGCTGGCGCAAACCGGCGCTAAGGTGGGTTTGCTGGATGCCGATATCTATGGGCCCAACGACCCGACAATGTTGGGTCTGGGGGACGCGAAAGTGATGGTTAGGGACGGAAAAAGCGGGGAAAGCCTCGAACCCGCGTTTAATTACGGCGTCAAATTGGTGTCGATGGCGTTTTTAATTGACAAAGACCAACCCGTGATTTGGCGCGGCCCGATGTTAAACGGGATCATCCGGCAGTTCCTCTATCAGGTGAATTGGGGCGATTTAGACTATTTGATTGTCGATATGCCTCCGGGTACTGGAGACGCGCAGTTGACAATGGCGCAAGCGGTGCCGATGGCTGGTGTCGTGATCGTGACGACGCCGCAGACTGTGGCATTGTTAGACTCCCGCAAGGGGTTAAAGATGTTCCAGCAGTTGGGAGTGTCGGTGTTGGGAATTGTGGAAAACATGAGCTATTTTGTACCGCCGGATATGCCCGATAAGCAATACGATATTTTCGGTTCTGGTGGCGGGGAAAAGACTGCTGCTGAGTTGGGAGTGCCGCTGTTAGGCCGCATTCCGCTGGAAATTCCGTTGCGGGAAGGTGGCGATTCGGGGGTGCCGATCGTGGTGGGGCAACCGGGTTCTGCTTCAGCTAGAGAGTTGCGGGCGATCGCGGGCCGCATTGCCGGTAAAGTTTCCGTAGCAGCTTTAGCCTAACAAACTCTCGTTTCGGGGCTTTGCCTCGCGTCTTCCGGTTGAGGAAGATTTGCCTAGTTCTCAGGCTCTGCTTGGGAACTAGAAACGAGAAAAGGTAAACTATAACCAGCAAACTTAACATTCAAAGAATTATGATTTTTCCAGGTTCGGCAGTTCGAGTTAAAGATAAGGGTGAGATTTACTACGCCTTTCAAGGACAAGTCCAGCGAGTTAGCGACGGAAAGGTCGCGGTACTGTTTGAAGGCGGCAATTGGGACAAGCTGATTACGTTCCGCTTGTCGCAGTTGGAACTTGTCGATGCTACGGCTGGTCGCGCGAAATAGTCAGTTGGTTGTTGACAGTTGTCAGTTGTCAGTTGTCAGTTGTCAGTTATTGTTTATTAGTACCCACTTACAAATAATAATCAATAACAACCAACTGCCAACTGACTAATATCAATTCCGGCTGCGCCGGAATGATATCAAATCCGCGCTTCATCGTCGGGCGTAAAGTAGAATCAAGCTGCCAACAAATAATTCGCGCAATTTTCATTTTTTTGACTCACAGTCAACAGTCAACAGTCAACAGTCAACAGTCAACAATGATTCCGGTTGCACCGGAATCGATATAATATGCGTTTACCTTTACCCCAATTTGCTACAAAAGAGCGCCATCCCGATCGCATTGCTGAGGTGATCGAGACGGCAACTTCGGAGTTTTTGGCTCAATGTTTGGAACCGGAAGACTTAAGCTTTCCCGTGATGCCGCCTTTTGGGAGTTGGGTGAAGGCCGAGGATGAAGAGTCGAAAAATCAAATTTACGGCGTGGTTTATTACGCTACGACTAGCCCGATCGACTCCGTGCACAGAGCTCGCGCTTTGGGTTTGTCGCTGGAAGAGTTGCGGGAAGAACAACCGCAGATTTTTGCGATGCTCAAAACCGAGTTTCGAGTGGCGATTGTCGGGTATGAGGCTGCGCCGGAAAGGTTGAACGGCCACGGCCCATCTAGGGGTAAAATTTATCAGTATTTGCCGCCGCGCCCGCCGCAAATTCACCAGGCGGTTTATCGCTGCGAACCGGATGAGGTGATTGATTTTACGGTGCAGTTGGATTTTTTGAGGACGCTGCTGGGGGTGGCTAATGCGCCGGTGGATGCGCTGACGGCGGCGGCGATTCGGGAGATTTATCAGTTGCGGATGCGCGATCGATCTTGGTTGGTGGAAGCGGGGAGGAGTTTGAGTGTTTTGCTGAAGGATGATTATGACAGGTTGAGGGTGATTTTGAGTCAGATTCATCCGTAGGGGAAAACTGTTATAACTACAAAATCGAGATAGCCTCAACCTAGCCGTTAAAGATGACAGGTTTCCCAAACTCAACTAAGCTATCAATAGTTCAGCCCCGACCCTACTGCTACCCAACATAACTCTCATGCAAGGACAAACACTCGCAGGACGCTACCACATCATAAAACACTTGGGAGGCGGTGGCTTCGGTCAGACTTACCTGGCTGAAGATCAAAAGCGATCGGGTAATCTTCGGTGTGTCGTCAAGCAACTCAAGCCACAGTTTACAGATCCGCAAACTCTAAGTATAGCTAGACGTTTATTTAAAACAGAAACAGACACCCTCCACCAACTAGGAACTCATCCTCAGATTCCCGAACTTTTGGATCATTTTGAGGAAAATCAAGAATTTTATTTAGTTCAAGAGTTGATTGAGGGGAGAGATTTAAGTAAAGAAATTACTCCTGGCCAGCAGCTTAGGGAGTCGGAAGTTATGGCTATTTTGCAGGAGATCATAGAAATATTGGTATTTGTTCAGCAGCACAAAGTCATTCACCGGGATATTAAACCTGCTAATTTAATGAGGCGCAATTCAGACGGCAAAATATTCTTAATTGATTTTGGGGCGGTCAAACAAATTAGCACTCAAATAGCTAACACCACAGGGCAAACTCCGCCGACTATTTGCATCGGCACAGGTGGCTATATGCCAGCGGAACAAAATAACGGACAGCCTAACTTTAGCAGCGATATTTATGCTGTGGGAGTGACTGCCATTGAATGGCTGACTGGCATACTTCCTCACGAGTTGCCAAAAGATGCTAACGGTGAAATTATTTGGCGCGATCGCGTCCCAGTTAGCGCCGGTTTTGCTAATATTTTAAACAAAATGGTGCGCTATCATTTTCGCGATCGCTACCAGTCTGCCGCAGAGGTATTGCAAGCTTTCAACAATTTGAGGAGAGTTCGACCATCTTCTACTTTAGTATCATCTCCTAACTTATTGACATTAATGAGTAACTGGACGCGAGATAATAAAATTGGTTTGCTTGGGGTTGGTTTGGCTGCTATATTTGGTGTAGCAGCATTGTTTACACCAGAAATTAGAAAATTTATGGGATTGGAGGCTGCGGACAATCTGGCAAGTTATGATAATACAGCCCAAGGAATCAAGATTAAATATCCCGATAATTGGACTAAACAAGAAGAGTCTAACGCCGTTACCCAAGAGGTAGTTAAATTTATTTCACCGAAAGAAAGCGATGCTGATAAATTTCAAGAACGGCTGATTGTGACAGTCGAATCTACGACGAATAATAAAACCCTCGATGAATATACGAAGTTATCTAAACAAGAAATCCTAAATTTAGATAAAAATGCTAAGATAGCTGAAGAGGGTGAATCGACTTTAGCAGGCAAAAGCGGGTATAGAGTAGTTTATACAACAAAAGAAGGGAATCAAGAGTTAAAAAAGTTGAATGTTTGGACGATGAAAAATGATAAGGCTTATTTGATTACCTATGAGGCGGAAGCGGGGAAGTACGAGCAGTTTTTGCCTGTTGTTGAGAAAATGATTAAGTCGCTGGAAGTTCAAAGCACGAGATAAACTTATTGAGGCAGTTGTCAGATTATGGTGACAGTATCAATCAAAGATGAATATGTTGAAGTGTTGAGTGCTTTGGGTGACTTGCAAGCGGCTATGGATTTGGCAATCCAACGCTATACCATCGAGCAGATTACCGCAAAAGTTGCTGAACTTCGACAAAGAAATGCTCAGTATCAAGCTAAATATGGGATGGATTATCTCACTTTTAACCAGCGAGTTTCTGAAGATGAAGTTTTTATCGAAAATCTGGAGTTAAAGATTAATAATTTGTGGGAGATTGATTTTGCAGATTGGGAATTTTGCTATAAGGGGGTAGGAGATTGGGCGCGCAAGTTACAGAATATTTTAGTTAAAACTAATAACTTATTAGATGCCTAATTTATACATTATTGGCGGTGCTAACGGTTCGGGAAAAACCACCGCCGCTAGGGAAATTTTACCCTACTTCCTAGAAGTTTTTGAATATGTCAACGCAGATGAAATAGCGGCGGGTCTTTCTCCTTTTAACCCTGAATCTGTAGCTATTCAATCGGGACGATTAATGTTAGAAAGGCTATCAACTTTAGTCAAGGCTGAAGCTGATTTTGCTTTTGAAACTACTTTAGCTGCTCGAAATTTTGCCCGATTTTTGCGAGAGTGTAAAACCAAAGGTTATCAAATCAACTTAATTTATTTTTGGTTGCAAAGTCCTGAATTAGCCATTGCGCGGGTACGCCGACGGGTAGAAAGTGGGGGCCACAATATCCCAGAAGATACTATCCGCCGTCGCTACGAACGGGGACGGAAAAACTTAATAGATTTGTATTTACCTTTATGCGATACTTGGATGGTGTATGATAATACTAAAAGTCAACCTCAATTAGTGGCAGCATCCGGTAACAATCAAGAGGAAAATATTTATGAGCCTCCAATCTGGAACCAAATCACCCTTGGATCGTAAACCGCAAATTACCCTAACAGAACTCCATCAAAAAATTGATGCCGGAGTTAAAATTGCTATTGCTAAAGCCATAGAAAAACACCGCAAATTAGGGGAATCAATTAGCATTTGGCAAGATGGCAAAGTAATTACTTTAACTGCCGATCAAATTCCTCCCCTGAAATTAGATAATGATAGTTAATCCTTATTTTGCCATCAAATCAGCAACAGATATTGTAGTCAAAAGATTTGGGCAATTATTTAGGATTTGGCTACTTTTTCTTGCACTCGCCGATATTTACCATCTAAACGTTCGTGTCGCTGACGTTTTAATTTGAAGTATGACAAATGATCATTTTACTGAAGTTTCCTAAGATTATTAAGGGCTTTTTGAGAGTTATCTTTATCTCCTTGCTGCTGAAATAAGTTTGCTGCTTTCTGATAGTCTTGAATTGCACCCTGCTTGTCTCCTAATTCAGAACGGGCAAGTCCCCGGTTGTTGTAAGCCTTGGCATAGTTAGGATTAATTCGCAAAGCTTGGCTGAAATCGGCGAGCGCACCCTGCTTGTCTCCTAATTTAAAGCGGGCATTTCCCCGGTTTAAGTAGGCCTTGGCATAGTTAGGATCAATTCGCAAAGCTTCGTTGTAATCGGCTACAGCACCCTGCTTGTCTCCTAAATTAGAGCGGGCCATACCCCGGTTGTTGTAGGAATCGACAGAGTTAGGATTAATTCGTAAAGCTTGGTTAAAATCGGCTACAGCACCCTGCTTGTCTCCTAAATCATAGCGGGCAACTCCCCGGTTGTAGTAGGCCTCGGCATAGCTAGGATTAATTTTTAAAGCTTGGTTGAAATCAGCTATTGCACTCTGCTCGTCTCCTAACTTATAGCGGACTGTTCCGCGACTGAAGTAGGCATCGGCATAATTAGGATTAAGCACAATTGCTTGAGTGTAAGCCACTACAGAACCCTGATAATCTCCTTTTTCATACTTATCCCAAGCCTGAATAAAGAAATCATCAGCTTTCGGCCCAGTCGCCACTGGCGCACTCGGAACCTTCACCCCTACATCGACTTGAGCTGATGCCAACAATCTCAAACTTGTATTAATCGGAATCCCCAGATTCCGATTAGTTTTAAGTACGGCAATCCTTGGGTTAATATCAGATGGAACAGCCGTAGTTTCTCCTCTACCGTGAATTCCCACCACCTCTCCACTCTCATTCAACACCGGCCCCCCGCTCATTCCCGGCAGCGTATTGTTACTATAAACCAACGCATAACCATCTTCTAAAGGTCGAGAAGCATTAGCAGTAACCTCCCCTTTCTCAAATTGATAAATCGAGCGATTAATTGCTGGTGAAGTCTTCGGGAAACCAGCCACATAAACCTGTTTCCCTCTGATTGACAAATCTGAGTTGCCAATCTTAGCCACGCTATAATTTTGACTGCTGGTAAACTGTACAACAGCCAAGTCAACATTTGGCAGTTTTTTGATACTGCTGTAAGTGAGCAAATACCGCTTGTCGTCAGGGGTGACAATCTCATATTTAGCTTGAGCATCTTTGAAAACGTGACGGGCTGTCAGCACCGTATAAACGTTGCCTTCCCGCTTAACAATTACACCGGAACCAGGCTCTTTGCTGTCAATTAACACCGTGATTGATTCAGCAATCTTGTCCACTTCTTCGCGAGATATGGCGAAAACTGCTAGTGGCTGTGCGATGATAATTGTTGCAACTGTACCAATCAATGCGATCGGAAGTTTGTTAGAGAAGTTCATTGATATTAGCTGAGCCTATTAAAATATGCTAAATATCCTAATTATTTTTAGGGCATTTTGGTACTGATCTATATTTCCTTGCTCCAAAAATAAGTCGGCGGCTTTCTGTAAGTCTTGAATTGCACCCTGTTGATCTCCCAGTTTATAGCGTGAGAACCCACGACTGTAATATGCTTGGGCAAAGTTAGGATTAATTCGCAAGGCTTGACTGAAATCCGCAAGCCCACCCTTGTGATCTCCCGAATCCTTGCGGGCAACGCCTCGGTTAAAGTAAAACTCAAAACGGTTGGGATCTATACTCAGGGCTTGAGTATAATCTTTGATTGCTCCCTCCCTGTCTTTCAAGAAAGAGCGGGCAATTCCTCGGTTGTTGTAGGAATCAGCATCATTAGGATTAATTTGCACAATTTGATTCAAATCATCTATTGCACCCTGCTTATCTCCCAAGCTCATCCGTATCATTGCCCTGCCAGCATAAACACTAGCTATATTAGGATTGATTCGCAAAGCTTGGTTATAATCATCAAGAGCAGCCTGATTATTTCCCAAAATATTTAGGGTACTTCCTCGGCCTATGTAGGCATCTGCATAATTAGGATTAAGCTGAATTGCTTGACTATAAGCGGCTACAGCACCCTGATAATCTCCTTTATTTAACTTTTCCTCACCCTGAATAAAGAAATCATCAGCTTTCGGCCCAGTCACCATAGGCGCACTCGGAACCTTCACCCCTACATCCACTTGAGATGAAGCCAACAATCTCAAACTTGTATTAATCGGAATCCCCAGATTAAAACCAGTCTTCGCAATTTGAATATTCTGATTAATACTGCTAGATTCTGCCGCCCTCGTATCCGCCCTCCCGTGAATTCCCACCACCTCGCCATTCTCATTCAACACCGGCCCCCCGCTCATTCCCGGCAACGTATTATTACTATAAACCAACGCATAACCATCATCATTTATTGGTTTAGAAGCATTAGCAGTAATCCGCCCATCAGTGAAATTGTAAATCGAAGTATTAATCGCCCCTGAAGTCTTCGGAAACCCTGCCACATAAGCCGCTTTCCCTTCTGTCGCCAAATCCGAGTTGCCAATCTTAGCAACGCTGTAAGTTTGACTGCTGGTAAACTCGACAACTGCTAAGTCCATATTTGGCAGTTTTTTCACACTGCTGTAATTGAGTAAATACCGCTTATCATCAGGGGTGACAATCTCATATTTAGCTTGAGCATCTTTGAAAACGTGACGGGCTGTGATTACCGTGTAAGTGTTGCCATTCCGTTTGATAATGATTCCCGAACCAGGATTTTTACTGTCAATCAGGACAGTGATTGATTTAGCTATTTTGCCAACTTCATCAGCAGATATTGCGAAAACTGCGGTTGGTTGTGCGATGACAATTGTTGCAACAGTACCAATCAATGCGATGGGAATTTTATTAAAGAAGTTCATTGATTTTGGGTTTAAGAATAGAGAGAGAAAGCGCACTACACAGATTTGGACACGGATACACGGATGATTTGATTTGAAATTTTAGGTAGCAGATTTGAGATATTTAGTCATGGAGCCAGAAACCGGGTTTTTTACGAAAATACTGCAATAGAGCCTTTAACACGGGTAAAAAACCCGGTTTCTTTAGTATTTATGCGTCAGTCCTCGTATTGGACAACCAAAAGCCCGATCGCAAATCCGTCTATCCGTGTCCCTCCGTGTCGGGCTGCTGATTTCACTCGCCTATGGTGAAATAGGAGAAACATTTTCCTCAACAGGTGTCTCCTCCAGATATCTCTCCACATCAACAGAACCAGGCCCAGTTTCAGATAGTATATATCCAGCCCCTAAGCCGCGACGATCCATTAATCTCTGCAACGTAGCGTCAGCATCACTCCCCCGCTTGAGAGTGAATAGCAAAGTCCTATCCGTACAAGCATCGTCTTTGTTAACAGCAGCGCACACCACGGGTTCTCCGTTCAGAGTCCCAGTGTTAATATATTTGAGAGTACCGTTGTCGTAGTTGCGCTGAAATCTTCGGCCTACCTCTTGGCAGCGTCTTTGGGCCGTCCACGGTGGCGGAAAATAGTTGTTAGAAGTCCAGCGGACGAGTGGCACATTCCCCCGCGAGTTACGAGCGAAGGTGACAGGCAGCCTGTTGAGAGTAGCGCAGAAAAAGCTATTATTTCTCGCTTGGCTGGGTTGACAAAACAGCGCTGCTGTGCTGGCTGAAATAACTAACCCTGTCAGGAGTCCCGTCAAGATTTTGAAGTTCATAAATAGAAATTTTTGATATATTATCTCACAGCTCAGCTAAAGTTGCAACTTATAACTTACCCGGATTCTCAAGCCGAGCACCTATCATTCTGTCATAATTTATTTAAAGCGAGAAAGATTATATGTGGGTAGAGGTAACAGCACTAAATCAAGTTCCCGAATGGGGTGTCTTGAAGGTAAAAGTTGAGGAAACTTCAGTGATTTTGAATCGTCAAGGCATGAATGTCACTTGTTACCGCAATGCTTGCACTCATTTAGAATATCCGATCGACATGGGTAAGGTAAGCAGCGGTATCATTACCTGTCCGTTTCATAAGTATCAGTACAAGTTAGATAGCGGTAAATGTTTGAATGCACCAAGCGATGCCCTGGAATCTTATCCGGTAAAGATTGAGGGTGATCGCGTTTTTGTCGAGATAGATTAGTTATTCGTTAGTCGTTAAGTCCGACAGGGGTTTAAACCCCTGTCTCATAGCTAAAGTCGTCTCAAGACGACTGTAGATTAATATTTGATATTCAATCCGGCTTAAATACCCCCTCACTCTCTTAGTCTGCGGAGGCAGACTTTGTTTGTGTAGTAGCGGTTTCAACCGCCGAACCATCGAGGGAGTAGCCAACCCGGATTTACTTTCAACCTACCATTTTCGCGCGCCGCTGACGGAGGAAAATGACCAAAAGCCCGATCGCACCTACCGCCAACAGCAACCATTCTTCCGGTTCAGGAACCCCCGAAACATTCAGAGGATTATTCGGCTTACTCAACTCCTCCTTACCGGATTCTACCTCTCTGTCAAATCGATCGCTCTTAGCTTCCGCTGCTTTTAATTGCTCCCTTTGCGCGTCATTAACTAACACAATCATCGAAGAATAAGGCGTCACCACTTTGAAATTTTTAGCTACCGCGTGCATTGCATCCAGTTGCGTCAATTGATTTGAACTTTTCTGCTTGCTAAGTGCAGTTATCAACTGCCGCGCAGCTATCGGTTTAAAGCCTTCATTTCCGGCATTTTTCGGCTCTGCAACTGTCGCCGATTTGGCGGTTTTTTTCGACTGCGGGGTTTTGGCATAACTCCAAGCATAGCCGTCAACAACGCTAACTGTAGATTCGCCCGAAGCTGCTGTGGTTGCTACTCGCTGCATCGCCTCTTTCATATCTGTAGAAACTCCGCCACCGCTATCTTGAATGACCTTTAAAGTTGCGTCGTCGTAGCCGGGGGGCAAACCTCCCAAATGCACTGTCCATAGGGGTGAAGAGATGGAAAGTTTAAGTTTGCGATCGTCCGATAATTCGTAACTATGGCGATCGCTCACCAAAAATACTGTATCGTAACTTTTATCGCCCCGCAACTGTGCAAACTGTTGCAGCATATCTTTGAGCTGGATTGTACCGTAAAATGTCACTTTTGCCGCATCGAAATTGCGTACATCTTCCACAAACTTAGGTGGCATTCCCGCAGCGCTGGCGATATACAAATCAACACCATTTTTGCCTGCTGCATTAGCTTTCAACCATTCAAAAGTCTCTTTTACTTCCTTACTTTCCGCCGCCATGCTGCGGGAAGTATCGAGAATAACTGCAAATTTTTTGCCTTGCGGTAGCGAGTAATTTGCATCAGCCAGCGGCTTAGCAGAAATGATATTTCCTCCCGCTAGAATCGCCTGCTGCGCTGTTAGCGGTTGCTGTGCGGCTGCGGGCAAAAAGGGTGGCAGCCAAGTTTCTCTTGCTTCTTTACCGCTGTATTTTACCTCTTTTTCGGCGATCGTGCGGCGAGTATTTTGGTTCCAAAAAATGTTGCGTTTTTCAGCCAAAACAGGCATCGCCCAACCCTGCGGCTGGCGCATGACTTTGTAAGTAAGCCACAGGTGCATTTCCGTTGGCCCGTCAGTTTGGGTAAATTCTCGTTTTGCCGGGATTGGAAAAGCCCGCAAGCGGTATTGCTTGGGACCAATTTGTTCTAGCAAAGCCGGATCTACTCTTTCTCTCACCTGTTGATTGTAGACTTGTTGGGCTGCACCGCGAGGCGATACGGTAAATACAAAACGTTTGTTTAAATCCCCAGTATCTCCCAGCCAAACTCCTGTAACTGCGGCGCTTTCCGGCAGCGAAAAGTAGTAGAATACTTCTTGCAAGTTCGGCGTTTGATTTTTGTAAACTTCGTAGAGTTGAACGTCAGCCCAGTCGCCGTTTTCTTTGACTGTAACTTCTTGCGACTGCAACCATACTTTTTCTTGATTGACATTGAGCAAACCAGCTTTAGCTTCTTCCCGGTTTGATGTGGACTGTACTGCGTGTTTTACTGCTTCTGTGTCGCCTTTTTGCAGTTCCGTATCGAAGAATTCGCCGTAGAGTTTTTCGGCTTTTTCCACATCAGCACTAGAGCCTTGATACAAAAACGGCGACATTAAAAAATTATAGCTGTTCTGCAAAGTTTGAGCCGCTTCGTCAGGGAAAATCCAAATATTTTTGTATATCTCATAAATGTGGTTGTTTTCTCCTACAGTGCTCAGGTAGCGGTAAGGGGACAAATAAGCGTTAACTAAGCCCGATCGAATCATATCAGACTTGGCTAGTAAAGTTTGGCGAACCGTGTCATTTGCGGGTGGAGTCGCCAGCATTTTCATTACTGCAACTTGTGGCTGCTGCTGCAAAGCCGAGAAAATAGCCAGCCAAGCTGCTATGACTCCCAAACTTCCCATTAGCGCTTTATTTTTCCCGTATTGTGCAGCAAAACTCTGCCATATTTTCCGTCCGGAATGAATGTATAGGAAGCCGTACAGCGAAGGCATGACAACGAATAAGCTACAGGTTAAACCAAACAATATAAATGATAGCGGTATCCAAATTAAAGCCGAGGCCCACGCCCCGTATTTAAACATCTCCAGAAATGGTGAAACCCATGTAAACTTGAAAAATTGAATGACGACAAATAAAAATCCATAAAGTGTATACAATGCCACAGGTAGAGCGTAATAAAGCAGTAATGTTGCCGCCCAAATGCCAACTACTACCATTAAACTGTGACATCCTAGTTGCAGCCACGCACTTCGTTTTTCTCCGATTAACATGAAAAAACGAGGCTGTTGATTATGGGAATTCGGGGAATCGAAAATATTTTGCACATTTTCTCTTTGACCCAGATATCCGTACAGCATTTCCACTGAAAATGCTGCAATGCACAAAGCAATAGTAGCGATGATTTGAGAACTAGCTGGGGTGAGTTCTCGTAGCAGGAACAAGCGCAGCAAACAAAGCAAAAATAGCGGTGCTTCTACGCCGTAAAACCAACGCATTAGCTGTAGGGGTTGCTTGCGAAAACGCCTAGCTCCTATTACAGTACATACAGTGGGTACTGCGATCGTAGCTGCCATCGTCAAAGAAAACTCTAGCGGGATAGTGCCATCGATTGTCGCCTGAATTAAGGGCACTCCTAGAAGAGGCAAAATTCCCAAGTAAACAATCGATAAAAATGTCAAATTCCAAACCCAAAAAATTGTTTGAAAAACTCCATCAAATACCTGTTTGATTTTCATTCATTTCTCCTTGTAAGCTTTGTTTAACGGTATCGTAGACGTTACCAGCAAACTCTTTTACATCATTATTTTCTGCTTGTAGGGATCTGTCAAATAAAATGGAAACTAGCACCCAAGTATGATTTTTATGGGTAATATCGCTGCCGATGCGCGACAAGAAGTTATCGGTAGTTTTCTGGGTCGATTGCAGCCAGTATGCAGCAGATAGTTGGTTGTCTTTGAGAGACAGCCATCGGGCTGTTACTGAAAGAGTTAATTGTTTTTTTTCTATGCGATTGACGGGAATTCCGCTCGCTACAAAACACAACTCGGGGGCGTGATAAGTTTGCCAGGATGTGCTCGCTACTGTGAGCATGGAACCGCGCAAGTTGCCGGCGATAAATCTGATTTTTTGTGTTTGCGTGTCTGGATAGTTGCCAAAGAATTTTTGTTCGCTAGGATTCAGGGGAATCGACTCTGATTTAATGTATTCAGGCAATCTTAAAGGTGCGATCGCCATTTTTGACGTTTCTACATGAGACAGTTGAGCCATGACTGCCAAAACTATGACTGCGGCAATTATTCCGGGTTTGGCTAAAGGGTGATTCTGTAGTATTTCTGAGTTTGATTTTGCAGAAATACCGCTGCTTTTTTTGGGCTGAAATTTCGGTACTCGTTGCAGCATTAACCAGGTCACAAAAGAAGCACATACTAAACCGACAATTCCCAGAGGAACGTGAATAATTTCTGCTATTTTTGGCTGGTTAAACACTTCTGACACCAGGACTAACACGGCAACCCGCGCAACGTTAGCACATACCAACATGAAGAGATTAGCAGCGCCGATTGCTAGCCATTTTAAACTCAATTTACGCCCTTCCAGCCAGGTGGCAGCCAGCAAAAATAGCGTTCCCACTAAGAGGGTTTTAATGCCGCTACAAGGCACGTCAACCTGAGCGATGCCGTTTTCCAAAACGATAATATCGTAAGAAGAAATAGCCGCAACGTGCAGCATAGAGAGCAACTGTTCTACTACCTGAGCAGTAAGCACTCGCGCTGGCAAACCTAAGCCGCTATTCAACTGACTATTAAATGGTAAAATACAAGCCAGGAATCCCGCTATTGGCAAGTTTTTTCGCCAAAAGTTCGGCTCCACCAATAAGCCGCACAGCCCGTAAGTTCCGAGGATAAATAGCAGGACAGTAATTTGTTTGATATCAATTATGTACTGAAGGGCGATCGAGCAAATACCCGCACCCAACATCAACAGCAGCGGATATCGCCTCAAAACGAAATTGGGTGAAAATCCCGGCGGGCGAGCCTCTTCGTGGGCTGCGCTAACGCAGTTCCCGCTCGATCGCACTACTAATGCTACAATCAGGAAGCCAATTACTATTTTATATAGTGTGGGTATCTCAACAAACGAGGATAACAGCCACTTAACAGCCGAGATATTGGCCCAAAACCAAGCAAGCGCCAGCAAAAAAGGAGCCAGCCCAACCAAATTAACCGCAGGATGAGGAGTAACAGAATCTGGAATTGCAGAATCAGTGATATTGGTGCGCTGCATGATACCGCTTGACATTCACGTTGGTGACATCTTAGCTCAGCCAAATTGGTAATGTCCAGACCGATTATTTAAGTTTTGTCAAGCTTCGATTTTCTCTACAGAGAAGCTAGCGTTATAATAATTAATTTTAGCGGAGGTAAAAATGAGCGAAAAAAGCCCAGGATACAAAATTGTTAGCGATAACCGACAAGCGCGCCATCTCTATGAAATTATAGAGACATACCAAGTGGGAATCGAATTAAAGGGAACCGAAGTCAAATCAATTCGGGAAGGAAAAGCCAATTTGCGGGACGGATATGGTTTAGTTCGGAACGGGGAACTGTGGCTAATTAACGTTCACATTTCGCCTTGGAGAAGTGCTAGTAACTATTTTAATCACGAACCCCGCCGCACCCGTAAATTGCTGATGCACAAGCAGGAAATTCGCAAATTAATCGGCAAAGTGGAAGAAAAAGGCTTGACTTTAGTGCCGTTAAAAATGTATTTGAAAGGCGGCTGGGTAAAACTTGATATCGGTTTGGGTAAAGGGAAAAAACTGTACGACAAGCGCGAAGATTTAAAGAAACGCGAAGACAAGCGGGACATGGAAAGAGCGATGAAGCAATTTTAGTCATTAGTCATTAGTCATTAGTCATTAGTCATTAGTCATTAGACCTTTCCTAAAAAGAAACCAAAACCTTTGCTACTCGAAGGTTGAAATTTAGTCTCTGGAGATGTTTATTAGTCACCAGTCATTAGTGATTAATGATTGGTGATTGCTGATTATTGATTGATTATTTTAAATCGAGTTCGGTTAATTACCCATCATAAAATTGTTCGATATACCCCGTTGAGAATTTTGAGGACTTCTATCCTCACTACAAACTTAATTAGAGTTATTTCACCGCAGTCCATCTTACAGAAGATTCCAAGTTGAGGAACTACACCCCAGCTCGTTCCATCCCCGTAGGGAAATGGCCCAGGGTAAGTTCCTACACTTCATAAACCTGGAATACGCTGTATCTGCTCATACTGTCGCATACTGTCGATCGACTGACCGTCAGCTAAGTATTATTACTTAGGCAAGGCGAACACTTCCACCTTCTTCCTGCTTCCCGCTTCCTTTTTCCTGAAAATATCCGGATGGCTTGTGGAGTCTCAGGAATGATTAACCTATGCTCGAATACATCTAGGTAGTGGGAGCATTACCCAAGCATTCGGCTGTGGACTGACAAACTCTTATAAGAAATGGGCTCAAACCTGAGTCATTTCGTTTATATGCCATTAGGGTGGCAATTAAATCTGGAAAAAAAATATCGCTCAACTCTCAAGTTAAAAAATGCTAAAAATGACACCATTAGCTAACATTTTCAATGCTATGAAAGAGCCAGGAAAAAAGCATCCGAACTCCAAGTGGGGAGCCTTCTTGCTGATGCTAGCTGTAGGCTTTGGCGGCTGGCAAATTGGGTTGCCGGAACTGGCATCTTTTTTTAATAATATGGCTTTTGAAAACTACAAAGCTAATCGATTCGCTGATACTCAACAAGCATATGAGTTAGCGCTCTGGGTAGATCCAAAAAGCCGAACAGCTCTTTACAATTTAGGATGGCTTTGCGAAGAGGTGCAAGATTTACAATGCGCCCGAGGAAAATATCTGCAAGCTGCAAAACTCGGTCTACCTGCTGCTTACAGCAATCTGGCTCGGTTATATATAGTTGATCAAAAAAACTATCCGGCTGCCGTTCACTTCCTGTGGCAAGGTTTGAAATTAGCTGAGGACGATCAAGTAAAATATTCTTTACTCAAAAACTTGGGATGGGCTCGCCTGGAACAGGGTCGATATTCAGAGGCATTGCAGCATCTGGATGAAGCGATTAAACTTGATAGTGAAGGACCAGCAACTTACTGCTTAAAAGCGCAAGTCCTAGAAAAAATGAAAAATACTAAGGCAGCGCTACCGCAGTGGAAAATTTGTCTAAAGTATGCGGATTCTCAAGAATTCGATGAGGATATATGGATAGGGATGGCACGTCAACGATTAAACGAGGAAAAAACAAATAAATGAAACGCACAGTTTTGTTTTCATCAACCATACTGGCAATTATAACGGTGCTGAAGCTAAGTCAAGCCTCAACAGCACTGCCAACTCCTTCGACTCTTAAAATTACAGTTAATGAATCAGTCGAAACGCCGTTCGACTCCAATCAAGCGAGGAGGCGGCGGTGCAGAGATAGAGATGGTGGAAAATATCCGTGTCCCAGATTCATCATGCCTTCGGATAGCGAAGCATAAGAGTTATTTTCAATGAATTTTGTAGAGTGTACCATCACCACTTTACAGCAACAGGTATGTAGTATGTAGTAGTATGCAGGGTGCCCCGTCCGCACCTTATAGCATTTGAGATTTGAGATTAATAATTGAAGAATTGGAAATAACTTATGGCGATAATGGTTTGCAGCTTGCATAAAGCTGCATTCTTTTTTTGCACTGGTATAACTCTTAATCATTGCTGTATCGGCTATTGCTGGAATCCACACCGGGCGCAGGGCTGTTTCATTCGACCTAGGGGCAAACCCTCGTGAAGATGCCCGATATTTGAAACATCGATTTCATCATCCGTGGAGGGGGTAGGCACGGGGAGTAGGGGTAGCACTACCCCTACAAAACGATGATTTCCCTGAGAATGAAACCGCCCTGCCACCGGGCGGGGAGAAAATCCCCGCCAGCAATTCTATCTACTCGCCCTCGGTCAAAGCTGAATCTTCCTGATGGTGTGAGTTGCTGTAAAAACTAGCAATAATCGCCACCATCAACCACCACAGCATATTAACTTCTGGTCGGTACCAAACGGTATCGACAAAACCGTGGGCCATCATGCCGGCTAAAGTTGCGATCGCCCCTATCAACCAAAACCCCTGATTCGATTTTATATTTTGGATTTTAGATTGGGGATTTTGGGATGCTTCCTCTAAACTAGAGAGTTTAAATTGTGCATCCCGCAGATTCTTTATCTGCAACAAACCTTGATTGACGGTGACAGTCATCAGCCACAGGAAACACATTAAACCGATAAAACCTGTTTCCACCGCAATTTCCAGCAGCACAGAATAAGCGCTCAAAGCAGTGAATTTCGGCCTCATATAAAGCGGATAAACTTTATTAAAAGCAGTGTTTCCCGGCCCAATTCCGAGAATGGGTCGATCGCGAATCATGTCAATCACCGCCGTCCAAACATTAATCCGAAAATTGTTACTGCTGTCACCTCGACCGATAAACATACTCGAAACTCGATCGCGCAGAGGCTCAACTAAAGCCACTCCCAAAATTAAGGCCCCAGCCAAACCTCCTAACCCTAACGGAAGCGCCCAAGTTCGCCAGAACCGAGGCATCAAAGGGCTGTACCAGTACCACAGCAGCACTAAAAACACCACCAGTAGAGCCACAAAACCAATCCAAGCACCCCGGCTGTCCGTGTAGCGCAAACACGCGCAATTCACTATCAGCATCGTCAGCGCTAAAATTTTTGTTCCCCATCCTTTCCACACAAAAAGTGCGGCGGCGCTCAATGCAATGGCTGGCAGTAAATAGGAACCAAGCAAGTTAGGATTTCCCAGAAAGCTGTAAACTCGCGTGACATTGGCTTGAGTAGAAGTCGGATCGTTCCAAGTAGCTAGTGGCGGCACTTTATCAATCCACTGCCGCACGCCGTAGAAACTGACAACTAGAGCGACGTTCAAAAATACGGCAATTAACCACGATCGCCAACGGGGATCTCGCAATATCCGAGCCATCAGCGCAAAAAACAGCAAGTACAGCGTTAGCTTGCTCCAACCAGTAGCAGCGGCGACTTTCACCGGCGACATGGCGGTTGCGACGGTGGCAATGCCCCAGTACAGCAGTACCAGCAAGTGAATCGGCCTCAAGGCGATCGGGCGATCGTCCGAAACAGTCAGCAGCACCCAAAATGCAGCGCTAGCCGCCATCAACACCCCCACCAAGGCATTGTTTACAAACGGCGCCAAACCGAAAGTCAAGGCCAGCAAAACAAAACCCAAGGGTTCTGCCCACTGCATCAGCCAGCTACTCTGCCGCCAACTGCGTAAAGAGCCGATCGCCAAATTGAATAAATAACTTCTACTTTGCCACTGAGAGAGTGGCAAATTTGCCAGAGTTAACTGTTGCCAAACTGAATTCATTTTTAGATTGATTATTGGGAATTGGGAATGGGGAATTGAGTCTAAAAGCATGGACAATTGGTAGTAACTCCAATCTTGCGCCATTCTTCCTGAAGACTTTTCTGGTCGGCTCCCCAAAGAATAAATTTCTTGTGGGTGGGGCACGCGAGCCCGCGCCTAATAGGCTTATTGAGAATGGTGCAACATCTCAGTATTAATTAACAAATGACTTGTTTCTTCTTCCTTCTTCTTTCCATCCGTTACATCCGTTAGAAATCCGTTGCCGAACTTTCTTCTTCCTTCTTTAGCCTTCCAACAATTCTGTAGCATTTGTGCAGGGCAGCCAGAGCACGTAGCGATATCCAGATTCCGGGGTTCCTTGAATCGAGAGTTGACCGCCTTGAATTTCCACCAATTGGCAGCAAAGCAGCAGCCCCAAGCGTTCCCGCGCCCCGTAACCAGCTAAAACAGGTGCGCTATCCTCTGCATTCTGTGCCACCAAAGCCGCCAACTCAGAAAACGCCAGCGTTAAGCGCTGCGAACCCTGTGTCGGGAATTGCGGTTCGAGTCCGAGGGAGTCGGTTTCGGAGTTCGATGGCGAACCGCTACCAGATCCGGCATTCAACAAGTAGTCGGTGTAGAGTTTAGCATGGGGCAAACTTTCCCCTAACCAAGGATGAAAAACCCAAACTCCGATGTTGATACCGTCTTCTTTCCGAGAAACGTGGACTCGAATCACGCTGCCTGCCCCAGCAGATTGAATAATGCTAAAAATTAAGTGGTGCAGCATTTGCTGAACCTTATCTTTATCTACCAACCAGATGCGCGACCCGGGCCCCATCGACAAATTAATTTCTTGCTCTCGTCTACTTGCCACCGAGGACAGGATTGTTACAACCTGCTGGCACAAAGTTTCTATATCGACTGCGGTTCGCTTCAAGGTGAAAGCAGAATCATCTAGTTCTGCCAGTTCCAAAATTTCTTCAACTAGCGATCGCAAAGAGCGGCTGCTGTCTTGGATTACGTCAATATATTCTTTTTGCTTGCTCGTTAAGGGGCCATAAATTTCTTGTTTCAACACGCTTGCCATGCCGAGGACAGAAGTGAGTGGTGTGAGCAATTCCTGCGCTAAATTATTTAGCAGTTTTACCTTAATTGAGTTAGTAGACAAATCGATAGGTTTGTTAGTCATCGCTAATTTTTATTGGTTCATTGTCGAGCGAGGGTTTGCGGTTCATTAGACCTCTTCCAAAAGTCTATAACAATTTGTTTATAATTCACCAAAAAAAACGTAGTGAATAAACATATATATTCCTTCTTCCCTAGAAGCTCTTGTTTATCTGAGTAATTAAGATTTAATCATTGCTTCTAAAGCTGATTGTAAGTCTTGAGTGAGTTCGGCAACTGCTAACCTGCGGCTGGTTTGATATCGATCCCAACGATCGCTCACTGATATGGGTTCGCCCACGGTCATTTGTACTTGCTGTTTGCCCAACTTGGGGCGACCGAAAGGATTTCCCCCTTTGATGCGAGCCAGTACGTCCCACAGCAGTAAAGTTGTTTCTGCCAAACGTTCTGCTGTCAGTTGTTCTTCGACGTACCTGCCCGTGACGGACACGAAACTTTCTACAAGTCTCATGTGCCACATCCGAAGACTTGCTTCTTCAGCGAGGCGATCGGCTAATCCTCTTTCTAAGGGAGAAAGTGCTGCAATATCTTTGATATCTTCTCGATAAATATACTCCCAGCCTGCTTGTTCCAGACGGCGGCAGCGATCTATTAAACTGCCTTTGGGCTTTAAGTTAAAATATTCTTCTGCTACTTGCAAACCCACGTCTAACAAAGCTTTCAGTCGAGCTATCATTACTTCATTGCCCGAATCATTTCCCATTTTTTCTGGTAGCGATAATGATGTCAAAATAGATGTTTCAGGCAGTAAAGTTTTATGATAAAAACGGCTGTAAAATTCTTCCATTACTGCTAGCAAATGGCTGCCCAGTCGAATCAGGCGCAAATATTGGAATTTGTGATTGTGGTTTTCGGGATCGGAATTTGCAGTATTTAAATTTTCGATTTCGGTGCGATCTAATGGTGGCAGTCCGCAATCAATTTCTAATTGAGTTAAAAGTTTTTCTAGGGGTTGCCAAGGTGGGTTGATATAGCGGTATTGAATGCCGATCGGCACAATTACAACTTTTTCAGTGCGTCCGGCTTTCAGCAAATCTTCAACGCACCAGAAGCCCATTTGAGCTATTCCCGGTTCGAGGGGGCTAACTATTTCATTGTGACCGTTGGTAGCGCCTTCTGGGGCGGCGGCGATCGGGAATTGGCTGTTGGCAAATAAATTGCGGGCCGATCGCAATCCGGCACGATCGATCTTGCCGCGAACAATCGGAGTGCCACCGAGTTGGGAATACAACCAGCCGACTCCTGCACCGGCCCACAGGGGAATGCCGCGATCATAGATAAAGTGGGAATGTACCGGGAATTGCAGGGGAATGCCTTTGGCGCGCGCTGCCTCTGGAACGAGTTTCCAAATTAGTTGTCCCAAACAGTAGGGATCGTCTGAGTTGGGATGGCGGAAGGCTAGCAAGAAGCGAACTTTCTGATTTTGAAATTGGTGGAATAGTTCGGCGAGGGTTTCGACGTTTTCGGCTTGAACGTGGCTGATACTCGTCCGAAATCGCAGCCACCACGGGAAAATTTGCTTACAACCTTGCACCACTAGCGGGTTGTAGGCTGGGGGTATGAATTCCAGCGGCGGCTGAACTTGGCTAATTGAATTGGGCATTTTGCGATTTTAAATTTTAAATTTAAGATTACTAGGCTGCGGTAAAATTTTCCAATTTTTATGATGCTGAAGTTTTTTTATTAACCGCAGAGGACACAGAGGACACGGAGGAAGAGAGGAGATAGCAAAGCGTGTCAATTTAACGTCAAAAGTATTACCCGTCTTGAATTGAATATCATGTCCAGTCGATCGACCCCAATATTTTGGTCGGGGCGGGTTTAGAGGATTTCTGGCTTATATTACAGATCGGGGGTGAACTCGCCTTGACCAGAATTACGATTATTTTACAGGACTAGATATGAAACCATCATCTTTTTTACCCCCCTGTCCTTGACAAGGGGGATGCGAGGGGGTCAATCGATTTTAGATTTTAGATTTTAGATTTTAGATTTTAGATTTTAGAATTGACCCCACGGATAAGTTCGGGGAGCAATTTTCATCGGATACAGGTTTTTTATTTCTCCAGGAATGAAGCCGGGGGCTTGTATCCTGGATGCTTTCGGTCGGAAACTCGACTAAAAACGAGATTTATCCTCAGTTTCAGCCTTCAACGCAGATTTTTGCAGTCTAAAATCTCAAATCTCAAATCCTATTGTGCGGCTTCAAAGATCATTTCTTGGAAGTTAATGACATCCGATCGCGGATCGCAGTGGGTGACTTTGACTTCTAGCCGATCGCCTATGGCGACCGATCGACCAAATCGCATTGCCAATTCTAAACCCAAATCTTCCAATAAAATCAATCCGAGATTGCTGTCTTCCCTCAGCCAGCGCAGCATTAAAGCTTCCCAAACTTCATCGGGGTTGCGCCGCAAATATTCCAATCCCCAATAGCGGTTTGTTTGGCGTTCTACGGTGGATGCTTCTTTAACTGCGGTGCCGAGACACATCACAATGTCCTGTATTTCTTCAGCAGTAAAAGGTAGGGGTTCGCCCCGCAGGTGGGCTTTGATTTGGAAGTGAGTCAGCAAATCGGTATAGCGGCGGATCGGGGAAGTAACTTGAGTGTATAATTCCAAACCCAAGCCGGCGTGGCGTCCGGGGGTGAGGCCCATTTCGCTGCGGGGCATACACCGACGCACAGCGCAAGCGCGGGCGGGGCCTGCGGGAACGGCTAGCAGTTCTTCATCGGGAGGAAGTTCGGGCTGCGGCTGATAGCGGTAGGGTATGGGCAGGCTGTGAGTTTGACCGTAGCGGGCGGCGAGTTCGCCTGCTAAAATCATCATTTCGGCTACTAGCATCCGGGCTGTGGAGTCGTCGATGACGTGGATTTTGATGTCGTCGCCGTTGACTTTGATGACGGATTCTGGCATGAAAATGCTGATTGCGCCTTGGGCTTCCCGCCATTTTTGGCGCAGTTTTGCTGCAGAGGCGATCGCTGCTATTTCCGGTTCTGCTTCGATTCCCAACTCCAGCATTTCATCTACGTCATCGTAGGTCAAGCGGTAGGTGGGTTTTATGGTGCTGATGTGGATGCTGTAATCTTGAGCCGCGCCGATTTCGTCTAAGGTGACGCTGAAGCTGAGCGCGCTGCACTCTTTGCCTTGAATTAAACTCATCGGCCCGGTTGCCAAAGCTGGGGGAAACATGGGGATCATTCCCGTGGGCAGGTAAACCGTAGTGGTGCGCTTTCTGGCTTCGAGGTCGAGTTCGTCTCCGGGGGAAAGCAAGCGGGTGGGATCGGCGATGTGTATCCAGATCCGCTGCTGGCCGTTTTCGAGGAATTCTAAGCTGAGGCCGTCGTCGATTTCGGTGGTGCTTTCGTCGTCGATCGTGTAAACCTTGAGGTGAGTTAAATCGACACGATTTGTGTCCGAGTCGGTTGGGGGATTTTCTAGGCAGCGTTGGGCCACTTCTAATACCTTTGCGGAGAATTGTAGGGGAATTTGGCTGCGCCGCAAAAACAGGTTTTCGTGGGTACTCCAGAGGCCGAGCTCGACTAGGAGGCCAAATGCTGCTTCGGGGTTTTCGGATCGTTGTAAGCTGGCTAAAGTTTCTAAGGCTGGGGTGCGGTGCGTTGCTTCTTCTCCGAGGAGGGCAAAGCGTTCTAGGGCGTCGAGGCGAGTTCGATCGCTATTTTCCCAATCTACATTTTCCCCTGCCAGCCGCTGTTTGACTCGATCCCAAAATCCTTGGGATTCTTGGTGTCGCTGCTGTTCTACTTCTTGCTGGTGTTTGATTTCGGCTACTTGGGCTGCCGATCGCGGTTCGTAGCGATCGCCCTTTTGTTTAAAATACAGTTTGTCTGTTGATAGCAAACAGTAAGCCGCGTAACACTGGGCCGCACTACTCTCAGAAAATAACAGCTTTGCCAGGGATTCGGGATCTGCTGTTTCTCCGTCACCGACTAAAAGTTCCCAAGCGACTTCCAAACTCGACGGATCTGAGTATGCTTCTACTTCTTTGAGAAATTTGGGAATATCGGAGGGTTTGTAAGTTTCTCCGACTACTTCGTAGCTGATTTGTTTGGGCGGTATGCTGTGCGGTTGACCGTTTTCGTCTACCACCACCCAGTTTTTCTTGCCGTCGGGGCGATCGGCAACTGCCAGACGGCGGTCGCCGTGCACTCTAAATTCTACTAACGTTCCCTTCTCCACTTGCCAGCTTTATATTTGAGATTTTGGATTTTTACAGTAGCCACTTATCGAGTTTCGAGCTTGCGATTTTAGATTTTGGATATTGGCAATTTTTCTGGTCAATTGTGAAAGTTAAAATCTAAAAAGTTGTTCTTTCTTCTTGCTTCTTTTTTAACTTTTGACTTGTGATTAAGACTTGCGCTGCGGCGACTCTTAACCCTATTTCGCGATTATTTCGCTGCATTCTTGCTGCACTCTTAATGACAGAAAGACGTTGTTTTCGCGCAAGCCTTATTCCCAGTCCAAAATCTAAAACCCAAAATCCCAAATCCTGTTAACCTTCTTGGTTTACGAAGGGCATCAAAGCTACAATTCTTGCTCTTTTGATGCTTCTGGTCAGGTCTCGCTGCTGTTTGGCAGTCAAACCGGTAATCCGGCGGGGCAAGATTTTACCGCGTTCTGTGACGTATTTTTTGAGCAAATCGACATCTTTGTAGTCGATCGGGTCTCCTGGTTTGATGGGCGAAACGCGCCGGCGAAAGTAAGTCATGGTTTGTTGTTTTTTGACTGTTGACTGTTGACTGTTGACTGTTGACTGTTGTCTGTTGACTGTTGACTGTTGTCTGTTGACTGTTGACTGTTGTCTGTTGACTGTTGACTGTTGTCTGTTAACTGTTGTCTGTTGACCAATAACAACTGACAACTGACAACTGACCATTGACAACTGACCACTGATCTACTTGATCTCTTTGTGGGCAGTGTGGCTGTTGCAATGGGGGCAGAACTTTTTGAGTTCCAGCCGCGCCGTCGTGTTGCGACGGTTCTTGGTGGTGGTGTACCGAGACACGCCTTTTGAGCGTTTGCTTACGTTAGTACGGCACTCAGTACACTCTAGAGTAATTATGATGCGGACGCCTTTAGCCATAATTCTAAATAAATTTCGACTAATTTAAACACAATTTATTATCTTCTCACATTGCTCTGCACTTGGTCAAGCAATCTTCTAACTTTGATGTCGAGGGAGTAGCCGCGGCGGGTTCCGACGACCATCGTCCCCCCGATGCGATCGTGGAAAGCTTGGGGAAACCTTTCGGCGGAGGTGAGGGCAACGCTACAGTCGATCGCCAGGGGCAGCATCAGCAGCAGGACGGCAGCGTTGGTAGATGTGAGCCCAGCTATACCTGCGAAGGCTAAGGCGGCGCAAAAGCCCAGTAAGGCTTCGCGCTTGCACAGTTCTTGGAATCCGGGAGTCCGTTGGAATCTTGTATCGGCAATTTTCATGTCCAAGGCCCAGCGCCCCAGACTTTGACCTTGGTTTTTCCTGACGATGGCTACGCGCATGATCAGCCACAGCAAAACAAAAAATATGGTTTGGACGATCGCATTATTGCCCAGAAGCAAACTGGGCAGCCAAACAGCGATTCCGTCGATGCAGAGGGCCGCGGCGCGGCGGCCGACGGATACTTTGGGAAGGAGGGGTACTAAATCGGAACTCATAGGCAAAAAGGTCGAGCGGCACTAGCTACTTTTTCATCTTAAGCTGTGGAATAATCGATCGGCATCAATGGCGCGTCACTCAACTTCCAAGCCAACCGCTAATTATTCAAGCTGAAAATGGATTTTCGCCAATTCCCAACTGCTTTTTCGACTTTTCCACCTGTTCCCACAGTGTTTGGATCTGAGTAAATGCCTGTTCCACAGAGATTTTACCGTTAGATGTCAAGGAACTGATGTAACCCACTCGCTGAGAAAACTCTTGTAAATTCGCATTAAATACCAAATTCTCTGGTTTTACCTCACCGTAATAGCGATTTTGAGGATATAAAAAATTTGAATTTGCTACCATTGCTTTAACCTCACATGAAAAGTTGTTTCCTGAACTAATCAATAATATTATAAACCGCGAACACCTGCTAAAGTTGTGCCGTAAGTAGCAGAAATCATGTGACATTGGGCGAACTTTTTTGTGATGGCAATTACACGGACTGATCGGGGCAACAAAAACCTCAGTAATTTCACCTGTCTAGCTTACGCAGGCGGGGTCAACAACCAGGTTTCTGCCTTAAGGCTTATAACTTAGGATGTGGCGTCCAAACCAGGTTTTTGTTAGTCCATGACTGAGTTATTGAAATAAGTGACAAAAACCCCTGAAATGGATAATATTATTGCAGACATAAATAGTTAGAGTTTTAATAGGAATCTGCGTAATGTCTCCCAATGCGCTATCGCCCCGTCCCAAACCCCGGCTGAGGCAATTTTTAATTCGACTTGCCATTGCCGTAATTGCTGCTGTTATCGCCTTCAACCTTCCTCACTCCTTAATTCCAGTGTTTAAAGAATCCGTATCCCAAGCAACGCCGGCACCAGAAATCCAGAACTTGCTCACCGGCAAGCGCAAAATTGTGATAGTGGGCGACAGCATCACCGAGGCGGGGAAATACCCCGGAGGTTACGTTTGGCTGCTGGAACGCTATCTGAATGCCCTTTATCCCGATCGCAAAATCGAAATCATCAACGCCGGGATCGGCGGTAACAAATCGACTGATATGCAAGCGCGCTTCCAGAAAGATGCGATCGATCAAAAGCCAGGTTTAGTGATGATTAATGTCGGAGTAAACGACGTTTGGAACGCTTTCTTCGACTTCCCAAACAATCAGTTTTATCCGGAAGGCAACTGGTCCGCAGGAGTGCAAGTGGCAGAATATCGGGAGAAAATAACTCAAATGGTGCTGGCCGCAAAAGCCGCAGGAATTAGACTTGTACTGCTTTCTCCTACTCTGATAGGGGAAAGTATCGACGGCCCAGAAAATCGCAGGTTGCAACAGTATGTTGCCGCGATGCGAGAAATTGCGTTAGAGAATCAGTGCTTGTTTATTGATTTGAATGCGCCTTTTCGGGAAGTTATCGGCACGTATCAAAAGCACGCGGGCAAGACTCTGAATTTGTTGGCGGCAGATGGAGTGCACCCAAATCAATCGGGATATCGAATTATGGGTTTTACTATCTTGCGCGGTTTGGGCGTACCCGCAAAGGATATTGAGAATTTGGAAGTCAAAAATTGAATTTTTGAATGTAGTTAACAGTTGACTGTTGGCTGTTAAGTGAAAGTATCAAAGCTACAAGCCCCCTGATTTATATCGGGGGTAAATTATTCCCATATAAAATCTAAAATCTAAAATCATTCAATCGGCGGATGATACCGCTTTAACCAACAGCTACCGATAATCACCAACGCCACCACAACTATAATTTCCGTCCAAAAAAAGGAAAGGAAATCGCTGGCAGTTCCCACGGGAGGCACCCCCGGTTGAGCGTTGCGAATCGCTGGAAAAGCAAACAGCATGACAGCAGTCCAACTCAACATTCCCACTTCCGGCAACTTGCCTGATTTCATCACTTTCAATGCTAGCAAAAGCGCCATAATTGACAGCACCCACATGATCACAATTATTACTAACGCAAAGAATTTCACCGGCAGCGATCGAGTGGCAGAAACATCGATATAAATAAAGATAGATGAATTCTCTTCCATCGGCTTATAGCTGATGTCGAAACCGGGAACATCGGCATGAAAATTAAATTCCAGCGGCACGGGATTCAGTTCAAAGGGAGCAAACTTTTTACCAATTGAAGGCAGCGGGTCAATCGAAATAGCTACTTTAGCAATGTGCCTGTCAAATGGGTAATTGTTAATTTTTCCTTTGACTAAGTTAAACTTCAATGCAGGGACAATCATCGGTTTGCCTTCTTTAAAGGTAATTTCCGAATCTTGTACGTTTGCGCCGTTAACTGTCATTAACAAGTCTTGCGCCGGGTAAGTTGGCCCTTTTTTATAGATACCTTTGAGTTCAAACTGCAAGCGGGCTTCTAGTTCGTTTTTAATGGGATCAACGGCAATTAATGTCATTTTGACCTCAACCAAGCCTTTGGACGCTACAGTGCTTTCTGGAGAGGGATTATAAGGCTCTTGAGCGTTAGCATTGTGAGAATAAATAGATAAGATGATTGCCAAAATTGCGACCAGACTGCAAATTAAAATAAGTATTTTTTTTAGATTAAATTTGTTGACTGTTTGCATTTACTATGGATTTTTCTGTGTAAATTGTTGTTAGTATTTCCCGCACTCTCCGCAGTCAGTCAGCCAGGGGTGTAAACCCCTGGCTCATAGCTAAATTCGGTTAAAAGTGAGATATTAGAGCATTCTCAATTACTTGTTTAGGAACAGGCAAGATGCCTGTTCCACAAGAGTTCAATTTTCTTTTTTGTGGGGTGGGCATTCTGCCCGCCCATAGTACCCGAACTACGAACCGATAGGAAGCAATACATTTGGCGTGAAACTTCCGTGCAAGCCGTAGGGAATGTGCTGTTTTAAATGCAAGCGCGCTAGGGGTCCTTTGGTGATGTCGCGAGCATCTAAAATCACTAAGGTCGATCGATGATTAGCTGCATCATACATTAAAACCAGCAGCCAGCCGTCATCCTCGGCAACAGCATCGGGACGGGTAACAAACACCGGTTCCCCCGCAAAACCGCGCGGCGCCGCACTCCAAATTTGCCTTTCACCAGTCACAAAATCAATTTTGAGGATAGCTTGCAAAGGAGCATTCCCAGTGGGAGCATCAGCAGCACCGATATAAAGATATCGGTAAGGTTGTCCGACATTATTGGGATGCAGAGTTGGAAACTCGCAGCACCGAGTTTCAACAACTTGATGCTGCACGGTTTTGTCTTGCAAATTTAACTTAAACCGCCACAATTCGCCCGCTGGAACGCTGTCAAAATCAACCTCGCGAAAATCGCCGTCCTCTTCTACATTTGGAAACGATTCATAACAAACTGAGTCAACAAAAACTTCGTCTCCTTCTTCCCATGCGTTGCAGTGGTGGAAGACAAAACAAGGTTCAGTTTCTAATATCTTTACCTCGTCAGTGCCGTTGCGGGGAATTAAAATTGCTTGCGTTGGCTTGTTTGGCGAAAATTGAATACACTGGGCGGCACTCCGAAATCCTAACACGAAAAGCAGCGGATTGAAGCTGACGGGATTTTGGAAGAATATGCAGTAATTCGGGGTAATTACCATGTCGTGCAGGAAGGCAAAACCCGGTATTGCATGGGCGTGACGCTGCAAAAGTTTGCCGCTTTCGTCGAGTTCGTAAATGGTAATTGTACTCGACAAACCTGGTTTGACGGAAAAGTTGATTAATCTGTCTCCTTTGCCATTTTTCCCTTTTTCAATTCTGGGGTGGGCGGCGAAGGCTTCACCGGGTTCCAAGATGCCGTCTAGAGTATCTAAGCCGAGTGTTTCTAGGGTGCGGGGGTCGAGTCTGTAGGGCTGTGCGGCTTCCCAAAGTGCTAGCAGTTTGTCGCCCCAATAAATGATGTTGGTGTTGGCAATGTTTTTGATTTTGACATCAAAGATGTTGGCTAGCCAACCCCCTGGTTTCTGTGTGCCGAAAACGCCTCGGTGGAGAATTTTTCCGGCTTCTTGTTCGGCGAGATAGCCTTCTGTGCGGACGAATCGGTTGCGGAAATGGGCGCGGCCTTCGGATATTGCGATCGCACAAACCATCCCGTCACCGTCAAACGGGTGGTGGATGCGTTGGCCGTTGACCTCTAATAATCCGGGCCCGTTGCGAAAGAATGTGCCTTGCAAGTCGGCGGGGATTTCGCCTTCTATGTCGTCAATCCAGTAGTCGGATTCGTTGGGTTGGGATTCGTACCCGCGCTGCCAGTCTGTGCGATCGTATGATACGTTTTGAACTGCGGTTTGAGGTTGAGAAATCTGTAAGTTTGGCATTGGTAGAATAAGCTTTTATTGATTTAACCGCAGAGAACACAGAGGGCGCAGAGAGAAGGAAAATCGGAGAATTGGGAAACACAGTTAAATTCATCCGTGTATCCGTGTCAAAATCCGTGTGTGCCTGCGTTTATTTGCTGTCTGCGGTGCGGCTTTGTGACCTTACTGTGGGTACTAAGTCGGGAAAGTATTCGGGCATGAAATGCTGTCCGCCTGGCTTGGAACTGCCGATTTCTGGTTCTAATACGGGAAGAGACTTTTGAGAATTTGGATCGGCGCTTTCTGTACTATCGGCGGGCAGCCAATTTAAGAAGGGTAGGGGCAGAAGTGTGGAGAGGTTTGTGATGACAATTAGCAGCCAGAGGTTATCGAAATTGCGATCGGTAATTCCTAGCAAGTGGGTCAAAAGTGCGCCGCCTTCGTGGGAAATAAGTCCTGCTAAGTTGGTGACTGACATCAACACGGCAAATAAAGTTGCTTCGACGCCTGGGGGACACAATCTGGCGGAGAGTACGAGCACCGGCATATAAGCAATTTGTCCGATTACTGTCAGGATCAGGCTGTCTCCGATGCTGAACCATTGATCGTCAATTCCTAAAGCTCTGTTGGCATGAGTTACTAATAATAAAGTAGTCATGCCCAAAACAGCCGCAAGGACGGTTGACCAGCCAAAAATTACTCGAAATGGAACTGTTTTGAGGAAGCGTTGAAACAGCCAGATCCCGGCGAGGGCGGCAATGCTGGTAACGAGGCGCACTCGGCCGAGAAATTCTGGTTGAAAGCCTAATTCGTTGGTGGTGAAAAAGAAGAAGGCGGAGTCTGAGCTTGGGGTGGCTTGCCAAAGGAAGAGAAAGGCTGTGGGCAGCCAAATTGTTTTTTGGGTAACAGCTTGCCGTAGTTGTTTGAATTGGTCTTTGACTGTATCAAAGTCGGTTCTTTTGTCGGTTTTTTCTTCGGCAATTAACCAAGCTGTTGCTGATACAATTAGCGGGAAAGATGCAGTGATTAAAAAGATAGTGTGGGTGCTGAAGTGTTGCAGCAGGGAACCGCTGAGGTAGGCGGTAATTAGTCCGCCGAGGGCAGCTGCGCCCCAAGACAAGGATTGCAGGGAACCGGCGTCGGTAACTGATTCTTTTCTGGCCCTTTCGACTACCAGGGAGTCGGCGATTACGTCGCTGACGGCGAGGGAGAGGGAACTCAGGGCGATCGCGCCTGTAGCTGCCAGCGGTGTGTGTACAATTGTTGCGAGGCTCACCCATGCTAAGGTTCCCAGCAGCCCGGAGAGGACGATGTAAGGGCGTCTGCGGTAGCCGAATATCGGCAAGCCGTCGGACATGAACCCGAACACGGGTTTGATAATCCAAGGCAGGGCTACGACGCCCAGCATGGCCGAGACTTCTGCCGGACTCATGCCGAGTTCGTCTTTGAGAAAGAAGCTGACGGCTAAGCGGGCTAGTCCGAGAATGCCTTGGACGAAGTAAATCAGTAAGATGGCTATGAGTTCGGGGGTTGGCTCATTCCCAAAGAATACTTTTTCTTTTAAAGATTCTTTGAGTTTGCTGACGCCGGAGGGGGAAACGAGCATTTGAGCAATATTTCTTAATGAATCTCAATATTTATAACACATTCTTAATGAGTTGGGGGAACTGTCGGAGGTGGGAGGCGAGAGTGGCGGGGATCTGGTAAGTGCTATAAAATTGTATTTATCTTGAATTTAAGCGTGTTTTGTAATAATAAAAACCGAAAAACGAACCGCGAAGGCGCGTTAGGCGAAGCCGCGCGTAAACCCTAGGACGCCAAGCAAGAGAAAGAAGAAAAAACTCACAACTGCGGTCAGCTTTGTTATATGATTATTGACCCTAAAAACGTGCCGGAAATTACGGGTTCTAAGTACCCTCAGCAATTCCAATCTGCTGTTGCGGGGAGAGTTAAAAAACGCTTGGGCGATGCTGCCGGGTTGCAGAATTTTGGGGTGAATTTGGTGAGACTTGCGCCGGGAAGTTGTTCTGCTCTCAGGCATTGGCACACTCGTCAAGATGAGTTAATCTATGTTCTGGAAGGGGAAGTTACTCTGATTGCAAATTCGGGAGAGCAGGTGCTGAAACCGGGTATGGCTGCGGGTTTTCGCGCGGGTGATTCAGATGGGCATCATTTAGTCAACCGCAGCAATGCAGATGTTGTTTATCTGGAAATGGGCGATCGCACTCCGGGAGATAGTGCCGAATATCCCGATGATGATTTAATTGCCAAAGCTACGGATAATGGTTGGATTTTTACTCACAAAAATGGCGAAGTTTATGAGAGTTGAGAATTTATGAGTCAAGTGAATCTTTGGACTTCGGCGGAACACGCTTTGTGGTATCTTGCTAAAGCTGATGGAATTCCTCACCGCACTGAAGGTGAAGCGGTTTTGTTGGAGGAAGTGCCGAAAAATGTTAAGCGAATTCTGGATGTGGGTACGGGAGACGGGCGGTTGCTGGGTCTGCTTAAGTGCGATCGACCAAATGTGGAATGTGTGGCGATCGACTTTTCGCCGACAATGCTGGAAAAAACCAGAATTCGCTTTGCTGATGACCAGAATGTCACGGTAATCGAACACAATTTTGACGAATCGCTACCGGCGGATTTGGGCAAGTTTGATGCGGTTGTTTCTAGTTTTGCGATTCATCATGTAGCAGACGATCGCAAACGTTCGCTTTACACCGAGATTTTCGAGCTTTTGGAACCGGGAGGCATTTTTGGCAATTTGGAGCACGTAGCATCACCAACTCCCGCTTTGCATGATAAATTTCGAGAGGCGATCGGTATTAGCGATTCGCCAGACGATCCATCTAATAAATTGCTAGATGTCGAAACGCAATTGCGCTGGTTTAGAGAACTTGGTTTTACCGATGCAGATTGTTATTGGAAGTGGCGGGAACTCGCTTTATTAATTGGTGTCAAACCAGTTTAGAGTATTTCGTGAAATTCGCTGAGCCGGGTAAGGACACGGCACTGCCGTGTCCCTACAAATATGGCATACAATCTATATGAGGTTAGTGACTGAATTAAATTAAATCTGGTACGTCAGGTTTGATTCGGCGCTCGTACCAGTTCATTAACGGGGTAGAAGTAATGCCGTGCAGAATCACAGAAAGTACGATGGTTGAAAAGGTAATCCAGGCAATTTTTTCTGCCGTTTCGCCTTTCAAACCTTTACCCAAAGCATATGTAAGATAATAGATAGAACCGACACCACGAATGCCGAACCAACCGTAAAGCCAGCGGTTGGCTGGGTGCAAAGGACTGCCGATCGTACTAATCCAAGCTCCCACAGGCCGGATTAAAAAAATTAACAATCCAGCTACTAAGAGGGAGTAACCTCCATATGCCAACATAGGTTCTAGGCGCAAAAGTGAACCTAATAGTAAAATAGTTGCTACTTCCATTAACTTTTCTATGCGCTCGGTAAAGTGCAGTTGGGAAAGCGGCTTTTCTGGGTTGCGGTAACTCCGCTGCACCACAATTCCTGCTACAAAAACTGCGAGAAATCCGTAGCCGTTGACTACTTCTGTGAGGGAATATGTAAGCAGAATTGTGCTGAGAGCAATGAAATCTTCCATTAATTGATCGGCCGGTCTATAGTGTTGGAGTTGGCGATCGACCCAGGTGACGGCTTTAGCTACTAAAATTCCCATAACGATACCTGCGGCGATCGCCCAAATCAAGTCAACTGCTACCCACTGCGAAAACCAGTTCGGCCAGTTGTTATCTTTTAGTGCATAAATTCCGAAATAAACAAAGGGAAAAGCTAAAGCATCGTTCAAACCGCCTTCCGATGTTAAACCAAAGCGCAATTCATCGTGATCGTCTAGATGAGCTAACTGAACTTCTGAGGCTAAAACTGGATCGGTGGGAGCGAGAATTGCTCCCAGTAAAATCGCCGGGCCCCAATCTAATTTCACAAACCAATGACCGATCGCAGCAACAGCAAAAATCGAAATTGGCATTAAAAAACCGATCAGCCGCGCTGTGGAATTCCAGGCCCAAAGTTGCAGTGGGCGATTCATTTTTAAGCCGCAACTGAACAGAGAAACAATAACTACAAATTCTGTAAGTCTTTCTAAAAATTCAGCTTCGGGACGCAAGTCAATCAGCTTGATGCCGTAGGGCCCCAATCCGATACCGACAATGAGATAAATTAAGGCATAAGATACAGGCAATCGCGAAATCCAGCCGGAACCCAAGGTAACGGTAAGCAGGAGGATGCCAATAACTAGCAAGTTGAGAATGTAATCATCCACCATAGCGATCGCACTTTTAATCAGGTTTACCAAGTGCAATCTTGACAGATAAAAGCTTCTGCAGCATCCACCACCCGCTAGATTCACCTATCCTCCAAAAGTTGCAGTTTTTCTGCAAAATAACTAACAACTCACAACTACTGACTAATAACTAATGACTACTGACTTTTTTCAGTAGCGATGATGTGCAAATCTACGTGTTTGAGCGATCGCACTAACTGTTGAGTCAAAGAACCCCGCAGCAGCAATTTCCAGCGGGATTGCTGGCTTTCGCCGATCACAATTTGAGTAATGCGATACTGTTTCGCTACCTCCGAAATTGCTTTGGCTATATTAGTGCCGTTTACCCGCAAAAACTGCCCCTTAAATTCTTGACAGAGTTTCTCACAAGTTTCAACGTGCAAGCTTTCTGCTTTTGTTAAAAATCGGTCTGGATCGTTGACAAACACAGCATAAAATGGGGCATTCATATAGCTAGCAATCCTCGCGCCCCGCCGCAGCAGTTGCAAAGAATTCGGATAAGTCGAGATGCACACTAAAACTCGTTCGTGAATGTTGCAAGATTGACCTTTTAAAGTTGCTGCGTCGTCTTCCACATTGTCTGCGACTTCTCGCAGGGCGAGTTCTCGCAAAGCGATTAAATGACGGCGCTGAAAAAAGTTTTCTAAAGATTGTTCAATTTTTTCGGGAGCATAAATTTTGCCTTCAAGCAACCTTTCTTCTAAAGTTTCTGGCGTGACATCGACAACGACTATTTCGTCAGCATCTTCGAGGACGCGATCGGGTACTCGCTCTCGCACTACAACTCCGGTAATTCGAGCTACTAAATCGTTGAGACTTTCTATGTGCTGAATGTTGAGGGTGGAGAAAACATCAATTCCAGCCTTGAGAATTTGTTCGACATCTTGATATCGTTTTTCTCTCAGAGAACCCGGAATGTTTGTATGAGCCAGTTCGTCTATTAATGCTAATTGAGGACGGCGTTCGATGACAGCATCTGTATCCATTTCGGTGAGCATTTTTTCGCCGCGCCGCATTTGTTTTTTGGGTACTACTTCCAATCCTTCTGCTTTAGCTGCTGTTTCTTTCCGACCGTGAGTTTCTAACAGTCCAATTACCACATCAATGCCTTCAGATTTGAGCCTGTGTCCTTCTTCCAGCATTCGGAACGTTTTGCCGACACCGGGGGCCATGCCGATAAATATTTTGTGCTTTCCCCGGCGGGTGGTGCGATCGTAAGTGCGGTTTGGTTGGGCGTAAACCGCGTCTGGATTGTTGGTAATTTCGCTAGAGTGAATCATAGCTGAGTAGTGAGTTGTCAGTTGGCGATTGTCAGTTGTCAGTTGTCAGTTGTCTGTTGGCGATTGTCAGTTGTCTGTTGTCTGTTGTCAGTTGGCGGTTGTTTGTTGCTACTAATAACTAATAACTAATGACTAATGACTAATGACTACTGACTATTGACTGTAAACTATTGTAAACGGTCGAGAGCCAAATTTAGTTTCAGGACGTTAACTCCCGGTTCACCGAAAATGCCGATAAATCTACCATCTGTATTTTTGGCTACCAACATTTCTACTTGATTAAGATTGAGCGATCGCACTGTTGCTATCCGCTGAATTTGCGATCGAGCTGCCTCTACGCTAATGTGCGGATCGAGGCTAGAACCAGAGGTGTAGACTAAATCAGCAGTTGGTTTGATACCAGCTTTGTTGAGGCGATCTAATTCAACTTGCACCCCTTGAAAACCCTCTTTTTGATTACCTCGCTTCAGCAAATCCGAGTTACTTGGAGCCAGGTTGCTAGCACCAGAAACGCCTGTTCTTTGACTAACATTTTCTTCCTTTGTCGGATCGTAATTTTCTGTCGCAAAGCTGCTGTAATTGGTGGTGCTGGGACGACCCCAAAAATATCTTTCTGAGGAGAAAGGCTGACCGATTAAAGCAGAGCCAACTACAACTCCTTGGTTGGTAATTAAGCTGCCGTTTGCCTGGGAGTTGAAGGCAATTTGGCCGATTACTAGCAAGATTAAAGGGTAAATAATAGCTGTAATTCCCCACAAAACCAGGGTAAGGCGAATGGCTCTAATTATTTCTCTCATAAATTACCTCGATCGGTTATTTGCTAAGGGTTAATTATTGACTAAAATCTTTCCGGTTGAAAGATGACTACGAACAAGTAAATAGAAAGGGCGATAATCACCAAACCTAGGAGACTTAAACCCCAGACAGCTTTTCGGGTCAAATCTTCACCTGCAGCAGCGTAGACAGCGGGGGCAACTATAGCATTGAAACACATCACTAGAAATAGCTGCACCGGGATTGGGTGGCGCTGCCAAAGCATTTGTGCTAACTCAACGTTTTCTTGGAAATCTCTGGGACAAATATCATTCAGCCAATTATTCCGTTTCATGAATTCTCCTTATTTTGGGAATAAATATCTGTCTTTCTATTGGATTATTTTTTGGGAAAAATCGACGCAGAGCCTCTGGATATGCGTTCATCAGCAGAGCCGGGGAACGAGATTAATCCGTGTATCCGTCTCAAAATCCTTGTCATGCTTTCCCGATCTATGCTAGCCCAACGGCGGTAATCAAAACATCAATAATTTTGATGGCAATAAACGGCGCGACTGCCCCGCCCAATCCGTAGATTAAAATGTTCCGCTGCAACAGTTGGTTGGCGCTCAAAGGTCGAAATTTTACCCCGGTTAATGCTAGGGGAATCAAAGCGGGAATAATCAAAGCATTGTAAACTAATGCCGACAAAACCGCCGATTGACCGCTGGCTAAACCCATGACGTTCAAAGCGCCAACAGGGGAAAATATTGCCGGAATAATTGCAAAATATTTAGCGATATCGTTGGCTAGGGAAAATGTGGTCAGCGCGCCGCGAGTAATCAGCAATTGTTTGCCAATTGTAACTAAATCAATTAGTTTTGTGGGGTCAGAATCTAAGTCCACCATGTTCGCTGCTTCCTTCGCTGCTTGGGTTCCAGAATTCATCGCGAGTCCTACGTTTGCCTGAGCTAGTGCGGGTGCGTCGTTGGTTCCGTCTCCCGTCATTGCGACTAATTTACCCTCGGCTTGTTGCTTGCGAATTACGTCGATTTTGTCTTCGGGAGTTGCTTCGGCAATGAAGTCGTCAACGCCTGCTTCATCGGCAATTACTGATGCTGTAATTCGGTTATCTCCGGTGAGCATAATGGTGCGAATTCCCATTTTTCGCAGTTGGTCAAATCGATCGCGAATTCCCGGTTTGATGACATCTTTCAAATAGATAATGCCGTAGGTGTCGCTGCCTTGACAAACAGCTAAAGGTGTGCCTCCCAAGCGCGAAACTCGCTCGTAAGCTGCATCGAGATCCGGGCCGAAATTGCCCCCGCGCGATCGCACAAAACCCTTCACCGCATCAACCGCACCCTTGCGAACCTCCGTCCCATCGGGCAAATCCGTGCCAGACATCCGCGTTTTTGCGGAAAAATCAAGCCCCGTGGCGTTGGTGCGATCGAAATCCACCTGTACGCCCCAATTCTGAGCCAAACGGACGATCGACTTTCCCTCTGGAGTATCGTCAAACACACTCGCAGCAAGGGCTACACTCGCAACATCCTCCAGCGAGTGACCGTTGACCGGAATGAACTCCTCGGCTAAACGGTTCCCCAGCGTGATCGTCCCCGTTTTGTCCAAAATCAGCGTATTCACGTCGCCGCAAGCCTCCACGGCGCGTCCAGAGGTCGCTATCACGTTAAACTGAGCGACGCGATCCATGCCCGCAATGCCGATCGCGCTCAGCAAACCTCCAATGGTTGTTGGAATCAGCGCCACCAGCAGCGAAATCAGCGTCACCACGCCCACGGGAGTTTTCACATAATTTCCCACGGGCGGAATCGTCGAAACCACAATCAAAAACACCAGCGTCAGCACCGCTAGCAGCACCGTCAGGGCGATCTCGTTCGGCGTTTTCGATCGTTCTGCGCCCTCTACCAGCGCGATCATCCTGTCCAAAAACCCCTTGCCGGGGTCGGCCATCACCCGCAGCGTCAGTTCGTCGGAGAGGATGCGCGTGCCCCCGGTAACGGAACTGGCGATGTCGGAACCCGGTTCCTTGAGCACAGGCGCGGATTCGCCAGTGATCGCAGATTCATCCACCGACGCGACACCTGCGATCACTTCGCCGTCGGCAGGAATGACATCGCCTGCGATCACTTTAATTTGGTCGCCGCGTCTCAGGGATGTCGAACTAACTTCTTGAATTGAACCGTCTGGTAGGAGTTTGCGGGCTGTTGTGTCAGCTTTGGTCGATCGCAGGGCATCTGCTTGCGCTTTTCCGCGCCCTTCGGCCACCGCTTCGGCAAAATTAGCAAATACCAAAGTGAAGAACAAAATAAACGTGACTAAACCGTTGAAAACTCTCTGATTTTCGCCGGGAACCGGGCCGAACAGCGTCGGGTCAATGGTTAATAATGCAGTTACAATTGTGCCAACCCACACCACAAACATCACCGGATTTTTCAGCATCACCCGCGGGTTTAGCTTGACAAAAGCTTGTTTAAAAGCTCTTTGATAAAGACCTTTTGTATTTGCTTTCGGCGTGTGCTTGCGAGACTCGCGAGAGCCTCTAGCAGGTTTTTTTGGGGAATCTGGAGTAGGGGAAGAAGCCATGTCGATTTTAGATTTTAGATTTTAGATTTTAGATTTGGGATTAGGGATTTGGGATTAGGGATTTGGGATTGTTGCCAGCAACAGCAGTTTATTGTCGCTGCATTACTTAATGCAATCTACATCTACTGTCCGCTGTTTGGTGTCGGGGTTGTCACTTCAGGCGAAGGCGTTGCTAAAGGCGAAGGCGTTGCTAAAGGCGAAGGCGTTGCTAAAGGTGTTGTGGGTGCAGTTATCGGTGTGGGTTCAAATTTGCCGTTGCTAATTTCATATCCTTCGGCAATTGGCCCTAAAGCTAGAACTGGGAAAAATGTCAGCGCGCCCAGAATTATAATTACTCCTGCGGTGACGCCGGTGAACAAAACTGAATCGGTTCTGAGAGTGCCAGTTGTTTCGGGAACCAGTTGTTTGTTCGTCATGCTGTCGGCTAAAAGCAGCAGGGCAATAATCGGAACGTAGCGCCCCAACAGCAGGCTGAAACAGGTGCTTAAATTCCACCAAAGTCCGGTAGGTGCGGGTTGAGAGTCGGCCAATCCTTCCAAGCCAGAACCGTTGTTGGCTGCAGCCGAAGCGTATTCGTACATCACCTGGGAAATGCCGTGAAATCCGGGGTTGCTGATGCCGCTCAAACTGTCGGTAAAGGCGAGAGAAATGGCACCGGGGATTAAAACTGCGATCGGGTGAATTAACAAAACAACGCTGGCTAAAACTATTTCTCGTTTTTCAATTTTGCGTCCCAAAAATTCCGGCGTTCTCCCCACCATCAAGCCAGTGAGAAACACGCTCAAAATTGAGTAAATAAATAAGTAAGCAGTTCCCGTTCCTTGTCCGCCCCAAACGATTTGTAGAAACAAATTAAACAGAGTAGCAAAACCACCGGGAGGCATTAAAGAATCGTGCATTCCGTTGACAGCCCCGCACATTGTGCCAGTGGTAGTCACCGCCCACAGTGCAGTCTCTGCCCAGCCAAATCTAACTTCTTTTCCTTCTAAATTTGGCTGCTGCGAACCCAGTAAATTATTGATTTGAGGGTTGCCACCGTACTCGCCAAACGCTGCAATGCCAATTAAGAAAACATAGATGGCAAACACCATCCAAAAAATTAGCCATCCCTGCTTTTTGTTGTTTGCAAATCTGCCGTAGGTGTGAATGAGCGCTGCTGGTATAGAAACCATTGCTAGTGTTTCGAGCAGGTTGGTAAAAGGGTTGGGATTTTCAAAGGGGTGAGCCGAGTTAATGGCAAAAAAACCGCCGCCATTTTCTCCTAGTTGTTTGATGCTTTCAAAGTGAGCTACTGGGCCGCGAGCAATTATTTGCGTGCCGCCTTCTAATGTACGGGCAACGGCCGGCCCGGCTATGGTTTCTGGGACTCCCGACATCAGCAACAGTAAGGCAATTATTAAAGAAAGGGGTAGCAGAATCCGGGTGATTGATTGAATTAAATCTATGTAAAAGTTGCCCAATGGACGACCTGTTAAGCCCCGGATAAAAGCAATGCCTACTGCTAAACCTGTAGCTGCTGAGGTAAACATTAAAAATCCCAGGGTTAACTGGGACAAATAAGTAAATGTTGTCTCGCCGGAGTAATGCTGTTGGTCGGTATTTGTGAGGAATGAAATAGTTGTGTGCAGCGCAGTATCCCAGGTTGGGGCAGTTAAGCTGGTGGCATTTAAAGGCAAAACTCCCTGAAGCATGAAAATTAGGAAAACAAATATGCCCATTGCTGCATTGCTGTAGAGTAGCGATCGCGCATATTGCCAACCTGTCATCGAATCTATAGACCGGATATTGCTGGCTTTATAGATGAGTTGTTCTAGAGGTTTAATAGCGGGGTCGAGAATGGTTTGTTCTCCCATGTACACCCGCGCCATGTAATTACCAAAAATAGGGGCGATCGCTACTACCATGATTAGCGTTAATGCGATTTGAATTAATCCTTCAAGCATAACTGAGCCAATACTTCCTTAAAAGTGCAATCTGCTTTTAAAAATCAATATACTTGCCACTAGGATTTTTGATAATCAGCCCGCAGATATAAGTTGCCGTTTACCCGTTACCCTTAGCTGCTATATATTTTCACTGACTGACAAATGTTTAAATATGTAGCAGTATCTATGCTTGCAGATATAGATGTTATCTAAACGCTGTTGTTGCGTCACAGGAGACAAATTTTGGCGATGAGAAACCGCAGGAATAAGGCAGAGAATAGAGTGTAAATATAAAATATAAAATGGATGGATAAAGAATGTTAAACAGCTTATTAAAAATCACAGACAACCTGGCAATTCAAGATAATTATTTGCGGGGGAGGTGGTCGATCGCAATTTTATTTGCGATCGTTGTAGTGCTGGAATTTACTACGCCGTCGGAGTATCTGTTTGGGTATTTGTACACAGGGCCGATTTTACTGGCAAATTCGCGCTTGAGTCGGTTGGGTAAGTTACAAATTACTCTGGTAGCAGTAGCTTTGACGCTGTTAAATTTGTTTGTTCCTTACGGAGAAGCGATCGCCCTAGCCACAGTTGCAAATAGATCGATCGCAGTCATGGCTTTAGGGGTGACGGGATATTTGAGCGATCGCAACCAGCAGTACCAAGAGGCGATCGCGATCGCTAAAGCTGAGTTGCAGTCGCAGCAGCAGCTAGCAAGCATCCGAGAAGATTTTGTCTCTACTTTGAGTCACGACTTAAAAACGCCGATGCTGGGGGCGATCGAAACTATTAAAGCTTTTCAGTCAGCAAAATTTGGGAATGTCACCGCCAGTCAGCAAAAAGTTCTCGAAACAATGGCGCGATCGCACAAAATGTCACTACAATTAGTAGAAACGCTGCTGGATGTTTACCGCAACGATGCCGAAGGTTTAAAACTGCAACTTGCGCCCGTAAATTTAGTAGCTTTGGCAGAAGAAGTAATCGCAACACTCATCCATTTGTCGGCGGCGCGCCGAGTTTACATTAGTATGAGTTACGGAGAGTCAGATTTCCGTCGCTCTTTGTGGGTAAATGGCGATGCGGTGCAACTCCAGCGCGTTTTTGTTAATCTTCTAACAAACGGAATTAACCATTCTCCTCGCGGCGGTAAAGTAGAAATTGTTATGGAATCTTATGCGAGTTATCAGGTGGTGAAAGTTATCGATAGCGGGTTGGGAATTACCGCCGATGAACTGCCCCACTTGTTCGAGCGTTTTTATCAAGGACACAGCGATCGGCAAGCCAAAGGTTCGGGATTAGGATTATACTTATCTCGCCAAATTATTGACGCCCACGGCGGTATAATTTGGGCAGAAAATAAATTGCCACACGGTGCTTTATTTGGATTCCGACTCCCTGCTATCCCACAGAAATGAAACCAGCTTATCCGTTGCGAATTCTCCTAGTTGAAGACGACGAACTGTTTCGGTTGGGGCTGCAAACGCGGTTGCAACAAGAAAGTTGCTTGCAAGTAATTGCCGAGGCTGAAGATGGCGAAACCGCAGTAGAATTGACTCAGGAACACTTACCAGATGTGGTGGTTCTTGATGTCGGTTTGCCTGGAATTGGCGGTATTGAAGCGTGTCGCCAAATTAAACAGCGACATCCAGCAATTCCCGTTTTAATCTTAACTTCTCATTCGCAAAAATCCTTAATTGAAAGATTGATTGGTGTGGGGGCTCAGGGCTATTGCCTCAAGGGAATTGCGGCGGAAACTTTGGTTTTGGCAATTCGATCGGTAGCGGCTGGTGCTTCGTGGTGGGATAAGGCGGCAACTGGGGAAATTCGGGCGGTTTTTGCTAATTCTGAACCTGTGAAAGTTGGTTCAAAATCAGAAGTTTTGGAGAATCCGCTGACGAAGCGAGAACAGGAAATCTTGGCTTTAGTTGCGGGGGGGAAAAGCAATCAGGAAATTGCACAAATATTGTACATTGCTCCGGGGACTGTGCGGGTTCACGTGCACGCGATTTTGCAAAAGTTGGAAGTGCGCGATCGCACTCAAGCAGCAGTGCTCGCTATTCAGAAAGGATTGGTTGCACAAGAACTTTTGGCAGTCGAACCCTAAAAGGTCAACTTTTGTACTGGGATTGTCGGTTTTTGAAATTAATTATTTGCTAAACGCGCCTCTACAAGATGAATCTGTAGCAGCTTCACGGAAAGTTAATATCAGTCTTGATTGTGAATTTTATTCATGACATTTAATGTGTGAATTTGCTAAGCTCTGTACATCTTAATTTTCCTACGGTCATCCAACCAGAGGTGTATTGTGCAAAATTTTATTAATTCAGTTGTAAGTTCGATCGCCTTTCTCGACTCTGCCCTTCCCGACAGCCAAACTCTCCACAACGGCATCGCAGCGGGGACAGAAGTAATTATCCTTGATGCAGCGCGGGATGGACTAGAACAAATCACGGCAGCGCTAGCGAGTCGCAGCAATATTAAAAGCATTCATATCATCTCCCACGGTCGCCCCGCGAGTTTACTGCTAGGCGCGATCGATCTAAACTTGACAAATTTAAAAACTTATGCTAATCAATTGCAGCGTTGGTGGCGATCGCTGGCAGACAGTGGAGAGATTTTACTGTACGGGTGCGATGTAGCGGCGGGGGAGGAGGGCGCTAACTTTGTGCAGCAACTGAGTCAGCTAACCAAGGCAAAAATTGCTGCTTCTAGATCGCCGATCGGCAGTTCGGCTATGGGCGGAGATTGGGAACTAGATTATACAACGGGGGCGGTGTCCTCTGGGTTGGCGATCGACCCGGCAACAATAGCCACCTATCAATTTGTGTTCAGCCTCACCCTCTACGACGGCGCAAGTAACTTTGGTCTTCTTACTCCAACACCCGGTATCGGGACACCAGCGGGTACTCAATTAGCTTATGGAGAGCTACCTGCTGCTCTTCCATTCGCCACTGGTGCGTTCTCGCCCAACACGGGCATTAATACTTCTACCGTGAGTCTCCCTGCTAGCAATGCAGGCTATGCGGGCTACACCAACTACAGATACACTCCCGCAACTCCGACCCCGACGCCAGCAACATTTACTCCAATTAGTCCAACTTTTCCCACACTTGACCGCATCAACGGTTACAGCGTTTCTTTTCGAGTTGCAGTCACCGCTGAAAACAGTATTAGTAACCATCGGGCCGGTTTCAGCATCATCGCCATTAGCAGCGACGGTCAAAACGGCATTGAACTGGGTTTCACCAACGGCAATCTCGGCGCCAACGGAAGCATTTTTGCTCAACAAGATACTCCCCTGTTTACTCGCGGGCAAAATGCACTTGTTAACATCAGCACTGCTACCGACTACAAATTGGTAGTTCAAGGCAACACTTACACCCTGTTTGCCGGCCCAACAGCAATACCAGGCCTGACAGATCAGCCGCTGCGGAACTATACGGCATTTGATCCGGCAAACAGCCAGCCGGCTTTACCCTTTAACCCCTACAAAACGGCAAACTTCCTATTTTTCGGGGACGCCACGGATCAAGCAAGTGCGAGTTTTACTCTCGGCCCCATCTCGGTTAATAATTTCCCGGTGGCCGTCGATGACGGCAGCTACAGCGTCGTGCACGACCAAGTTCTCAGCGTCTCTGGGGCGGGAGTCTTAAGCAACGACACCGACGCCAACAGCGGCGACGCGCGTAGTGCCGTGGTAGTTACAACCGCGAGCAACGGTACAGTCAAGTTAAATCTCACCGGCGACTTCACTTATACTCCGAAAGCTGGCTTTGTAGGCACTGATACCTTCACCTATAATGTTAGCGACGGCACAGATTCATCTGTCCAACCAGCAACAGTTACGATTAACGTTACAAATAATAATCTCCCGTTTGCAGTAATTGACAATTACAAAACCCTTCACGGTCAAGTCCTGAACGTGGCTGTTGGTGAGGGAGTTTTAGCCAACGACATCGACTTGGACGGTGATTTGCGGACGGCAACTCTAGTCACAAATCCCAACAATGGCACTCTCGGATTGAATAAGGATGGTTCGTTTACTTATACTCCCAATCCAGGATTCTTTGGACCTGATAGTTTTACTTACACTGTCAGCGATGGGGCTGCTACTTCACCAGCAATTTTAGCAAATATTAATGTCACAAATAATCCACCGTTTGCAGGAATTGACAATTACAAAACCCTTCACGGTCAAGTCCTGAATGTGCCTGTTGGTGAGGGAGTTTTAGCCAACGACATCGACTTGGACGGTGATTTGCGGACGGCAACTCTAGTCACAAATCCCAACAATGGCACTCTCGGATTGAATAAGGATGGTTCGTTTACTTATACTCCCAATCCAGGATTCTTTGGACCTGATAGTTTTACTTACACTGTCAGCGATGGGGCTGCTACTTCACCAGCAATTTTAGCAAATATTAATGTCACAAATAATCCACCGTTTGCAGGAATTGACAATTACAAAACCCTTCACGGTCAAGTCCTGAATGTGCCTGTTGGTGAGGGAGTTTTAGCCAACGACATCGACTTGGACGGTGATTTGCGGACGGCAACTCTAGTCACAAATCCCAACAATGGCACTCTCGGATTGAATAAGGATGGTTCGTTTACTTATACTCCCAATCCAGGATTCTTTGGACCTGATAGTTTTACTTACACTGTCAGCGATGGGGCTGCTACTTCACCAGCAATTTTAGCAAATATTAATGTCACAAATAATCCACCGTTTGCAGGAATTGACAATTACAAAACCCTTCACGGTCAAGTCCTGAACGTGGCTGTTGGTGAGGGAGTTTTAGCCAACGACATCGACTTGGACGGTGATTTGCGGACGGCAACTCTAGTCACAAATCCCAACAATGGCACTCTCGGATTGAATAAGGATGGTTCGTTTACTTATACTCC